>JBDTYM010000043.1:0-35148 GCA_040005635.1 Dokdonella sp. | reverse complement strand
TGCGGAACATCGCGATCAGGTCGGTGTCCTTCGGCACGTAGTCGGGCTGCCAGTACCCCATCTGCTTGTACTTCAGCACGCCGGCGGCGTAGCGCTTCTTGCCATCGGTGATCTGGCCTTCGTCGGTCGGCTTGTTCATGCGCGTCCTTCCTGTGCTGGCTATGGCGGCGTCGATTCGCCGCTGGGGTCACGAATGTAGGCGTGGGCTGGTATCAGGTATATTCAATTTCACTGCATCGCTGCATAAATTTCCCTGATACCTATTATGTTCGCCGCTTCGCAGCAAAGTAGGGTTTCTCGATGTCAGCGCCGGAGGGCTCGCCATGAAGCGGATCACGTTGCGGCAGTTGCGGGTGTTCGAGCAGGTTGCGCGGCTGCGCAGCATTTCCGCCGCGGCTGGCGTCTGCCATTTGACGCAGCCCGCAGTGTCGATGCAGATGAAGGCGATGGAAGAGGAGTGCGGGTTGCCGTTGACCGAACTGGTCGGTCGTCAACTGCGCTTGACCGAAGCCGGCGATGCGGTCGCGGCGTACGCGCGGCGCGTGCAGCATGATCTCGACGAGTTGGAGCAACAGCTCGCCGCCATGCGCGGCCAGCAGCATGGCAAGTTGAATGTCGGCATCGTCAGCACGGCGAAGTACTTCGCCTCGCACCTGCTGGCCACGTTCACCGAACGCCATCCGGGCGTCGTGCTTTCGCTGCAGGTCGAGAACCGCGCGCGCATCCTGCAACTGCTCGCCGACAACGACATCGACCTCGCGATCATGGGCGTGCCGCCCGAATCGCTCGACGCGGTTGCACTCGCGTTTGCCGACCATCCGCACGGTCTCGTGCTGCCCCCGATGCACGCGGCGCTTCAGCGCAAGCGCCTGCGCCTGGCCGATCTCGCCGAAGAGACGTTTCTCGTGCGTGAGCCCGGCTCCGGCACGCGCGCAGTGATGGAGCGCTATTTCGCCGGCGAGAAATTCTCGCCGCGCAAAGTCATCCAGATGACCGGCAACGAGGCGATCAAGCAGGCCGTGATGGCCGGCCTCGGCATCGGCTTTCTTTCGCTGAACACGCTGGCGCTCGAGCGCGGCCTGGGCCTCGTACACGTTCCGGCGATGCACGGCCTGCCGGTGGTGCGGCGCTGGCACGTCGTGCACCGGCGCGGCAAGCAGCTGCTGCCGCTGGCGCAGGCGTTCCGCGACTTCGTCTGCGCGGCGGGCGCGCGCTATGCGGACGCGAGCGTCGCGGTGCAGGTTGCGCCGCAGGCGGCATTGCCGCGCGCGAGGACGAGCGTGGCGCGTCCGCTACGCAAGCGCAGCGGACGCAGAACTTGAGACACGTCGCGACTACAATGCGCGCCCGCCTCCAGACGCCGCCATGAACGCACTCCTCGATCGCAAGCTCGACTATGAAGCCGGCAAGCTGGCCAAGCGCCTGCGTCATCAGGTCGGCCAGGCCATAGCCGACTTCAACATGATCGAGGACGGCGACCGCGTCATGGTCTGCCTGTCCGGCGGCAAGGATTCCTACACGCTGCTCGATATCCTGCTGAAATTGCAGGCGAAGGCGCCGGTTCAATTCGAGCTGGTCGCGGTGCATCTGGACCAGAAGCAACCCGGCTACGATGCCGAGGTGCTGCCGAACTACTTGCGTGCGCTCGATATCCCGTTCCATGTGCTCGAGCAGGACACCTACAGCGTCGTAAAGCGCGTGATCCCCGAAGGCAAGACGATGTGCAGCCTGTGCTCGCGGCTGCGCCGTGGCGCGCTCTATGCGTTCGCGGTCGAACAGGGCTTCAGCAAGATCGCGCTCGGGCATCATCGCGATGACATCGTCGAGACCCTGTTCCTGAATTTGTTCCACCAGAGTTCGCTGAAGGCGATGCCGGCCAAGCTGCGCTCGGACGATGGACGCAACATCCTCATCCGCCCGCTCGCCTATTGCGCCGAATCCGACATCGCCGAGTACGCGGCACAGCAGCGCTTTCCGATCATGCCGTGCAATCTGTGCGGTTCGCAGGAGAACCTGCAGCGCAAGGCGATCAAGGCCATGTTGGGCGAATGGGAACGCAAGCACCCTGGCCGTGTCGACAGCATCTTTCGCGCGATCGGCAACGTCATGCCGTCGCAGCTGACCGACCCGAAACTGTTCGACTTCGCCGGTCTCGGTGCGCGCGGTGCGTCGCCGCGCACGGATGCGCAGGCGTGGCTGGCCGGCCGCGAACACGAACCAGGTTAACGAAATATCCATCCCGTCGACCCGGCGAACGCCTGGATCCGGTGCCTCTGCAAGATATTCAAGGCGCTAGATTCCGGCATCCGCCGGAACGACGAAATTCTTCATTGACGGCCTTATTCCGTCCCAACGGCGCCCACTTCATGTTCTTTCGCAATCTCAGTCTGTTCCGCTTCCCCGAAAGCATCAGCAAAACCCTGAAGAAACTGGAAAAGGATCTTGACGCGCAGCGGCTGCGCGAATGCGGTCCGATGGAACTGGAGACGCGCGGTTTCGTGTCGCCGTTCGGACGCGATAGCGAAGAGCTGTTGCACCAAATTGGTGCGTTCAGCCTCATTACGATTGGCTCCGAAGAACGCCTGCTGCCGAGCGTTGTCGTCAACGAGGCGCTCGCCGACAAGCTCGCCAGGATCACCGAGAAGGAAGGCCGCCGGATTGGTGGAAAAGAGCGCAAGCGATTGAAGGAAGAGGTAATTTCGGAGCTTCTGCCGCGCGCCTTCATACGCCCGTCACGACTGTCTGCTTATCTGGACGCCAGCAACGGATGGTTTGTCGTCGACAGCGCCAGCCGCAAGGCCGGCGAGGACGCCGTCAGTCTGGTCCGCGAGGCGCTCGGGCGCTTTCCGGCAACGCCGATGGCACCTGCGGAGTCGCCGCGGACGCTGATGACGGGCTGGCTGATTAGTGGCAAGCTGCCGGCAGGTTTGGTGCTCGGCGAGGACTGCGAACTGCGCGATCCGGCCGAGGCCGGCGCGATCGTCCGCTGCCGTCGCCAGGACCTTGAATCGGACGAAGTGCGGGAGCATCTGAAGTCGGGCAAACAGGTGTTCCAGCTCGGCTTGGAATTCGACGAAAGAATCAGTTTCGTGCTCGGCGAAGATCTCGTCGTGCGTCGATTGCGATTCCTCGACGTGGTTCTCGATCAGCTCGACAAGGACAATGTGGAATCGGCGCGTGCCGAACTGGATGCCAGCTTTGCGTTGATGACGCTCGAATTGAAGAACCTGTTCGAGCGCTTGGAAGAGTGGTTCGGATTACCTCGGCCGGGCGATCGCGACTAGCGATCCGGCGGGAACGCGGGAGTAGAACGTAGTGGACGTCGCAAACGACTATCTGGAACTGGCCACTCCCGCTGGCGAAACGATCAAGGTGCTGCGCAAGAGCCACCCGCAGGCACGCCGATTGCGCCTGACGGTGACGCCGGGCGGCGCCCGCGTCACTTACCCGGAAGGCACTCATCCGGCCCAGGTCTTCGCATTCCTGCGTCGTCATGGCGAATGGCTGGAGCGCAAGCTCGACGAGCTCAGTCTCGGTTCTGCGCCACCGCCGCTCAAACCCGGCGCGGCGACCGTGATCCCGCTGCGTGGCGAGACGACGCGACTGTCGTGGCGCGATGGCGCCTATCCGCAGATCGAACAACTGGACGACCGTCTCGTGCTGACGTTGCCGCGCCCCCATGGCAAGTCGACATTGCCTGCGGCGCGCGCACTGTTGCGCTCTTTCCTCGAGGCGCAGATCCGCCGCGACGTCAGTCGTTACCTCGCACGCTATTGCCCGGAACTCGACAAGGCGCCGACCGCGGTCAAGTTGCGTCCGTTGAAGAGCCTGTGGGGCAGCCTCGACACGCGCGACCGCGTGACGCTCGATCTCGCGCTCGCGCTCGCGCCGCCAGCGGCGCTGCGTTACGTCGTCGTGCACGAGCTGTGTCATCTGCGTATCCGCAGTCATGCGCCGCGTTTCTGGGCGCTGGTCGAAAACCTGTATCCGGAATGGCGCGAGCAGCGCGAGTGGCTGCGGACCAATGGGCAGGCGCTCAAAGCAGAGCTGACGCGCCTGATTCAGGCACCTGCGACCGACTGAGTCGCGTGCTCGCGAAACGCTCGGATGGCGCCTGCGACGGCGGGCGCGTCGTCCAGGTGCAGATGATGATGTCCCGGCAGCCGCACGATGCGAATGTCGGCAACTTTCATCGCACGCGCTTCCATCATCGAGGTCGGCAGGTAGCTCGTCGCCGGCTCGGCCAAAATCAGTAGTGTCGACGCCTGAATTGCGGCGAGCATCGCCAATACCTGCGCTTCGGTGTAGCGCTGCGGGCTGGCCAAGGTCAGGCGTGGGTCGCTCGACCACACATAGCCGCCTGCGACCTTGCTGATGCCGCGTTCGACCAAGGCACGCGCCGCGGCTTCGCCGAGCCCGTTCGCAGCCACACGTGCGGCAATCGCCGCTTCGATACCGGCAAACAGCCGCAGCGGTCGGCGCGTCGCAAATTCGGCGCGCTGATCAAGCGCGCGTCGCAGTTGCGCCAGCGCCGCTTCGGGCGCCGTGGTCAACGGACCGAGCGCTTCGACCAATAGCAACTCGCCAACGCGTTCGGGATACAGCGCCGCGAACAGGCTGGCCAGCGTGCCGCCGAGCGAATGACCGAGCAGATCCGCGCGTGTCCAGCCGAAGTGATCGAATACGGCGCGAAGGTCGTCGAAATAGTCGACGTAATGCAGCCAGGCGCCGTCGACCGCGTGCGCAGACCGGCCATGCCCGCGCGGGTCGAGCGCGACCACGTAACGGTCTGCGGCCAGTAGCGGCGCCAGACGGTCGAAGCTACCGGCATTGTCGAGCCAACCGTGCAACGCGAGCAGCGGCGGGCGCTGGGGATCGCCCCAGGTTTTCGCGGCGAGAACGCCGTGTGCCAAAGTTATCCGCAGTTCGTCAGCGCCGCTCATCGCGCAGGCGTTCTTGGCGCAGGCGCGCGGCTGACTGCTGCGCCGATACGCGCATTGAGTCCCAGCCCGGATCGAACTCGGGCCATCCCTGCCCTTGGCGCAGGATCAGATCTGTCAAGGCGGCGACATGATCGTCGCCGGCGTTCAAGGCTGGGATGTATTCGAAGCGTTCGCCGCCGGCATGCAGGAAGCGCGCATGGTTGCTGATCGCGATTTCCTCCAGCGTTTCCAGGCAGTCGATCGAAAACCCCGGACACAACACCTGCACCTGCTTGATACCCTGCCCCGGCAATGCGTCGAGCGTCGCCTCGGTGTAGGGCTTCAGCCAAGCTTGCCGACCGACGCGCGACTGGAAGCTGACAATCAATTCGTCCGCGTGCAGATCCAGGCGTTCGCGCAGACGCCGCGCCGTTGCCTGGCACTGACAGAAATACGGATCGCCGGCATGAAAGTATTTTTCCGGAATGCCGTGATAGGACAGCAACAGACGTTGCGCGCGACCTTGGCGCTGCCAGTGCGCCTCGACGCTGCGTGCCAGCGCCTCGATGTAACGTGCTTCAACGTGGTAGTCGGCGACGAAGCGCAGCTCCGGCACCCAGCGCCATTTCGCGAGTTCCGCGCCGACGGCGTCGAGCACGGAAGCGGTCGTGGTTGCGGAATATTGCGGGAACAACGGCACCACGAGAAGGCGGCGAGCGCCGGAGGCGGCGAGCTCGCGCAACGCGCCGGCAATTTCCGGCTTGCCATAGCGCATCGCGTAACGGACCGTGATCGGGCCAGGTCGCTGCGCTTTCAGGGCTTCCTGCAGCTTCCCGGCCAATGCGGCTGTGCCTGTCTGCAGTGGGGAACCGGCGGGCGTCCAGATCTTGGCGTACAGCGCAGCCGAGCGGACCGGTCGGATGCGCAGTATCACGCCGTGCAGAATCGGCTTCCATAGCCAGCGCGGCAATTCTACGATGCGCGGATCGGACAGGAATTCGGCCAGGTAGCGCTTGACCGCGCGGCGGTCGGCAGCCTCCGGTGTGCCCAGATTGACCAGCAACACTGCCGCAGAAGGCACGCTGCCGTGCGCGAATTTGGGTTGTCCGAGGTAGCGCGGCATGACTCGCAAGTAAAGAAGGAGCGAAGGGGCATCGCAGCGCGAGCGTTGAATTACGGCCGCAACTGCGTGCGCCGCGCCGTTCGCAAGCTAAGATGTTGACCGGCTTGGGATTGCTGTTAGACTCGAAGTGCTACCGCGGACCACCGCGGAGCTGACGATTACCATAACGATAATACGCCGCCATGCGCACATTTGCCTGCTTTGCTGCGGCAGGGATGCTTGCCGTCGTTGCATTCCCCGCGAATGCAGCAACGATAGCCTATGGAGAGGCGTTCGATACGCTCTACCGCTTCGATCTCGAAGCGCATGAGGCGACGCTTGTCGGCGGCGCCGGGCGCTATGCCGGGCAGGATATCGGCAACATCAGCGGACTGACGACGGCAGCCGGCGGCAGCCTGTACGCGATTGCCGGCGGGTTCAAGCTGCTCATCGCGGTCAACGGCGGCACCGGCAGCGCGGATGTCATCGGCAGCCTGGGTCTTGCCGGCGAGGGTGATCCGAACCGCAACGACGCGCTCGATCTCAACATGATTTCCGGCTGCGACGGCAAGCTGTGGCTGACCTCAGCGGTGGCCAACAAGATCTGGACCGTCGATGCGACGACCGGCACGACGACGCTGGTCGGTCCGACCGGACACACAATCACCGGTCTTGTCGCGCTTGGAGATGCGCTCTACGGCGCCGGCGGAAAGGGCGACAACAACTTCTATCGCATCGATAAGACGACGGGTGCGGCGACGCTGATCGGTCCGTTCGGTGCGGGGCTGACGCATTGGGCAAATTCGATCTCGATGAGCTTCGATGCGGATGGCGCACTGTGGGCGGTCATCAACTATGTTCCGCCGGAAAACGACAGCGACCCGATCGCCGACTGGAGCGATCTGGCCAAGATCGATCCGACCACGGGCGCGCTGACGATCGTTGGACCGATCACCGGTCCGGATGCTTTGCGTGGCATCGGCATGAAGGGTTTCACCCTCGGCCCGACGCAATGCACGCGCGGCGCGACGGGTCCGATGCCGGCACCGCTCGGCGCTCCCTGGATGCTCGCACTGCTCGGCAGCCTGCTGGGGTTTGTCGGAGTTGTCTGCGTGCGTCGCCGTTTCGACGTCTGATCGCTCATCGCTTCATCGCAGGCTCAGGTCGGCCTGTTAGCTTGAGGCTTGCCCTGCCTCCGGAGATGACGATGCGCGCTGTTGCTCATGCCTTGCTGCTGGTTCTGTTTGCCGTCGCTGCCACGTCGGCGCGTGCCGGCGAGGACGAGAGCAATCGAGCCGAAAACGCGGTGCGCGTATTGAAGGAGGTCATGGAGGCGCCCGACAAGGCGATTCCAAGGGACCTGTTGCAGAATGCCCACGCGATTGCGGTCGTGCCGGACGTCATCAAGGCAGGGTTCGTCATCGGCGGCCGACACGGATCGGGCCTGATCGCGGTGAAATCGCGCGATGGCACCTGGTCGAATCCGAGCTTCGTGAGCCTGACCGGTGGCAGCATCGGATTCCAGGCTGGCGTGTCTTCGACCGATGTGATCCTGGTCTTTCGCACACAGCGCGGCGTCGACTCGATCGTGCATGGCAAATTCACGCTCGGCGCCGACGCTTCGGCGGCGGCAGGGCCGGTCGGACGCTCGGCCCAGGCCGCGACCGACGCTCAGCTGAAAGCCGAGATCTATTCATACTCACGCGCGCGCGGCCTGTTCGCCGGGGCGGCCCTGGACGGCACCGCGATCACGATCGACAACGACTCCAATCAGGCCGCTTATGGCGATGGCGTGACTCCGCGCCGCATCTTCGACGGCGGCGTGAGCAATGTCCCCAGCGCGATCGTCGACTTCCGCGATCGTCTGGAGGAGTACACTAGTCGGTAAGGAAAGCCTGCGAAGCTAGGCTTGCAGACGCCTTCGGTCAGGGTTGTATCAGCCCCGCCGTTACCGGGTTTTACGGTGGTGCGCGAGCATTCGCAACGGGCATACCGCTTTAGAGGATTGCAATCATGGGTGGTTTAAGCATCTGGCATTGGCTGATCGTTCTGGTGATCGTTGCCTTGATCTTCGGCACCAAGCGCCTGCGCAACATCGGCGAGGATGTCGGCTCCGCGATCAAGGGGTTTCGCAAAGGCATGCAGGATGGCGACGCACAGCCTCAGCTGAAGGCCGATCCGCCGCCGGTTGCCCAGAGCACCGCGAGCGAGACCAAGTCCGAACGCGTCGAGTAATCCCCGCACGGGCAACGCCAACCCGTTCCAGCGCACGCAACGAGTTTTCCGGAAACGCGCATGTTCGATATCGGCTTCAGCGAGATCGCCCTGATCGCGGTCGTCGCCCTGCTCGTGCTTGGGCCGGAGCGATTGCCAAAAGTCGCCCGCACCGCCGGCGCGCTCATGCGCCGTGCGCGCAACAGCTGGCAGGATGTGCGCAGTGAGATCGAACGCGAACTCGCCGCCGAAGACCTGAAGCGCACGATCAACGAAACACGCAGCGCCGCTGACGTGCGCGCCGACGTGCGCGCGGCGGCGTCCGACATCGAAAGCAGCGTGCGCGACGCGACCGCCTCCTCTCCGCCGACCTCTGCAGCAGCCGATGAGCGACACTGATCGCCCCGGCGATGGCGAGCAGTCGCTGATCTCGCATCTGGTCGAACTGCGCGAGCGCCTTTTGAAGGCGGTCGCGGCGGTGCTGGTCGTCCTGCTCGCGCTGATTCCATTTGCGAACAAGCTGTATGGCTGGCTCGCGCTGCCGCTGATCGCGCATTTGCCGCAAGGCGGCACGATGATCGCGACCGAAATCGCGTCGCCTTTCCTGACGCCGCTCAAACTCGCATTTTTCGTTGCGCTGTTCATCGCGATCCCGGTCGTGCTGTATCAACTGTGGGCCTTCGTCGCACCAGGTTTGTATCGGCACGAGAAGAAGCTCGCGGTGCCGATCCTGTTTTCGTCCGTCCTGCTGTTCTATACCGGCTGCGCGTTCGCGTATTTCCTCGTGCTGCCCGCCGTGTTCACCTTCATGACCTCGGTCGCGCCGGCCGGCGTCGCGGTGATGCCGGACATCGGTCATTACCTCAACTTCGTACTCATGCTGTTCCTCGCGTTCGGGCTCTGTTTCGAAGTCCCGGTCGTGCTGGTTATCCTGGTTGCGCTCGGCATGGTCACGCCGGATCAGCTTGCGAGCAGCCGCCGCTACGCAATCGTCGGCTCGTTCGTGGTGGCCGCGGTTCTGACACCGCCCGACGTGCTGTCGCAGACGATGCTCGCGATACCCATGTGCCTGCTCTACGAAATCGGCATCATCGGTGCGCGGTCGTTGACTCGCACCGAGCCGGCACGGCCCACCTCGACCACCGACAGCTGAGCGTACGCGGTCGATGCAGCTCGAGGCACTCGACGTCTGCCAAGAGCTCGCGTCGGACGTGGACGTACCGGTCACAATTCGTCACAGAGTCGACGGGCGTGGCGCGTCCTTTGCCGCAGTTGACACAGTTACACTTCTCCACGAGGCAACAAGTGCCGACAGCGACCGCTGAGGGAGAAGCATGAAGAAGTCCATTCCGGAAAACGACGACGCGCGGGATGCCAGCCTGCGTGTCTCCAAGCGCGTCCGCGACAGTCTGAAGGCCGCTGCGGCGGTGATGGGGCGTCCCCTCTACGACGTCACCAATGAGGCGATCAACGACTATCTCGCCGGCCTCAAGCTCGGCGATCCGCTGGCGGCAATCCGCCGCAACGGCATGCGCCCGCGCAAGGCAGCCTGAGCAGGCGTAGTCGGTTCTTGGCCGCGCTCGATGCGCGGCGTCGGTGCGACGAACTACGTCGAGCGCTCCCATGCGAGCGCTCGGAAACGACGCAACAATCGCCGCGCATGTGGCGTCGGCAACTCCTCGCGCTGCACACAGCACTGCGCCGGGCAATCGCCATTCAACGCACGCGGGCGACGGCGCAGATAACCGCGCATGATCTCGACGCTGAATTCCGGGTGAAACTGCAATCCCCACGCATTCGTCGCGTAGCGCACCGCGTGATGCGGGTCGTGCGCGGAACGCGCCAGCGTGACCGCGCCAGGTGGCAATTCGAGCACGCTCTGCTGATGTGAGGCATGCGCCTGAAACTGGTCCGGCGCGGCTGCGAGCAGTGCATCGTTGGCGGCTGTCGGCAGCCGCTCGATCACGACCGTGCCGATCTCGCGGCCGCTCGGGTGATAGTCGACACGGCCGCCGAGCGCGTGCGCCATCAGCTGGTGTCCGTAACAGACGCCGAGCACCGGCGTGCCAGAGTCGATGCGATCACGCAGCCACGCCGCGACCTCCTCGCTCCAACGCAAGCGCTCGCTGACCATGGCCGGAGATCCGGTCACGATGATGCCGGCATGTGAACTGCGTTTTGGCAGCGGCTCGCCGGCATCGGCGCGCACGATATCGACATCGGCGCTCGCGAGCCCCAGCCCGGTGCGGAACCAGTCCGGAAAATCGCCGCGCCGCGCGCGCAGTTCGGTGAACGTGCTGCCGGTCTGCACGATCAGGAAGCGCGCAGTGCTGCGTCGATCAGTAGTCGGTTGGCGGCAGGACATGAATGACTTCGGGAATCGTCGTGACACCGCGCGCGATCTGCGCGGCGGCGGACGCGCGCAACGGCTGCATCCCTTCGACGAACGCAGTTTCGGTGAGCTTGGCAAGATCCATGTTCGACTGGATCTGCGCGCGGATCGCCGGCGAGATGCGCAGCATCTCGTAGATGCCGGTGCGGCCGAGGAAGCCGGTCTTGCGACACTCCAGGCAGCCCTTCGGCCCGTAGTTCTTTGTCGGCGGCGCAAGATGCCAGCGATGCGTCAGCGCGGCCCAGGCCTGCACGTCGAGCGGCGTCTCGGCCTTGCAATGCGGGCACAGCGTGCGCACGAGCCGCTGCGCGACGACGCCGGTCAAGGTCGACTGGATCAGGTAGTTCGGCACGCCGAGATCGAGCAGACGCGTCAGTGCGCTCGGCGCATCGTTCGTATGCAGCGTCGACAACACCAGATGGCCGGTCAGCGAGGCCTGCACGGCCATTTGCGCCGTCTCGAGGTCGCGGATTTCGCCGACCATGATGATGTCCGGATCCTGCCTCATCAGCGTTCGCACGCCTGCCGCAAAATCGAGGTCGATCGCGTTGTGCACCTGCATTTGATTGAATTCGGGCGAGACCATCTCGATTGGGTCTTCGACCGTGCACACGTTGATGTCCGGCGTGGCCAGTACTTTCAGGGTCGAATACAGCGTCGTCGTCTTGCCCGAGCCGGTCGGGCCAGTCACCAGCACGATGCCGTGCGGACGATCGACGAACTCGCGCCAGATCTTCTCCTCGTCCGGCGAGAAGCCGAGCTGACGGAATTCCTTGACCACGATGTCCGGATCGAAGATGCGCATCACGAGCTTCTCGCCGAACGCGGTCGGCATGCTCGACAAGCGCAGTTCGACCTCGCGGCCGCCCTGCGAGCGCGTCTTGATGCGGCCATCCTGCGGCCGCCGCTTCTCGGCAACATCCATGCGGCCGAGGATCTTGATGCGCGAGGTCACGGCGGTCATCACCGGCGTCGGCAACTCGAACACCTTGTGCATCACACCGTCGATGCGGAAACGGATCAGGCTGGACTCGCGTCGCGGCTCCAGATGGATATCCGAGGCGCGCTGCTCGAACGCATACTGCAGCAGCCAGTCGACGATGTGCACGACGTGCCGATCGTCGGCGCCGAGTTCGCCGGTCTTGCCGAGTTCGACGAGCTGCTCGAAGTTGAGAATCGCGCGACCGTCATTGAGGTCGTTCTTGGCATCCTTCGCGCGCTGGATCGAACGCTGCACGCCCCACCATTCGGTCAGGTAGCGTCCGACATCGAGTGGATTGGCGACGACGCGCTGGATGTCACGCCGCAGGATGTGGCCGAGATCGGCGAGCCAGCGTGTATCGAACGGTTCCGATGTCGCGAACACGACCTGCATTTCGGTCACCGCGACGGGCAGGATCCGGTAGCGATTCGCATAGGCATGACTGACGACCTGCGTCACCGCGGCGACGTCGATCTTCATCGGATCGACCTTCAGATACGGCAAGCCTGCGCGATGCGCCAGCCATTGCGTCAACACCTCGAGGCTGAGCGGCTTGTCCACCTGGCGCGCGTCGGCGAGCTTGAGATTCGCGACCAGCACCAGCGGATGCAACTCGGCACGGCCGCGCGTGGTACGTACGTCCGCGCGCACGCGTTTGACATCGGCCTCGGCCAGCAGGCCATCGGCGAGCAAGGCGGCCAACGTTTCGTCCAGATCGAGGCGGTGATGCAGACCGAGCCCGCCGCTTTCAGGCTTCGCGTTCGCAGGAAACTGGGTCACGCTGGCCATGTGGAAGAGTCCCCGGGCTACATCGGCCGCTATACTAGCGCGCTTTTCGCGCGCAACTTTGTGAGCCAACGCAATGCCGGGACCGACATTCCAGGAAGTCATCCAGACGCTCAACCGCTACTGGGCCGATCAGGGCTGCGTGTTGATCCAGCCGCTCGACACTGAAGTCGGCGCCGGCACGTTCCATCCAGCGACGTTCCTGCGTTCGATCGGACCGGAGCCGTGGGCCGCCGCGTACGTGCAGCCGTCGCGCCGCCCGACCGATGGTCGCTATGGCAACAATCCGAATCGCCTGCAGCATTACTACCAGTACCAGGTCGTGATGAAGCCGAACCCGGACGACATCCTCGAGCGCTACATCGGCTCGCTGAAGGCGCTCGGCGTCGATCCGCTCGTGCATGACCTGCGCTTCGTCGAGGACAACTGGGAATCGCCGACGCTCGGCGCCTGGGGCCTCGGCTGGGAAGTCTGGTTGAACGGCATGGAGGTGACGCAGTTCACCTACTTCCAGCAGGCCGGTGGCCTCGAATGCCGGCCGGTTACCGGGGAGATCACCTACGGCCTCGAACGCCTGACGATGTATCTGCAGAACGTCGACAACGTGTTCGATCTGGTGTGGACGAACGCGCCGCACGGCGTCGTCACCTATGGCGACGTGTTCCATCAGAACGAGGTCGAGCAGAGCACGTACAACTTCGAGCACGCAAATGTGGCGAAGTTGTTGGAGTGGTTCGACACCTGCGAGGGCGAGGCGAGGAAGCTGGTCGATGCCGGCTTGCCGTTGCCGGCCTACGAGCAGGTCATGAAAGCCAGTCATACGTTCAACCTGCTCGACGCGCGACGCGCGATCAGCGTGACCGAACGCCAGCGCTATATCCTGCGCGTGCGCACGCTCTCGCGCAGCGTCGCCGAGGCGTACTACGCGCAGCGCGAGAAGCTTGGCTTTCCGGGCGTCAAGCGCAAGGAGGCGGCGCATGTCTGACGCCAAGTCACTTCTGATTGAACTCGGTACCGAGGAGTTGCCGCCGAAGGCGCTCGACGAACTCGCCAAGGCCTTCGCGCTCGGTGTCTGCGAGGGGCTCAGCAAGCGCGGCGTCAGCGCGAATGTCGCCGACGTCAGGTTCTACTGCTCACCGCGTCGCATCGCCGCCTGGATTCCCGAAGTCGCGCCTGCGCAACTGGACCAGCAGCAGGAGCGTCGCGGTCCCGCCGTCACCGCCGGGCTCGTTGCGGACGGCCAGCCGAGCAAGGCCTTGCTCGGTTTCGCGCAAAGCTGTGGCGTCGAAGTCGCGCAATTGGAAAAATTCGAGACCGACAAGGGCGCCTGGTTCGTGCATCGCGCACTCAAGCCAGGTCAGCCGACGGCGGCCCTGATTCCCGAGATCGTCGCCGAAGCGCTGAAGGCGCTTCCCATTCCGAAGCCGATGCGCTGGGGCGATCACGACTACGCCTTCGTGCGGCCGGTGCACTGGCTGGTCATGCTGCACGGCGATCATGTCATTGATGCCGAGATTCTCGGCCTCAAGTCCGGCCGCATGTCGCGCGGACATCGCTTCATGCACGCCAAGCCGGTGCATATCGTCGACGCCGATTCCTGGCTCGACGCGTTGCGCGCGGCGAAGGTGCTGGCCGATCCGGCCGAGCGCCGGCTGCGCGTGCGCAGCGAAGTCGAACGCGCATCGAAGGCGACCGGCGGCGTGCCGCGCCTGTCCGACGCGCTGCTCGACGAGATCGCGAACTTGACCGAATGGCCGGTCGCGATTCCTTGCACGTTCGAATGCGAGTTCCTCGCCGTACCGCAGGAAGCGCTGGTCATGACGATGGAGACGAACCAGAAATTCGTGCCGGTGTTCAATGTACAAGGACGTACGAGCGACGCGGGCGCAGGATGCGCGGGAGCGGCCGATGCGGACGGAAGACTTACGGAATATTTCATCGGCGTCGCGAATATCGAATCGAAAGATCCCGCCGAAATCCGCAAGGGCTACGAGCGCGTGATCCGACCGCGCTTCGCCGATGCGAAATTCTTCTGCGACGAAGACCTGAAGACGCCGCTCGCGGCAAACCAGGACGCGCTGAAGAACGTGACCTATCAGCAGGCACTCGGCAGCGTTTGGGACAAGAGCGTGCGCGTTGCCGAACTGGCGCGCGTGATCGCCAATCGCGTCGGCGTGGATGCCGCGCAGGCAACGCGTGCGGCTGCGTTGAGCAAATGCGATTTGCTGACGCGCATGGTCGGCGAGTTTCCCGAGCTGCAAGGCGTCATGGGTCGCTACTACGCGAGCGCGAACGGCGAGTCGGCCGACGTGGCGCAAGCGCTCGATGAATTCTACCGGCCACGCTTTGCCGGCGATGGCATCGCACAGGGCAAGGTCAGCCAAGTACTCGCGGTCGCCGAACGCATCGATACGTTGGCCGGCATCTTCTCAGTCGGCCAGAAACCCTCTGGCAACAAGGATCCGTTCGCGCTGCGGCGTGCGGCATTGGGCCTTGCGCGCAACCTGATCGAAGTTCCGCTTGCGCTCGACCTGCAGGCGCAGCTCGCCGAAGCGCTCGCGCTGCTGCCGGACACGGCGCTCGCCAGCGGCTTACCGAAGGCCAAGGACGGCACGCCTTCGACGATCGATATGGGCGCGCGTCGAGTCGAACTCGCGCGTGAACTCTATGACTTCATCGTCGACCGCCTGCGCGGCTACTACGCTGATCAGGGCATTGTCGGCGAAGCATTCGAAGCAGTGCGTGCGCTCGCACCGAGCGACCTCAGCGACTTCGACCAGCGCCTGCGCGCGGTGGTCGAGTTCGCCCGCTTGCCGCAAGCGCAGGCGCTCGCAGCCGCGAACAAGCGTATCGGCAATATCCTGCGGCAAGCCGGCGACGTGAGTGGCGGCGAAGTCAACGAAAGCCTGCTCGCTGCCGGTGCCGAGCGCGAACTTGCGGTCGCATTGAGCGCCGCACAGAGCGATGCCGCACCGCTGATCCAATCGCGCGACTACGTCGGACTGCTCAAGCGCCTGGCCGGATTGCGTGAGCCGGTCGACCGTTATTTCACCGACGTGATGGTGATGGTCGACGATGCCAGCGTGCGCGCGAACCGCCTCGCGCTGCTGGCAAACCTGCGCAGCTTGTTCCTGCGCGTAGCGGATATTTCGCTGTTGCCAGGCGCCTGAGTCACGCCGGCCAGCCGACCGCGAGCAGCGTGGTGTCATCGTCCGGCGGCGTGTTGGCGGCGTGCGTGGTCAACGCATCCAGTGCGGCTTCCATTGCGAGCGCAGGGGTGGCGGCGCCGCGTACGGCATCGATCAGGCGTTCGCGACCGAACGCGGCCCCTTCCGGTGCGCGTTGTTCGATCACGCCGTCGCTGTAGAGCAGTACGATTTCGTCCGCGCCAAGATCGAGCGTTTCAGCATGGAACGCGACGTCCGCATCGATCCCCAGCGGAATATCGCCGCGCGCGCGGATCGCTTCGGGAGGATGGCCGGCGCGCAGGCGCAGCGCATGACCGTGACCGGCGTCGACGAAGCGACAGCGGCGTGACGCCGGTTCGAAGATGCCGAGCCAGAGCGTGACGAAGCGGCCGCTGCTGGCCTGTGCGTGCAGATGCCGGTTGAGTCGTTCGAGCGCGCGCGCCGGATCGCTGTGATGTGCGAGTTCGGCACGCAGGAACGACTGCACCGAGGCCATCACCAGGCCAGCGCCGAGACCGGCGCCGCTGACGTCGCCGAGCAGGGCGGCGACGCTGCCATCCGGCAGCGCGACGACGTCGGCAATATCGCCGGCGACGCTGCGGCCGGGGTGCATGTGCAATGCGTGGCGCACGCCGCCGATCGGCGCGCGATCGTCCGGCAGCAGGCGGCGCTGCACCTCGCGTGCGCGTTCGATGTCCGCGGCGAGGATCGCGCGCCCGCGCTCGCTGTCGAGCCGGCGCAGGTTCGACAACGCGAGTGCAGCCAAGCGTGCCAGCGCCTGCACGAACGTCGGCGCATCGGTGTGGCCGCGGCGCGCGGCGCGATTGGAATCGAGATAGAGGAACGCCGCAGCGCGTCCGTCAAGCAGCAGCGGGGCACACAGGGCGCGCCGGATCGGACGTTGCGCGCGGTCGCTGCCGAGTGCCGCATCGGTGCTGGCATCGATGCGGACGACTTCGCCGCCTTCGGCCGACGCGATCAGCGAACGGCTGAAACGAAATGCCATCTCGTTCGCGCCGGCGACGGGGCGCAAGCTGCGCAATGCGAGTTCGGTCCCTCCGCGCCAAAGCACGGCCGCGCGCGTATAGCCCGAACCGAGCAGGGCGTGTTCGGCCAGCGCATCGGCGAGGGCCTGCTCGTCGGCGGCTGCCGCGACTTCGCCGGCGCAGCGCAGCAGCAGCTCGAGGCGTTGCTCGGCGAGACTGCCGAGCTGGCCGACTACATCGACGTGCGCGTGATCCGCCTCCGCCGCCGCGATGCCGGGCGCCAGCGCGGCGATTCGAAAGCGCCATGGCCCGATCGCGATCACGTCGCCGGGGTGCAGCGCCGCCGGCGTGTCGGGGGCGAGCGGCAGCTCGTTCAGCAAGGTACCGAGATGGCTGCGACAGTCGCGTAACGTCCAGCCACTGCCGTCGCTGGCAATCACCGCGTGTTGACGCGACACACTCGGCTCGGCCAGTTCCAGCTGACAGGTTTCGGCGCGCCCGATGCGAAAGCCGTCGACGACGCGCCAACGGTCCCGCGGCAAGGCCGGGCCGGAGACAAGTTCGAGTTCGAGAACGTGGGCCATGGGCTGAGCGTGTGTGGACAAGTGTGAATTTTTGGATAATGCCGGATCTCCGGCGCGACGAGGCGTGGCGCAAACGCGTCGCATAGGGACCTGCGACAACGCTTCGGAATTGCGCGCGCGTCCCGTGCAGATTATCGTGCTGGCATCGAGTTGTTCGCGCCGCCCGACTCAGCCGCGGTTCGCCGGATGACTCTGATGCCTTGTCTGGTTCGTTTGATCGAGCGCGATAGGCCGGTGCGCTTGATGTACGATTGTCTTCGTTCTTTGTCGGAGGTTTGCAGTCATGCGGAAACAATGGATCGCGGTGGTCGCCGCGCTGGTCATGCTCAGCGGTTGCAATTCCGCGAACCAGGGCGCGCCTAGCGCGAACGGCAAAGACGGCGCACCGCCGCCGCCGGCGATCGCGCCGGGCACGACGATCAATGGTACGGTGACTTTCCACGACCAGATTCCGATCGCACCGGGATCCAAGCTCGACGTGAAGCTGGTCGACATCGCGCAACCGGAAATCCCGATCGCCGAGAAGGTGTTCGATGTCGGTGGTCCGCCGCCGTTCAATTTTGCGCTGGATTTCGATGCGTCCAAGATCGCCGCACCGCGGACGTACGTGATCAATGCCCTGCTGACCGATGGACCGCGCCGCTTCGTGCCGGCGCTGAACTCGCCGGTGCTGACCCACGGCACCACCACCACCGTGCAGGTCGTGTTGAACGCCGAAGCGACGCCGGCGGAGAAGCTGAAGGAAGAGTACAAGTCCCTGCAGGCGCATATCGGCGGCATGAAGAAGGTTGCCGGCACCTACACCACCGATGAGGCGTCGATCGGCTGGGATGCGTTCGCTGAAGGCGGCAACGTGCGCTACATCCGCGTCAACACCGAGTTCGACAAGGGCGGCCGCAGCGCCGTGTACTACGCGTTCAAAAACGACAAGCCGTTGGTGATCCAGCAGAAGGGTGTTGCAACCGTCGGCTGGGGCGACAATGGCGACGTGTTGTGGAACGAGAAGACCGGCGGCGGCACGCTCGCCGACGCCGATATCAAGGCGCTCGCCGATGCGGCCAACCGGGCGTTGCAGATGGCGCAGGAAAAGGTCGACGCAACCAAGCGCAAGTGATCGCCCGGGTGCGGCGCGTGAGCGCGTCGCACCCGGATCGCGACACGCGCGCGATATCATTCGCGCTCGCCGACGATCAACGGAAACAGCAGCGGCAGCAGGTTCAACGCGATCAGCGTTGCCGAGACGATGCCGCCGACGATGACGACCGCGAAGGGTCGCTGCATCTCCGAGCCGATGCCGTGCGGCAGCGCTGCCGGCGGCAGGCCGAAACTGGCCATCAACGCGGTCATCAGAATCGGGCGCAGGCGCTGCGTCGCGCCCTCGATGACGGCGGCGTCGAGCGCGAACCTTTCGCGCTGCAGCGCGATGATCTGTTCGACCATGATCGCGCCGTTCTGCACCGAGATGCCGGCCACGGCGAGGAAGCCGACGGCAACCGAGATCGACAGATGCAGGCCGGCCAGCGCGAGTCCGCCGAGGCCGCCTATCAGCGTGAATGGCACCGTCACGAGGATCAGCAGCGCCTTGCGCATCGAGCGGAACATCCAGAACAGCAAGACGAAGATGCCGACCAGGGAAGGCGGGATGATCACTGCGAGGCGTGCCGTCGCGCGCTTCTGGCTTTTGAACTGACCGCCCCAGGCGATGCGGTAGCCCGCCGGCAGTTTCACCTCGTCGGCGACGCGGCGCATCGTCTGCCCTGGCCGCAACCGAGCACGTTCGCCTTGACGGCCGCGACGGGTCCGATCTGCGATCGCCTGGTCCACGGCCGTCTGCGCGACCGCAATATTCGGATCGTGTGCGCGCATCCGTGCTGGACAGAATGGCGCCGAGTCCCGCGATCCAGACAACGATCTGTCGAGGCGTGATCTTGATCCTGCCAGGGCCGTAGCGACGAGGAGAGGCGGATGGCGCGGTCGACGCTGCAGTCCCGAACTTTGTTGCAGGGAGCACACGATCGGCTTGCGGTCGCGGCTGCAAATGGGCGCGAGAGACAGACGGAGACCGGTTAGAAGCGAAGCACCAGCTCCGCAACGCCGTCGCGGCGAGGGAGCAGACAAAGAAAAGGCGGCCCACCTGGGGAGTATGGGCCGCCCTGGACGGCACGCTGAGGCTTCCCTGGGGAAAGAAGCGATCGTGGATGCGCGCCGCAGGGAAAGCTTACCCGCGCAAGGCTTTCAACAACCTGACAAATGCCGGCGGGTTTGTCAGCCCCGCGTTAAGAGCCTTTGGCCCGATCCGGCGCGGCGCGCACCGCTCGCAACAGGCACAGTCCGCGTCAGATCACCCGCGCGAAATCGATGCGCACCCGGATACCGCGGGCGCCAGGTCCGTCGTTGATCGACAGCGTCGCTTCGTGCGCGCGCGCGATCTCCTCGACGATCGCGAGGCCGAGGCCGCAGCCGTTGCCGCGCGAGCCTGGCAGGCGGAAGAAACGTTCGCGCACGTTGGCGCGCTCGCTCTTCGGAATGCCGGGACCGTCGTCCTCGACTTCGAGGAACGCACCTGCGCCGACGCGGTCGCAGCGCACGGTGACATTGCCGTTGGGCGGCGTGTAACTGAGCGCATTGTCGATCAGGTTCGCGAGCAATTCGCGCAGCAGCCAGGCGCTGCCGAACACGCGCGCAGGTCGCGCGTCCGCGCCGAGATCGATCTGCGCCGCGAGCGAGCGATCCAGATGGTCGGCGACACCATCGCCGACGAGCGCGGCAAGATCGACCTCGTGAAACTGGTCGTGCGTATTCGCTGTCGGTTCCGCGCGCGCGAGCGCGAGCAGCTGGTTGGCGGTATGTGCAAGACGGCGACTGCCCTGATGCAGATCGAGCAACTGCTCACGCACAGGACTACTGGCCGGATCGCGCGCCAGCAGTTCGAGCTGGGCGATGATGCCGGTCAGCGGCGTGCGCAACTGATGCGCGGCGTTGGCGAGGAACTGCTGCTGCGAATGGGCTGCCGCGCGGACGGTGTCGAACAGATTGTTCAACGCGTTGACCAGCGGCTGCACTTCGATCGGCACCGGCGCGTCGAGCGGAGCGAGATCGCGCGCGGAGCGCTGGCGGATCTGCGCGCCGAGCTCGCGCAGCGGGCGCAGACCGTAGCGCACGCCGAGCCAGACCAGCAGCAGGGTGCCGGCGAGTTGCAGCAGGTCGGTCAGCACGATCGAAGTCAGGATGCGCGTCGTCGCGGCGACGCGCTTGCGCGTGGTCTCGGCAATCGCAATGGTGACCGCGGCGTTGCCGACGCGCGTCGCATAGCTGCCGATGCGGATCGGTTCGCCGCGAAATTGGATGTCGCGGAACGAGGGATTGTCGCCTCGCGGCGGATCGGTCGGCAGATCGGCATCGCCGCTGACAAGCGCGCCTTCGGCGTCGCGCACCGAGTAGTAGACCGAGTCGATACTGTCGGCGCGCAGCACGGCGACCGCCTGCGGCGGCAGATCCGCGTCGATGCGGCCGTTGCCGTCCTCGTCGCGCAGATGCGCGGCGATCGCGAGCGCATCCTCGCGCAAGGCGCGGTCGTAGGCGGTGCGGATCGGCGACGTGCCGCTCAGATAGTCGATGAAGACGCCGAGGCCGAGCAGCAGCGACAGCGGCGCCAGCAGCAGCAGCAGTAGCCGACGCCGGATCGACGGCGTGCCAGGCGGGAGCACGCTCGGCCGCACTGCGAATCGGTCTATCGGGTCCATGCGCGCGTGCTCTGCTGATCGGTGCTACCGCCAGCGATTCGCGTAGCGAGGAAAATCCGTTGTTGCGTGGACGGATGTTCGGTTCGACCAGCAAAGTCCGGGCGGTTGCTAACTGACGGCATCGTCGAGCCGGTAGCCGAGACCGCGCACCGTACGGATCGGTGTCGCGCTGCCGAGCTTGGTGCGCAGGCGCGAGACGTAGACTTCGATCGCGTTCGCGCCGATTTCCTCGTCCCAGCTCGCGATCGCCTGCACCAGGCGTTCCTTGGCAACGACGCGACCGACGTTCAGCGCCAGGCATTCGAGCACGGCCCATTCGCGGCGCGTCAGATTGACGGCGACCCCGTCGACTTCGACGCGGTGCGCACCGAGTTCGAGGCGCAATGGCCCGATCACCAGATCGGAATTCGTGGCCGAGCGGCTGCGCCGGATCAGCGCACGGCAGCGCGCAATCAGCTCCGGCAGTTCGAACGGCTTGACGAGGTAATCGTCGGCGCCGAGGTCGAGCGCGCTGACGCGATCGGCCAGTGCATCGCGCGCGGTAAGGATCAGCACCGGCAGCGCGGTGCCGGTGCGCCGCATACGCTGCAGCAGAGTCAGGCCGTCGGCGCCGGGCAGACCGATGTCGACCACGGCGAGATCGAAGCTTTCGCTTTCCATCGCGCTGGCGGCCTGCTCGGCGGAACCGACGTGATCGACCGCGTACCCGGCCTTGGCCAGGCCGCGCCGGATCGCATCGGCGACCAGCGCGTCGTCTTCGACTACGAGGATGCGCATGCTCGTCGGTCAGGCGACGCGGCGGCCGCCGCGCTTGAGATGGATCAGCAGCAGCGAGAGCGCGGCGGGGGTGACACCGGAAATGCGCCGCGCCTGCGCGATCGTCTGCGGGCGCACCTGCTTCAACTTCGCCAGCACTTCGGCCGAGAGGCCGCGCACTGTGTCGAAGTCGAACGTGGAGGGGATCGCACTGTCGTCGTGGCGACGATTGCGCTCGACCTCGTCCTGCTGGCGCTCGAGGTAGCCGGCGTACTTGGTCGTGACCTCGACCTGTTCGGCGACGCGCGCGTCGTCGACGCCGGGCGCGATACCGTCGACATCGGTGAGGTCGCGATAGGCGACTTGCGGACGGCGCAGCAGATCGAGCGCATTCGTCTCACGTGAAACCACGACTCCGAGGCGTTGCTCGACGGCGCGACCGAGCGCGTTCGCCGGGGTGGCCCACAGTCCGCGCAGACGTTCGGTCTCGCGTGCGACCGCGTCGCGCTTGCGGCAGAGTGCCTGGTAGCGATCGTGCGGCACGCAGCCGAGTGCGTGGCCGCGTTCGCTCAGGCGCAGGTCCGCGTTGTCCTCACGCAGGTGCAGGCGATATTCGGCGCGCGAGGTGAACATGCGGTAAGGCTCGGTGGTGCCGTTGCTGACGAGGTCGTCGATCAGCACGCCGATATAGGCTTCGTCGCGGCGCGGCGTCCACGCTTCGTCGCCGCGCGTTGCGCGCGCCGCGTTGAGTCCCGCGATCAGGCCCTGCGCGGCGGCTTCCTCGTAACCGGTCGTGCCATTGATCTGGCCGGCGAAATACACGCCGGCGATCGCTTTGGTCTCCAGCGAAGGCTTCAACCCGCGCGGATCGAAATAGTCGTATTCGATCGCGTAGCCCGGCCGCGTGACGTGCGCGTTCTCGAGGCCCTTGATCGAGCGCACCAGCTCGAGTTGCACATCGAACGGCAGCGAGGTCGAGATGCCGTTCGGATAGATCTCGTGTGTCTCGAGCCCTTCCGGTTCGATGAAGATCTGGTGCGAGGCCTTTTCGGCGAAGCGCACGACCTTGTCTTCGATCGACGGGCAGTAGCGCGGCCCGGTCCCTTCGATGACGCCGCCGTACAACGGCGAGCGGTCGAGCGCGCCGCGAATGATCTCGTGCGTGCGTTCCGAGGTGTGCGTGATCCAGCAACTGACCTGGCGTGGATGGTCGGTCGCATCACCGATGAAGGAGAACACCGGTGCGGGATCGTCGCCGGGTTGCTCTTCCAACTGCGAGTAGTCGATCGTGCGGCCGTCGATGCGCGGCGGCGTGCCGGTCTTCAGGCGACCAACGTCCAGCGGCAGCTCGCGCAGGGATTCGGCGAGCTTCAGCGCCGGCGGGTCGCCGGCGCGGCCACCGGCGTACTGGCTCATGCCGACATGGATCTTGCCGGCGAGGAAGGTGCCCGCCGTCAGCACGAGCGCGCGCGTGCGGAATACCAGGCCGCCCTGGGTGACGACGCCGACGATGCGACCCTGTTCGATCTGCAGGCCGTCGACCGCCTGCTGGAAGATCTGCAGCCCAGGTTGTGTCTCGACCCGACGGCGAATGGCCGCTTTGTACAGAACGCGGTCGGCCTGACAGCGCGTCGCGCGCACCGCCGGGCCTTTCGAGGCGTTCAAGGTGCGCCACTGGATGCCGGCGCGATCCGCCGCCCACGCCATCGCGCCGCCGAGCGCATCGATTTCCTTGACCAGGTGCCCCTTGCCGATGCCGCCGATCGCCGGATTGCAGCTCATCTGACCAATCGTCTCGATGTTGTGCGTCAGCAGCAGTGTGCTCGCACCGATGCGTGCGCTGGCGAGCGCAGCCTCGGTGCCGGCATGGCCGCCACCCACCACGATGACGTCGTATTCGTACATGAGAGGCTCAACCCCGTCCCTGAGGACGCAAGCAATGGTGCCGGCGGTGCCGGCCGCGAACGTCGCATTCTAGCAAGGCGCCGGGCCGATGCTGGCACGGAACCTGCTCGAATGCCGGTACTCCCACCGACGCGCGGCGTATGCGAGCACGCCGAGCGCCGGAATTCAGGGGCCGGTTTGCGTCGGTGGGAGTTCTTTCTTCAATTTCAGCTCCGCGCGGATCTGCGCGAATTCCTTCAGACAACGACAGTGGCCCAGGTCCGGCCGGGCGTGGGCCTGCGAACGCCGCGACGCGCGCCGAGCACGCGCTGCCGCGCAGGTAGATCACCTTGCCCCACCTCAAGCCGCGCTTGCGTGAGGCTGGCGCCCGGCGGTCTTAGGAACAGGGGGAATCCAAGAGGACCTGGTGCCGGGCGCCAGTGAGCGCGAAATCCGAGTTCCTTCCAGCGCCCAAGCTCCTTGCGAAATCCTGCGCGCAGCGCGTCCGACTGGCAGAGTGTGACGATGGTCGCGAACTCCTGTCGTCGCCGGCAGTGACTTCGCGGTGTCGGTCAGATTCCGACGAGCAGTGTCGGCGCGGATTCGATCATGCGCACGCGATCGGCGTTTCGCAACGAAACAACGGCCGACGACACGATTTGTCACCGCTGGCACGGTGCTTGCTCTGGCTTGATTACGGGAATCCAGGAGCCGACTGCCATGAACAACATCGCCACTTCAAGTTTCAATCCGCTGTTTCTTCGCCACGACCTCATGATTGAACTCGGACGCCTCGAAATGGCGATCGACGACGCCCGCATGCACGCGGCGGCGAACGATACGGTCGGGCAGCTCGAAACGCGTTGCGCACGCATCAACGAAGCGCTGTCAAAATTGCCAGCCTGAAACCGGTCCGCCGGCAAGGAACTGGGGGGCCGCGGGCCGCGCATTGCGCGGCCTTATTTTTTGCCCCGGAAAGCTTCAGCCGGCGAGACTGCGCCCAACGATATCGGCCAGATCGGGTGAGTTGTCGCTGCGCGCCGCGATTCGACGCAGCTCATGCTGCATCAACGCACGTCGTACCGGCTCGTAGCGGCGCCACGGGCCGAACGCCGTCGCCAGGCGTGCCGACACCTGTGGCGTGATCGCATCCAGGCGGATGATCGCATCGGCGACGAAGCGGTAGCCAGCGCCGTCGGGATGGTGGAACGCGCGCGGATTGCGCAGCGCGAACGCCCCAAGCAGGGCATAGACATTGTTCGGATTGGTCCAGCGGAACGCGGTATGCGCGGTTAGCGCTTCGACGCGTTCCAATGTATTCGCGTGCGCCTGCGTCGCCTGCAGCGAAAGCCACTTGTCGAGCACCAGCGCATCGTCGGAATAGCGCTGCGCGAACGCCGCCAATGACTCGGTGGCGGTCGCTGCGCGCGCGCTCAGCAAGCAGCCGAGCGCGGCAAGCCGATCGGTCAGGTTGCGCGCCTCGACGGATTGGGCGTCAGCCAGCGCCAGATGGCGCGGGTCGGCGCGGCATAGTGCCGCCAGACAGGTGTTGCGCAGGCGGCGGCGCGATTGCGCGGGAAGCTCGATCGCGTCGTCATCGGCCACCGTCAGGGCGTGGTACAGCGCCAGCAGCGGCGCCGCCAGCGCGCGCGCCATCGCGGTCTCGATCGATGCGCGCGCCCGATGCACCGTTTCCGGATCGATTTCGTGCAGACCATCGGCCAGCGAATTGGCGTCGGCGAGCGTGAGGATCTCGGCCGCCAGCGCGTGGTCGGCAGCTGCTTCCCCGAGGGCTCCGGCAAGACAGTCCGTCCACGCGCCGAGCAGGCGTGTGTCCGGCGTGCCGGCGGCCAGCGTCTGCGCGAACAGCCGGCGCGCCAATGCATCGGCGGCGAACCAGCGATTGAAGCCATCGTCATCATGCCGGACCTGCAGCGCGAGGTCGGCAGGATCCGCATTCCATCGCAGGCGCACCGGCGCGGAGTAGCCACGCAACAACGATGCGACAGGCCGCGTCGCGATGTCGACGAAGCGGAATGTCGCGCTCTCCGCGTTCAAGGTCAGCACGCGTTCGTGTGCGCAGGCAGCGGCCTCGCCGTCGAGCCGCAATGCCAGCGCCGCGCCTTTCGCATCGAACAACGCGAGCGCGACCGGGATCGGCAGTGCCTGCTTACGCGGCTGGCTCGGCGTCGGCGCCGTACGTTGGCTCAACGTCAGTTCGTAGGTGCGCGCGCGCGCGTCATAGCGCGCATTCGCGTCGAGCTCGGGTGTGCCGGCCTGGGCGTACCAGGCCAGCCATGGCGTCAGGTCGCGCGCGTTCGCCTCGCCGAGAGCGCCGATAAAATCCTCGATCGTCGCGGCGCTGCCGTCGTGACGCGCGAAGTACAGGTCGAGGCCACGCCGGAAGCCGTCGCGGCCGAGCACGCTCGCCAGCATGCGCACGATTTCGGCGCCTTTCTCGTAGACCGTGGCGGTATAGAAATTGTTGATTTCGCTGTAGCGCTCCGGTCGCACCGGATGCGCGAGTGGACCGGCGTCTTCGCTGAACTGTGCGCGCCAGAGCACGCGCACGTCCTCGATGCGGCGCAAGGTGCGTGAGGCGAGATCGGATTCGAACTCCTGTTCGCGGTAGACCGTGAGACCTTCCTTCAGGCTCAACTGGAACCAGTCGCGGCAGGTGACGCGATTGCCGCTCCAATTGTGGAAGTACTCGTGACCGACGACCGCGAGCACATGGCGATAGTCGTCGTCGGTCGCGTGCTCGGGATCGGCGAGCAGGTATTTCGCGTTGAAGATGTTGAGGCCCTTGTTCTCCATCGCGCCCATCGTGAAATCGTGCGTCGCGACGATATGGAACACATCGAGGTCGTAGCAGCGTCCGAAGCGCTCCTCGTCCCAGCGCATCGCCATCTTGAGGCACTGCATCGCCCAGTCGCAGCGCGCGATCGCGTCGGCTTCCGCGTGGATCACGAGGCGTACGCGACGACCTTCGGCGGTGACGAAGACGTCCTCGATCGATTCGAGCTTGCCGGCGACCAGCGCGAACAGATAACTGGGCTTGGGGTGCGGATCGACGAAGCGCGCCCAGTGGCGGCCCGGTGCCAATTCCCCGCTGCCGTCCGCGTTGCCGTTCGCGAGCAACAACGGATAGCGCGCCTTGTCCGCGCGCAGCGTGACCGTGTAACGGGCGAGCACGTCGGGACGATCCGCGAACGGCGTGATGCGGCGAAAGCCCTCGGCTTCGCATTGCGTGAGCAGGAAGTCGCGCGTCGGTGCGCCGCTGAGATAGAGGCCCTGCAAAGTCGAGTTCGCGGCCGGATGGATGCGCACGCGCGTCTGGATGATCGCCCGCGCCGGCACGGCGGGAATCGTCAGCACACTGGCCACATGCGTGTAGTCGCCGACATCGAGCACGCGACCGTCGATGCGCAATTCCTGCACCTCGAGCTGTTCCGCATCGAGCTGCAAGGGCGTGTCGGGCTGCGCAGGATCCTGCGTCACGACCAGGCGCGAGGATACGATCGTCTCGTCCGCATCCAGATCGAACTCGAGCTCGACCTCGCCGATGCGCCAGGCCGGAGCGCGGTAGTCGCGCAGCAATACCGGCGCCTTGGCGCCCTCGGCAGCGGAAGCAGACATGGACTGGACCGGATCGATCGGGGGCGGCAGGCTAGCACGCGTCGTCCGCACGCGTGTATCGTCGGCGCCCGTCCCGCCCCGGTCCGCCATGACAGTATCCGTGCCGCCTGAATTCGCCGACATCGAAGCGGCTGCTGCGCGCATCGCAGCGCATGTCCAGCGTACGCCGGTCATGCGTTCGCATTCGCTCGATGCGCTGGCGGGCGCGCAGATCCATTTCAAATGCGAGAACCTGCAGCGCGTCGGCGCGTTCAAGTTCCGCGGTGCCTGCAACGCGGTGTGGTCGCTCGCCGACGACGTCGCCGCGCGCGGCGTGGTCACGCATTCTTCCGGCAATCACGGTGCCGCGCTGGCGTTGGCGGCGCGCACACGCGGCATTCCGGCGCATGTGGTGGTGCCGGAAGGCGCGGTCAGGAGCAAGCTGGCCGGCATCCAGGCGTACGGCGCGATCTTGCACCGCTGCGCGCCGACGCTGGCCGCACGCGAGGAAGCGGCTGAACACGTACGCCGGCAGACCGGTGCGACCCTGGTGCATCCGTACACCGACCCGGCCGTGATCGCCGGACAAGGCACCGCCGCGCTTGAACTGTTGCGAGAAAGCGGCCCGCTCGATGCGCTGATCGCACCGATCGGCGGTGGCGGTCTGATCGGGGGCACGGCAATCGCCGCACGGGCGTTGTCGCCGCGCACGGCCGTCTATGCGGCCGAGCCAACGGGAGCTGCGGATGCGTATGAGTCGCTGCGCCGCGGCGAGCGCGTCACCGAACTCGCGCCGGACACGATCTGCGATGGCCTGCGCGGCCTGCTCGGTCCGATCAATTTCACCCTGTTGCAGCAGTACGCCGTCACCATTCTGCCCATCGACGACGGCGCGACCGTCGCGGCGATGCGCCTGGTGTGGGAGCGCCTGAAGCTGATCGTCGAACCTTCCTCCGCGATCGCATTGGCCGCCCTGCTGCAGCAGGGCGAGCGTTTCGCCGGCCAGCGTGTCGGCATCATCCTTTCCGGCGGCAACGTCGATCTCGATCGTTATTTTTGCGATCGTCCATGATCGCAGGAATCAAGCAGCGGTCATCCTTGGCCGCACGCTTCAATGTATCGAACTCAGGAGTCACCGCGATGTGGACCGATGCGATCCTTGCCTACCTGCACTACCTTTCGATCTTCGCGTTGCTGTGGTTTCTCGCGCGCGAATGGACGCTGTTGAACGTTGGCGTCGCGGCACTCGACCTCGAACGTCTTGCGCGCGCCGATGCCGGCTTCGGCATCGCGGCCGGCGCGGTCCTGCTCAGTGGCGCGGCGCGGGCGGCATTCGGCCTCAAGGGCTGGGCGTTCTATGCGCACAATCCGGTGTTCCATATCAAGATCACCCTGTTCGTGCTGCTCGGTCTGCTCTCGATCGCACCGGCGCGGGCATTCCTGCGCTGGCGCAAGGCCGTGCGCGCCGACGCCAGCTATCGCGTGCCCGCCGCTGAATGGTCGGGCGCACGTCGCATGGTTCTGATCGAGTTGCATCTGCTCGCGCTGATTCCGCTCGCGGCCGTGATCATGGCGCGCGGCTTGTAGTGCGTGCGCCGCGCGACGAGTTTCGATCGCGCGCAAGCAGGCTCCTATGCAGATGGCGCCCGGCGCAGGTTGACGATCAGCAGCGCCGTCACGATCAGCGCGATGCCGATGCCTTCCGACGGCGACGGCCGTTCGCCGAGGATGGCCCGGGCGAACGCGATGCCGGCGATCGGCACGGCGAGGCTGGACAGGCTGACGGCGCTCGCCGGCAATTGCTCGACCACCCAGGACCACAGCAGCCACGCCAGCCCCGAGGCCAGTACGGCGTTGTAGACGAGCGCGCCGATCAGAAAGTGCGACCATTCGATCGGACGCTCGTGCACCGACAGCGCGACGACGATCAAGGCAAGCGCGCCGATCGCCATCTGCCACGCGGTCAACGACAGCGCGCTGATGCCGCCGCGCTGGAACAGTCGCTTCGACAACACGACGCCAGTCGCCCAGCACAGGCCGCCGGCAATCGCCAGCAAGGCGCTGAGTCCGCCGCCGACGCCATGCCAGGGTTCCAGCACGAAGATGAGCCCGCTCGCAGCAACCGCCAAGCTGGTCCATTGGCGCGCGCTCGGCCGATCGGCAAGCAGCAGCCACGCCAGCAGCACGGTCCAGAACGGCATCGTGTACGCGAGCAAGGCGGTGCGGCCCGCGCCGCCCTGCACGAGCGCCCATTGCACCAGCGCCTGGAAGCCGGCGGTCTGCGCGAGGCCGATCAGCGCGGTGTCGAGCAGCGGCGGCGGCTTCAGCGATTCGCCGCGCGACAGCAGCACGACGAACAACACCAGCGCGCCGAAGCCGTAGCGCAGCGCCGAGAAATCGAACGGTCCGATGTAGGCGAGCACCTGCTTCATCACGATCCAGTTGTAGCTCCACAACAGGATCGGCAGCAGCAGCACGAGCAACGCGGCGCGGCGGGTGCGAGCGGAAACGGGCATGCGATCGTCGCGAGTGGCGCGGCCGGAGCGCGCGAAGCTTCGTATGATACGCAGCCGACCCGGAGAACGAGATGAGCGATGACCGCAAGCGCTGCAGCTGGGTAACCGGTTCGAGCGACACCATGCGCGAGTACCACGACCGCGAATGGGGCCTGCCGCTGCATGACGATCGCGCCCTGTTCGAATTCGTCTGCCTCGAAGGCGCGCAGGCGGGATTGTCCTGGCGCACCGTACTCGACAAGCGCGCGCACTATCGGCGCGTGTTCGACGCATTCGACATCGCCCGTTGCGCCAAGCTGACGGACGCGCGCATCGAGAAGCTGCTCGTCGATCCCGGCATCATCCGCAACCGCCTCAAGGTGACCTCGGTGCGCGACAACGCTCGCGCCGCACTGGCGGTGATCGACGAGTTCGGCAGCCTCGACCGATTCCTGTGGTCCTTCGTCGACGGTGCGCCGATCCGCAATCGGCTGCGCAGCAGCGCGGAGGTGCCGGCGAAGACCGAGCTGTCCGACCGTATGAGCAAGACCCTGGCGAAACGCGGCTTCCGCTTCGTCGGCTCGACGATCTGTTACGCCTTCCTGCAGGCGACCGGCATGGTCAACGATCACCTCGTCGGATGTTTCCGCGAGCGCGAATGCGCCGAGGCGGCCAAGGCACCGAAGCGCTGATGTTCGTCACCGATCCGGCGGAGTTTCTCGCCGCGTTCTCGGCCGAACGCTTTCCGGTGCGCGCCGCCGCCATCGCGCGCGCGGCGTTTCTGGTCAGTCCCGCGGCCGCGATGCTCGCCGCGGAATCGGCCGCGGACAACCACTACATGGATCTGGCGCAGACGCTCGATCCGCCGCGCGCCGCGCGACAGCATGCCGCGCTGGCACGCCGGCTGGGTGAGGATCTTCCGCTCGTTGTCTTTCCCGGCGATCCCGCCTGTCCGGATGACCTGTTTCCGAACAACGTATTCGCGACCGCGCCTGGCCGCCTGATCGTCGGCCGCATGCGCCACGCGGTACGCCGACGCGAAGCGGAGCGCGCGGACATTCGCCGCTTCTTCCGCGACGTGCTGAATTACCGCCTGGTGGATCTGTCGCAAAGCCCATTCGTCGCCGAGCTGACCGGTGCGCTGGTGATCGATCGCGCTCTCGGCATCGGCTATTGCGGTCTGTCCGAGCGCTGCGATCTTGCCGGTGCGCGGGCAATGCACGAGGCATTCGGCTTGCGCCTGACCTTCTGTTTCGAACTCGCCTCCGGCGAATACCACACCAATGTCGTATTCGCGCTGCTGGCCAGTCGTCTCGCCATCCTCGCTGCGGATGGATTTCGCGATCCAGCCGTACCGGCCGCCATCGCGCGCGCCTACGGCGGGCGTGCGATCCCGCTCAGCATCGCGCAGAAACAGGCATTCGCCGGCAATGCGATTGCACTGACTACCGCACGCGTCTGGCTGAGCACGCAGGCCGTCGCCGCCCTGGAGCCCGCGCAGCGCACCGCGATCGAGCGGCACGGCTTCACGCTGGCGGACGTCGAACTCGACGAGATTGAAAAGGCCGGCGGTAGCCTGCGCTGCTGCGTCGCTGAAATCTTCTAGGCGTCCGCTGTGACAGGCTTGCCTGGCTGGCAATGCGAGGAAGCGAGCGCAGAGCAGGGTTTCGCTACGCGCGCACGGCCTTTGTCGGCAAGCACACAAGCACGCTGACGATCAGGAAAGCCAACGCCGCATTGACGACCAGATGTCCCTGTTTGGCGACATCGGCAAGGCCGTCGCCGAGCACGGTGATCGCGAGCGTCGCGAGCATCGTCGCCAGCGTCAACGCGGCATAGTCGAGCGCGCGCGCGCCACACCGCAGGCCCGGTCGCACCAGCACCAGCAACAAAGCGAACAGAGGCAGTGCAAGGATCGTCAGCTGTAGCGAAGGAACCGCGTGCAGCAGGCGGCCGATGCTCGGCTGCGCCGGCGGCATCGAGGCGAAGTCGCCGCCTTCGACCTGGCCGAGATTCTTCGCGATCCAGGGATCGAGGCCGAGTACACCGTGCGCGGCAAGCCGCGACGCGATTTGCGGATGGCGCGCCAGCGTTGCGAGCTCGTCGCCGCGCGTGAACTCCGACAGGCCGCGACAGACGGTCTCAGGCAAGTCCGGAAATTCCCAGGCGTGATGATCGCTGTAGATGGCACAGAGCGGATCGATGCCGAGTTCGCCGAGCAAGGCGGCGCGATCATCGGCAAACGGGATCAACGCGGTGAACACGACATCCGCGCGGTTGTACTGATCGATCGCGGCCATCATCGCGCCGTCGCGATGCAGCTGGACGAACTGCACGCCGAAGCCGACCAGCGCGCCGCAGGCGAGCGCGGCGCCGCGCCAGCCGAAGCGGCCGAGGCGCGCGCGATCGAGCACGCTGACGACGACGGCGAGGCCGAGCGGCAGCAGCAGATGCTGGATCTTGCTCATCGCCAGCAGGAACGCGACGAGCGCGAGCAGCGCGAAGCGACGCCGGTCGCACGCGTCGTCGCGCCACAGCAGGCAGAGCGCGAACAGCGCATAAAGCGCCAGCAGGGAGGTCCATTCCGCATAGAACGTATTGAGATAGAACGTGTTGCCGGGATCGGCGAACAGCAGTGGCAGCAGCGCGGCGTTCGCGAGCGCGGCACGCACATCGCCGCGACGCAGCCAGGCCAGCGAGAGCGCGATCGACAACGTCAGCAAGACGAGCCAGCGCAGCGCGCCGACCCAGCGCACGTCGTGCACGTCGCCGCTGCCGACGATCTCGCCGAGCTTCCAGATCGCCGCGGTCGCGCCGGTGAAGGCGAGTTCGCTCGACCAGTAGCACATCGGATCGGCGCTGGCGACGAAGCGGAATCGAGCGAACGGTGCCTGCGGGCTGTTCTGCTGCGGCGGAATGCCGGCGGCGCGATCCGGATAAAAGTGGAAACAGTTCGTGTAGCGCGTCTGGTCGTAGCTGTTGGCGTAGGCGTACAGCGGATCGTGCGACCACAGTGCGAACACGCGCAGCGTCGCTGCGAGCCAGCACAGGACGAGCAGGGCGAGGATCGGCCGGTTGCCGAAGCGGGAGGTGGTCATCCGGGCAGTCTAGGCGGCTTCGATGACGGCTCTCAATCGCGCCGTTGCCGCAACGCGATGTCGACTGCGTCACAGCTGCGCCGTGCGCCGGGTCGCGCGGCGACCGCCAAGAGCGTCCCGGCGCACCCCCGGGAGGGCGGTGCTAGGATGCTTCGCGTCACGAGGCATCCGCCTCATGGGGGCTGTCATGAGAACGCGTCTGGGTCATTACGACATCGTTGCCGAACTCGGCCGCGGTGGCATGGGCGTCGTCTACAAGGGCTACGAGTCCGCGTTGAACCGCTACGTCGCGATCAAGGTGCTGGCCGATTCGCTCTCCCACGACGAGGCGATCAAGGAGCGCTTCCTGCGCGAAGCGCGCAGCATGGCGGCGCTGAACGATCCGCACATCATCCAGATTTACTTTATTGGAGACGACGAAGGCCAGACCTACTTCGTCATGGAGTTCGTCGAGGGGGAGTCGCTCGGCTCGATGCTCAAGCGCGAGCACAAGCTGACCGTCGAACAGTCGGCCAAGGTGATCCAGCAGACCGCGCTTGGACTGGCGACCGCGCACGACCGCGGCGTCGTGCATCGCGACATCAAGCCCGGCAATCTGATGATCACCAACCGCGGCACGGTCAAGATCGCCGACTTCGGCATCGCGTTGTCGAACCACGACCTGTCGAGCAAGCTGACCACGACCGGCGAGTTCGTCGGCACGCCGGGTTACCTGTCGCCCGAGGTCTGCCTCGGCAAGCCGGTCGATCAGCGCTCGGACATTTTCTCGCTCGGCATCGTGCTGTTCGAGATGCTGACCGGCAAGATGCCGTTCAACGACGAATCGCCGCTGGGGCTGATGCTGGAAGTCGTGCGCGCCGAGATCCCGGATGTGCGCCAGCTCAACGCCGACGCCGACGCGCAGATCGCCGGCATCCTCGCCAAGATGATCGCGAAGGAGCCGGCCGACCGCTACCAGAATTGTCACGATCTGGTCGCCGACCTGAATGCGCATCCGCTCGTCGCCAAGGGCGGTCCGATTACCGCGCAGACCAAATTGTCGCCGGCCGCAGCGACGATGATCGGGCAGAAGACGCCGGTGTCCGCGCAGACGGCGCTGCCGTCGACGCCAGCGCGCGCCACGCCGGGCGCACCGACGCGCATCACGCCGTCGGGGTTGCCGCCACCGCCGCTGCCCGCTGCTACGGCGCCCACGCCGGCCCATCGCTCGGTGCTCGACCGCACCACTGCGGTCAGTACGAAGCCGCGCAGTTCCGCGCTGCAGGGTGCCATCGTGACGATCCTGCTGCTCGGTCTCGCCGGCGCCGCGTTTGCCTATCGCGATCACATTCCGGGCTTATCGGGTCTTCTCAACAAGCCAGCGACAACGCCGACGGGAGGTTCCGCGCCGGTTGCAACAGCGCCCCCCGGCAGCCTGGCGGGCGCTCCTTCGGCGAGTGACTCGATCAAGGCCTCGATCACGAATTCGACCGAAACGCCGCCGCCGGCGCCGGCCGCGGGCAGCGCCGATGCGGTCGCCGCGAGCACGCCTTCGGCACCGGCTGCTGCACACCCCGATGCATCGGCCCAGGTTGTGATCAACGGGAACAGCACGACGGTGCAGCAAGCCGACGGTAGCCGTGTCGCGATCGGCGCGGACGGCAGCCAGCTCGTGCAATCGTCCGACGGCAGCCGCGTGGCGGTCGACAGCGCCGGCAATGCGAGCGTGCAGGCAGGCACCGGCAACCTTGTCGACGCAGCCGCGGCCGCGGCCGTTCCCCGCATCGCCAAGATCACCGCGCCGGAAAAACCTGCGGCGCCACCGAAGCCGCGCGTGCCGACCATTGCGGTCGTCGCCGCCGGCGACGACGTGATCTCCTCGCCGGCCGAGGAGGCCATGGTGAGCCTGCTGCAGAGTCGCGGGTTCCGCGTCATCGAAGGCGGTCGCACCCATGGCGACCGTCCGAATCTCGGCGCACTCGCCGGCAAGGCCGATGCGGTCGTATTCGTCAACGCGCGGCCGGTCGGTTCGCAGCAGATCAACTACTACGGCCAGAGTTCGACGCTGTATACCGTGCAGCTCGGCGTGAAGGCCTACCGCATCGATGGCAGCGTGTTGTGGACCGGCGGTGGCGAACAGGTCAACTTCACCACCCTCAATGCCGCCGAGAAGGCACGCGAGGCGATCGAGCCGATGCTCGATCAGGTCGACAGCCGTCTCGACGAGTTCCGCACACGCGCCAAACGTGGTTGAGCGCGGCCGGTTTGTAGGAACACGAGCCGTCACCCCGTTGCGGGATGACGGCTGCCGAAGGCTCGAGCTGGGCTAGTGTCCTGTCTCACAAGGTCCATCAAATAATTCCAGCGTCTTTCGCCGCGATACCGCGTTGCTCGTCGTCACCATAGCCCCGCTATGGCT
>JBDTYM010000042.1:0-35205 GCA_040005635.1 Dokdonella sp. | reverse complement strand
AACATCGAGCGCGCCTTCCTGGATGTCTATGCACAGAGCCAGGGCGGCGACGAGTTCTGGTTCTTCAACCTGCCCGACGATATCGCGCCGACCTTCGCGGATGGCGGCGGCACTTCATTTCGCGAAACCGAGATCACGATCGATGACCAGCCGGCGGGTGTCGCGCCGGTCTATCCCTGGATTTATACCGGCGGTGCCGACCCGTTGCTGTGGCGGCCGATCGTCGGCGTGCAGACGCTGGCGTTCGAACCGTACCGCGTCGACCTGACACCGTTTGCGGGTGTTCTGAGCGACGGTCAGCCACACACGGTCGCACTCGGCGTGTTCAATGCGCAGGACCATTTTTCCACCGCCGCCAATCTCCTGCTGTATCTGGACCACGGTTCGACCCAGGTGACCGGCGCGGTCACCACCAACACGCTGACGGCCGTACCCGTGCCGGATGTCGTCGAAGACATGGTCACGGACGGCGTTCAGACCAGCGGCACGGTGATGGTGACCGCCAACCGCGACTTCACGATCGCCGGCAGCGTGTCCACCTCGCATGGGGTGGTCACCACCGAGATCAAGCAAAGCATAGCGTTCTCAAGTGCGCAGGACCTGGCGACGAACAATGATCTATATCCCTACAAGCAGAACGTCGTGCAGTCGACCACGATCGATTCGACCACGACCCGCGTCAGCGGCGCGGCCACCAGCGTGGTGCACGAGACGCGTTCGTACCCGCTGACATTCAACTATGGCGACGCACCGGACGCGGACGGCAACGAGGTTTTCGCGACGAGCGTCGACCAGGCTCTCGTGCAACAGGTCGACATCGGCTACGTCGGCTACACCGCCAGGACGGCAGCGCGCGAGAATCATGTCGTGACCAGCGCGGCGCGCTACTTCGACGCCGACGGCAACCCGACCGACCTGCAGGCCGATGCAACGCAGACTTATACCTACAGCGATCCGTTCGGAGCCTGCTACAGCCGCACGCTCAGCGCGAGCCGCCGAGGGTTGACGCTGCCGGGTGCGCTGATCGCGGCGAGCGATGGCGATGGTTGTCCCGCCGGCAACGTCTTGTCCTGGTTCGACGCCTGGTACAACTACGGCTCGTCGGTAACCGACGCGACGATTCAGCTGTTGCCTTGAGTCTCGCATCGAGCTCGCTGTGGGTGCTGCCGTGGAGGGACGCGTTCGTTTTCCGTCGCGCCGGGTGCGCTGCCGACGCGTACGTGGAATAATCCGCCCCCTTTTCCATTTACCCACCGAGCAGACCCATGGCAGACAACACCAACGGCGCGGCAAACGGCCAAGCCCTTCCGCAGCAAGGTCAGGCTCAGCTGAACCTGCAGCGCATCTACGTCAAGGACGTCTCGTTCGAGGCGCCGGGCGCGCCGCAGATCTTTCAGCAGCAAGGTCAGCCGAACGTCGAATTGAACCTCAGCCAGCGTGTCTCTCCGCTCGGCAACGACGCGTTCGAAGTCGTGCTCAGCGTGACGGCAACCTGCAAGGTCGAGGACAAGACCGCCTATCTCGCCGAAGTGCAGCAGGCCGGTATTTTCGGTCTGACCGGCTTCGACGCGACGAGCCGCGACGCCGTGCTCGCGACGTATTGTCCGAACGTGCTGTTCCCGTACGTGCGTCAGGTCATTTCGGACATGGTGCAGAATGGCGGTTTCCCGCCGTTCTTCCTGCAGCCGATCAATTTCGATGCGCTCTACGCCGAGCAGCAGCGCCGTCGTGCCGAAGGCGCCACGGGCGAAGCCGCAAAGCTGTCCTGAGCGGGTCTGAAGCGAGCGCGCGCGTCGCCGGGCAATGAGCGAAGTAAAGCCGGTCGCGGTACTTGGTGCCGGCTCGTGGGGTACGGCGCTCGCGGTGCAGCTGGCACGCAACGGAGTGCCGACGACCCTGTGGGGACGCACTCCGCAAGTCGTTGTCGATATGGCGGCAAGTCGGCGCAACGCGCGCTATCTGCCGGAGCTCGAACTGCCGCTATCGCTGCAGCTGTCGGCGATGATCGAGCCGCTCGCGCGCGACGCCGGCACCGTGCTGATCGCGGTGCCGAGCCATGCGTTCGATGAACTGCTGGGCGTGATCGCGCCCTGGATCGCGTCCGGCGTCGGTATCGCCTGGGCGACCAAGGGATTCGATCCGGCGTCCGGCCGCTTCCTGCACGAGCTCGTCGAGCAACATCTGCCAGGCCATCCCGCCGCGATCGTCACCGGACCGTCGTTCGCGCGCGAAGTGGCACAAGGACTGCCGACGGCGGTGACCGTTCATTCGGCCGAGGCGGCGTTCGCACGCGAAGTTGCGCAGAAGCTCCATTCACCCTTCTTTCGCGCCTATACCGGCAGTGACGTGCGCGGCGCCGAGCTCGGTGGTGCGATGAAGAACGTCCTCGCCGTCGCGACCGGTGTCGCGGACGGCATGCAGATGGGTCTGAACGCGCGCGCCGGCCTGATCACACGAGGCCTCGCGGAAATGCTACGTCTTGGGGCGGCGCTCGGTTCGCGCGCGGAAACCCTGATGGGACTGGCCGGGCTCGGCGACCTCGTGCTGACCTGCACCGGCGATCTTTCGCGCAATCGCCGTCTCGGCCTGGCGCTGGGTCGTGGTATCGGCCTGCGTCAGGCAATTGCGGAGATCGGCCAGGTCGTCGAGAGCGTGCAGACGGTTGACACCGTGATGAAGCTTGCTGGCGAAACCGGCGTCGAGTTGCCGATCACCGCACTGGTGCAGAAAGTCCTGCACGAGGAACTGACACCGACCGAAGGCATGCGTGCGCTGCTTTCGCGCGAACAGAAGCCTGAATATCCGGAAGCGCGACCGTCCTAGGCGGCACCATCGAAACCGAGTTGGCGCCACGCCTCGTAGACGACGATGGCGACCGCGTTCGAAAGATTCAGGCTGCGGTTGTTCGGGCGCATCGGCAGGCGCAGGCGATGGCTCGCCTCGATGCCGTCGAGCACATCCTGCGGCAGACCGCGCGTCTCGGGTCCGAACAGCAACGCATCACCATCGGCATAGGCGACCGTGTCGTAGCGCGCGCGGCCGCGCGTCGAGAGCGCGAGCAGCCGATGGGGCGCGACCGTTTCGATGAAGCTGCCGAGATCATCGTGTACGGCGACTTGCGCGAACTCGTGATAGTCGAGACCAGCGCGGCGCAGCTTCGCGTGATCGAGTTCGAAACTCAGCGGCCGGATCAGATGCAAGGCGGCACCGCTGTTCGCACAGAGGCGAATCACATTGCCGGTGTTCGGCGGAATCTCTGGTTGGAACAGGACGACATGCAGCACGCCCGCATTATCGGGGCATCACGCGCTCGCGCAAAGGCAGTTCGCGCTCGATCATCATCGCGCCCTCCGCTCTGCGCAGTCGCGACGAACCGGTCTCGTCGTTGACGCGATAGGCGACGGCGTCAGTTGCCGGCGCTGTTTCGGCGTGCGCGAAAACGCGTACGACCGGCAGAGTGACCGCAGCGAGTTGCGCGGTGGGCGCGGTCACATGCACGGTTGGCAGCAAGGTCACGCCGAGCGGCGCCGTCGCGGCGATGCTCATGCGCGGCTCCGCGTACGGATTCGCGCTGTCGCCAGTGATCGACACCGTCGGCAGCAGGGTCGCCTGTAGTGGCGCGACGTCGTCGACGGTCATCGTCACGGAATTCTGCGCGGCGTGCGCTTGCGCGGCCGCCAACGCAACCAGCGTCAGCGCTGTCGCACGACGCAAAGTCGCGCTACGTAAAAAAGATATCTGGGTGTTCATGACTTTCTCCAGCAGGTGGTTCTCGAGCCTTACTAACGCAAGCACCATGCCAGTGGCTGGACATGCGGCGTTTGCAGCTCTATGGATGCTGGATCAAGCAGTTAGGTTGCTAGTCCGAAAGTCATGGGTGGGCCATCGGACACTTCGGCGGACGTACGCGAGGTGTCCGCGTACGCGCTCAGACCGGCGTCGCAACCGCAATCCGGAGCGCGTTCAGCGCCGCGCTGTCGCGCTGTCGGCAAGCGCCTGCAGCATGCGTCGGATCTGCTCCGCGTCGCTGCGCTGCTCGCCCGATTGCATGTCGGCGAGTCGCGGCACGCGATGGCGCATGCGCGAGTCCAGCGTGCGTTTTGCCGAGGCGTGAAATTCGGTGGCGCCAGTCTGCACGCGCAGCGCCGCGATATTGCCCGCATCGACGCCCGCGCCCGGCATGACGATGATGCGCGCCGCGGCCTGGGCGACGAGCGCGCGGATCAGATCGGTACCTTCGCTTGCCGACGCCTGCATGCCGGATGTGAGCACGCGCTCGCAACCGAGTTGGATGATCGCTTCGAGCGCACGCTGCGGATCGCGCGTGAGATCGAACGCACGATGGAACGTCACGCCGAGCGGGCCGGCGGCGGCGATCAGCGCGCGGCAATGCACCGAGGCGATATCCCCTTCGGCATCGAGCGCGCCGATGACGACGCCATCGCAACCGAGCCGCACGCACGCCTCGATGTCGCGCCGCATCGTCTCGAGTTCGAGTTCGGCGTAGAGGAAATCACCCGCGCGTGGACGGATCAGCACGTACAGCGGAATGTGCAAACGCTCACGTGCGAGCGCGATCGTCGCGTACGATGGCGTCAGCCCGCCCTCGCGAAGACTCGCGCACAGCTCGACGCGACCTGCGCCGGCGTCCTCGGCAACCAGCGCCGAAGCCAGCGAGTTGGCGGCGATCTCGAGCAGCGGCGATGCGGATGCGCCCATCGGCTCAATACGAGCTCGGTGCCGCGATCAGGGAGTCCTGCTTCGCGGCATCGCAGACCGCATACGAAAAACCTTTCTGGATCGCCCAGGCGCCGACTTCACCGCGTTTGTTCAACGCGAGGAAACCCACCTGGATATCCTTCGCGACCGTGGGCTTGCGCCTGACGATGCGCGCGACGGCCTCGCGACAGGCCACTTGCGGCGTAAGCCCCTGCCGCATCAATTCGACCACGAGGAAGCTGCCGACGTTGCGGATGACTTCTTCGCCGACGCCGGTCGAAGTGGCCGCACCGATGTCGTTGTCGACGTACAAACCGGCGCCGATGATCGGACTGTCGCCGACGCGGCCGTGCAGCTTCCAGGCCATGCCACTGGTCGTGCAGGCGCCGGACAGATCTCCCTGCGCGTCGATCGCGAGCATGCCGATGGTGTCGTGGTTGCGCGCATCGCCGGGTTTGCCGATGGGGGTTCCGGTGCTGTACGTGCGCACTTCGCTGTTGGCGACCGGTTTGTACTTTGCGTTCTTCAGCCATTCGCGCCACGCGCGTTCGGCCTCGGGCGTCAGCAGCGTTTCCCGCGGGAAGCCCTGTTCCAGCGCGAACTGCAGTGCGCCGTCGCCGACCAGCAGGACGTGCGGCGTGCGTTCCATCACGCGGCGTGCGACCGAGATTGGATGGGCGATATGTTCGATCGCGGCGACGGCGCCGCAATTGCCTTGTTCGTCCATGATGCTGGCATCGAGGGTCACACGACCATCGCGGTCGGGGTAGCCAGCGCGACCGACGCTATGGTTGCGCAAGTCCGCTTCGGGCACACGTGCGCCAGCCTCGACGGCATCGAGTGCGCGGCCTTTGCCGGCGAGAATCGCCCATGCGGCCTGGTTTGCGGCGACGCCAAAGTCCCAGGTCGAGACCACGCGCGGCAACGTGGCTGTCGTTGTTTCGGCGGCGTGCGCCGAGGCCGGGAGGTGGCTCGCGATCAGCAGCGACGAAGTCGCCGCAGCCGATCTCAGGAATTGCCGCCGATCCTGCATGCATGATCCTTGTAAAAGGGAATGACGCGTGTGCGCCGTGCGCCCGCCGATGCAGCGCGCTCACTGCGGTGGCGGCGGAGCTGCGCTGCGCAAAATATAAGTGGTATACAACGTGTAGCCGTCGCTCGAGCTGACCTGGGTCGTCATGTCGGAGAAGCCGGCTTCGTTCCACCACGGCTGCCCATGCAGGCCGGCGATGGCCTGCTGCCATTCCTGGCTCGACTCGGCGCGGTCGCCCTGACCGGCGAGATCGTTGTCGGCGGCGAGGATCTGGCACAGGCTGCTGCGGCATTCGACATGCACGAGGGCGAGGTGGCCGCTCATGTCCTCGGGCAAATCGTCGATCCATTCGTCCAGCGTGTCCTGCAGATGATCGGTCGTCGGCGCCGACCAGGCCTCGTCTTTCTGTTCCTTGTCGAAGCGCTTCCAGAGGTCGCGCGCCGGATTCGGCAGACGGCCTTCTTCCGGTTCGCTCTCCTGTTTCGCGAGCTGGTCGGCGAACAGATCGGCGGCCTTGTCCGGGTCGGCTGCGGGCGTTGCCGGTGGTTCTTCGATTGGCGCCGGCTCTTCGGTTTCGGCGGCGTCTTCGTTGGCAGCGGGTGCCGGCTTCACTGGCTCGCGTGCCGCCACGGGTTCGCTCGTCGGCGCCTCGGCCGGCGCAGCCGTCGTCTGAACGGGCGGCGTCGCCGCGACCGGTGCGACGATGTGCGCGCTGGCCGATGGCGTCGCCGTCGGTGGCGGCGCGACAGGAATGACGAAGTACAGCCACAGCAGCACCGCCGCGATGAGCAAGCCGAGTACCACGAGGCGCTTGTTGCGCATGAAAATTAGTCCGCTGGCGTGCGCGCGGCGCACAGGCGACACCGCCGAAGTTTCCATCACTGGCCGCGAAAGCGGAAGCGGGCGAGGGTGCCGGCAAGCGAAAGGTCGCACTACCAGGGTATTTCAGTGCCTTCGTGCGACAGGAATTTGCCTTGATCGGTGGCGGCCAGCCGGTCGATCACAGCCAGCATGGCGACGACCGAATCGGCGGCGGCGAGCGGCGCATTCGCGCCGCCCATGTCGGTGCGCACCCAGCCCGGACTGATCGCGACCACGATGCCATGTTGTTCGCTCAGCGCGATCGACAGCAGCTTGCTGGTCATGTTGAGCGCAGCCTTGCTGATGGCATAGCTCGGGGTGTAGAGCGCATCGGTCAGCGTGATCGAGCCGAGCCGGCTCGACAGGTTCACCACCTTGGCGCCGTCGACCAAGCTGGGTGCGAGCGCCTGGGTCAGCAGGAACGGACCCGCGGCGTTCGCCGCGAATGCACCGTGCAGACCTGCGAGTTCGATCGTGCCGAAGCGTTCGCCCGCGATCGTCAGACCGGCATTGTTGATCAGCAGGCGGATGGCGAGATCGAGCGCCTCGATCTCGCGCGCCAGTTCGGCGATCGAGCGCGCTTCCGGCAAGGTCAGCGGCAGCACCGTCAGATGCCCGGGATGCTCGCCCGCGAGCCGGGTCAGCTCCAGCGCGCGACCGGGCTGGCGGCATGTCGCGATCACGCGTTCACCGCGTGCGAGCAGCTGGCGCGTGAATTCGAGGCCGAGGCCGCGATTCGCGCCGGTGACGAGAACATGCGCCATGCCGGTCTCCGCGTCGAAACTTTTTGTTTCGAGCGGCAGTCTAGCGCCGATCCCGTGACGATCGTCCGTTGCGGCCGGCAGTGCTGCCAGCGTAGCCTGCTGCATCGTCTTTTCCGGCCGTCGATGGAATCGCCGGCTTCTCCAAGGAACCCGCATGCGCAAACAGTTGGCCGCCACATTGATGACTCTTGGCTTCGCACACGCTGTTGGCGCGGTCGCGCCGGACACCATCGACATTCCGTTCACGCGCTTCACTTTGCCGAACGGACTCACCGTCGTCGTCAGCGAGGACCACAAGGCGCCCGTCGTGGCGGTGAGCGTGTGGTACCACGTCGGCTCGGCCGACGAGCCGAAAGGAAAGACCGGTTTTGCGCATCTGTTCGAGCATTTGATGTTCCAGGGCTCGGAAAACCACAAGGACGAATATTTCCGGCCGTTCGAACTTGCCGGTGCGACCGACCAGAACGGCACCACCTGGTTCGATCGCACCAACTACTACGAAACCGTGCCGACGACTGCGCTCGACATGACGCTGTGGATGGAATCGGATCGCATGGGTCACCTGCTCGGCGCCATCGGTCAGAAGGAACTCGACGAACAGCGCGGCGTCGTGCAGAACGAGAAGCGCCAGGGTGAAAACCAGCCGTACGGCCGCGTCGACGAGCGCATCAGCGCGAACGCGTTTCCGGCCAACCATCCGTATCACCACGACACCATCGGCTCGATGAAGGATCTCGATGCCGCCTCGCTGGCCGACGTCAAGCAGTGGTTCGGCAGCTACTACGGCGCCGCCAATGTGACGGTTGCCCTGGTTGGCGACATCACGCCGGAACTGGCCAAGGAAAAGTTGCTGGCGTACTTCGGCGACATACCGGCCGGCCCGCCAGTCGCGCGTCAGCAGCCGTGGACGGCGCCGCGCACGAGTTCGACGCGCGACACTATGCAGGATCACGTCGCGCAGACGCGCATCTATCGTCAATGGAACGTGCCGAACGATGGCGACACCGATGAAACCCTGCTCGAACTCGCCACCGCCGTACTCGGTGGCGGCAAGACTTCGCGCCTGTACGAACGCCTGGTCTACCGCGACAAGCTGGCCGACAACGTAGCGGTCGGCGTGCAAGGGTTCGCGCTCGCGTCGCAGCTGCAACTGCAGGTCGACGTCAAGCAAGGCGTCGACGCTGCCAAGGTCGAGGCCGCGGTCGCCGACGAATGGCAGCGCTTCCTCAAGGACGGCCCGACTGTGGACGAACTCGCGCGCGTCAAGGTCGGTGCACAGGCCGGATTCATTCGCGGACTCGAAAAGGTCAACGGCAAGGCGACGATCCTTGCCGAAGGCCAGGTCTATCGCGGCGATCCGGCTGCCTACCGGAAGGATCTTGCGACGATCGAGTCGGCCACGCCGGCGAGCGTGCTCGCCGCGGCGAAGAAATGGATCAGCCAGGGCGACTACACCCTGACCGTGACGCCCGCCGCGAAGGACGCCGACTTCTCCGCGCAGGATGAAATGGAGCAGCCGGGCCGCGCCGCGCTGGATGGACGTCCCGCTGCCAAGTTGCCGCCGATACAGGACTTGCGCACGGTGAAGTCGGACATCGACCGCAGCAAGGGCGTGCCCGAGGTCACCCGCTTCCCCGATCTCGGCTTCCCGAAGATAGAGCGCGGCAAGCTGAAAAACGGCATCGAAGTCGTGCTGGCCGAGCGCCACGCGATCCCGGTCGTGCAATTGCAGATGCTGTTCGATGCCGGCTATGCCTCCGATCAGGGGCGCAAACTGGGAACGTCGGCGTTTACGATGGCCATGCTCGACGAGGGCACCGCCGAACTCGATTCGCTCGAGATCGCACGGCGCGCCGAGCGGCTTGGCGCCGAGATTGGCTCCGGCTCCGGCCTGGACAGCTCGAGCGTCAGCCTCAACGCATTGAGTGCCGAACTGGAACCGTCGCTCAAGCTGTATGCCGACATCGTGCGCAATGCAGCATTCCGCGAGGCTGATTTCGCGCGCATCCGCGGTCAGTGGCTCGCGCGCATCGCGCAGGAAAAGACCCAGCCGACCGGCCTTGCGCTGCGCACGCTGCCGCCGCTGCTGTACGGCGAAGGCCACGCCTACGCGATTCCATTCACCGGTTCGGGTACCGAAGCGTCGATCCAATCGCTCGCCGCGGACGATTTGCACGCGTATGTGCGCGATTTCATCCGCGCCGACAAGGCGAGGATCCTGGTCGCTGGCGACACCACACTGGATGCCATCATCGCCAAGCTCGACGTCGTGTTCGGCGACTGGCAGGCGCCGGCGAGTGCGGCGCCGAAGAAGAACATTGCCGAGGTCGCTGCGCCGACGAAGCCGCGTGTATTCCTGATGGATCGCCCGGGTGCGCTGCAGTCGATGATCCTCGCCGGTGTCGTGGCGCCGTCGACGAAGGCGAAGAACAACCTCGAGATCCAGACCATGAATGGCGCGTTCGGCGGCAGCTTCACCTCGCGCCTCAACATGAACCTGCGCGAGGACAAACACTGGGCCTACGGCGCCTTCAGTTTCTTGCAGAACGCGATTGGACAACGTCCGTTCATGCTGTACGCGCCGGTGCAGACCGACAAGACTGCCGAATCGGTCGCTGAGATCCTGCGTGAGACAAGGGACGTCATCGGCGGCAAGCCGCTGACGCACGAGGAAATCGACAAGATCAAGGTGGGCGACGTGCGCAGCATGCCGGGTGAATACCAGACCACCGGCGCCGTGCTGGCTGCGATTACCGGGATTACGTTGTACGACCGGGCCGATGACTACGTGCAGACGCTGAAGCCGCGCATCGAAGCGCAGACCGATGCGGCCGTGCAGGCCGCTGCCGTCGAAATCGTCAAGCCGGATGCGTTGACCTGGGTCGTCGTCGGCGATCTCAAGAAGATCGAGCGGCCGATCCGCGACTTGAAGCTCGGCGAAGTCAAGGTGATCGACGCGGAAGGCAACGCGCTGCGCTAGCGCTTTACGTTCAGCCGGCGCACGCTAATCTGCGGGCCGCCGAACCCGGCGATCTGCCTGTGGGAGAGAGTCGATGGTGCGTCCGTTCGTGATCATGGCTGCCGCTGCGGCGCTTGGCGCCTGCAGCTGGGGCATCCGGCTGGATTCGGGTGGCGAAAAAGTGCGTACCGCGTGGAACGGCGATGTTGCCGGCTGCAGGGACATGGGCAAGATCACCGTTTCCGTGCTCGGCCATGTCGGACCGATGAGCCGCAGCGATCTCAAGGTGCGTGACGAACTGGAAGTCATGGCGCGCAATGAAGCCGCCGGCATGGGCGCCGATACGGTCAAGCCGAACGGTGATCCGCACGATGGCGAGCAGAACTGGAACGCGTTCCACTGCGGTGCGGTCGCACGAGGCGACAAACCGGCGATGCGTATCGAGCAACGCGACAGCGGCACTGCAGGCGCCGTCGAAACCTATCCGGTCAAGGATCACTGAATCCCGCACGCGGCGGGTTGGGAGGCGTGCTATGGGCCATCAACTTGGGCGCATCGGGCAAATCGCCCTCGGCGTCAGTGATCTGCCGCGCAGCATCGCGTTCTGGCGCGACACGGTCGGCCTGAAGTTTCTGTTCGAGGCGTCGAACGTCGCCTTCTTCGATGTCGCCGGCGTGCGCCTGATGCTCGGTCAGAACGAGAAGGACGCGCTGAAGCCGTCAGGCATCGTGCTGTACTTCGAAGTCGACGACCTCGATGCAGCTTTTGCGACGCTGCGCGAGCGCGGCGCCGCCGTCGAGCAGCCGAACGGCGAGCCGCACTTCATCGCCAAGCTCGGCACGAAGGACCTCTGGATGGCGTTCCTGCGCGATCCCGATGGCCATCTGTTCGCACTGATGAGCGAGCGCGATCCGGCCTGAATCCTCACGGCTCTGCGCTCTGCCGACGGGCAGCCGTTGTCGCTTGCGCGGGCAGTGCAGGCGGATAGCCCGGCGGCCGCGCGTGCCGCGAATGCCCGCGCAGCAGCGGCGCGCTCGCCGGTCGCGGGCGCACCAGACTATCGAACGGTACGATCTGCGCGTCGGGATCGAAACGGCACGGGCCGGCCGCTGCGCCGCTCGCGGCAATCGCTTCGCATTGCTGCTGCAGATCGGTCACGCTCGGCTGTGGCGCGCCATCCTTCCACGCGCGCAGTGCTTCCCAGCCGGCAACGCCTTCGGCGTCGGTGAAGCCGCAATGCGTCGGCGTGGCTTCGTCGACGATCGCGCTGGTCAGCTGATCGGCTGGCAAGACGTCGCGCACGAATTGCTGGTTGCTCGGGATCACCAGCTGATCCTCGCTCGTGTGCATCGAGAGAATCTTCGCGCTGCCGACCTGGCCGTGGAAATCGGAAACCGCGTGCAGTGTGGCCGCGGCCGCCGGATCGGCACTAATGCGCGCGATACCCGCCGCGATCGCCGGGTCGCTGCTGTAGTCGACGCCGGTCGTGGTGAACGGATTGCGTGCATCGAGCTTGTCCGGCGCACGCACCAGGTCACTCATCACGTAGATGGCATAGCCCATATTGGTGACGAAGAAATCCTCATCGCTGATATGCGTGAAGGCCATCAACTCGTCGAGGCGGCGCTGCATCGCATCGTTGCGCAGCTCCGAAGGCAGGTTCACGCCCGTGCACTGGTTCAGCGGAACGAGCGCTTCGATGAGCAGGGCCTGGTCGAGCAGGTCGCCGAGGTTGTCGGGGATGTCATCGAGATCGAGCGCCCACGGCAGCGGCTGTGATCCGGTCGGCAAATCGCCAGCGTCACGGCAGACGACGTCGTAGGCGAGGCGTGCATCGATCGCGGTGTCCCAGATGCGCGCGCCAGCAGCGGCCGGGCACAACGCGTAGCTGCCGTGCACCGGCGGAAACCCAGGTGCCTCGGCGAGCTTCAGCGCGATCAGGCCGCCAAGCGAACCGCCGAACGGCACGACCTCGCCAGGCACGCCGAACTTCTGCTCGAACACGCCGAGCAGCTCGCGGTTGTCGTCGAGCGCGGTAAACAGCGCCCAGCCGCGCTGGTTGTAGCTGCTCGCAGCAATCGCATAGCCCTCGGACAGCATCAGCGACTTCAGCGGGCCGAGGCCGGGTGGATTTTCGGCAGGGCTGAAGTCGAGTCCGTGCTGATACAGCACGAGTGCGCCGCCGGGCTGCCAGCCGTCAGGGGCCTGGAGGTGGTACCACGCACCGGAGGGTGCCTGGCCGGTGAATTCTTGTGCGGCGAGCGGCGTGGCGGTGATGGCTGCGAGCGCAAGCAAGGCTGCGCGCGGATAGTTGAACATATAAAGGTCTCCCTGCCGTGGCACGAAGGGCAGCACGTGCGCCACACCGGCACGCTAAACGCCGCTGGCTGAGCGCGAGTTAAGCGGGCCTGCGAGGACTTGGGCGCGCGCCGATGCGGTGCAGACAGGTAGAATCCGCGCCCATGCCTGCAGCCTCCTCCGCCGACCAGCCACGCGCGCCGAATCCGTTGCTCAGTGTGCTCGGGCGCGCGCTCGAAAGCGCCTTGAACCGCGTTATCGATCTCGACTCGGAGACACGCGGGCGCCTCGTCGCGCTCGATGGCCGCGCATTGACACTCGACTTCAAGGGGGCGGCGCCGTCGATGCGTCTGCTGGTCGACGGCGATCGTCTGCGCGTCGGACCGGCCTTCGGCGGCGAAAGCGTATTGCGTGTCGCCGCGACCCCGGGCGCCCTGCTGTCGCTCGCGTTGTCGCGCGGTGCGGAAGGAGCGCTCGCACCCGGCCGCGTCGAGATTGCCGGGGACGCCGAGCTCGCGCGCCGGCTCGAACAGATCGCAACGCGTTTCGCACCGGATTTCGACGAGGCCTTCGCACGCGTATTCGGCGACGTGATCGGTTTCCAGATCGCACGCGCCGTGCGCCGCGCTCTGGCGTGGTCGCGCACTTCGGCGCGCAGTTTCGCGCAGGACGCCGCCGAATACCTCAGCGAGGAAAGCCGCGATCTCGTCGCCAGGCCGGAACTGGAGACCTTCCTCGACGAGGTGGATCGATTGCGCGAGCGCGCCGACCGCCTCGACGCGCGCATGCGTCGCGTGGCCGCGGTGCACGCAAAGCGCGGCGCATGACGAGCCTGCGTCAGCTGCCGCGCCTTTTGCGCATCGCACGCGTGCTGGTGCGTTACCGCCTCGATGATCTCGTCGACGCCACGCATCGCTCGCGCCTGCTCGCGTTCGCTCGCGCCGTGCTGCCGAATCCGCGCGCAGCCATCGCCGCATTGCCGCGCGGCGAGCGCCTGACGCTCGCGCTGACCGAGCTCGGTCCGATCTTCGTGAAGTTCGGTCAGATCCTATCGACGCGACGAGACCTGATGCCGCCCGATATCGCAGACGCGCTGACGCGACTGCAGGATCAGGTGGCGCCCTTTCCAGGCGAACTGGCGCGCGCCGCGGTCGAACACGCGCTGGGCGCGTCCGTCGACGAACGTTTCGCCGCATTCGACAACTCACCGCTGGCGTCGGCATCGATCGCCCAGGTGCATGCGGCGCGCTTGCCCGGCCCCCCTTTCGCGCTGCACGAGGACACGGAAGCGGAGCGTCCTACGGCCGCCGGCTGTGCCATGGGACGCGAAGTCGTCGTAAAGATCCTGCGCCCGGACATCCACGCGCGCATCGCCGACGATATCGCGCTGCTGCGCGCGCTGGCCGATTCGGTGCAGCGTTTTCATCCGAACGCGGACAAGATCCGGCCGCGCGACATCGTCGCGGAAATCGAAACGACCCTGACGAACGAGCTGGATCTGCAGCGCGAAGGTGCCAACGCTTCGCTGTTGCGGCGGAATTTCGCGGGCTCTGAAGATCTCTATGTTCCGGAAGTGGTGTGGTCGCATACCACGCAAGGCGTGCTGACGCTCGAGCGCGTACGCGGCATCCCGGTCGACGATCTCGCGGCGCTGGATGCCGCCGGCATCGATCGCATCGCGCTCGCGGAAAAGGGCGTGCGCCTGTTCTACACGCAGGTGTTTCGCGACAATTTCTTTCACGCCGACGCGCATGCCGGCAACATCTGGGTCGACGCGTCGCGCACGCATGATCCGCGATTCATCGCGCTCGACTTCGGCATCATGGGATCGCTGCCGGAGCGCGACCAGTACTGGCTGGCCGAGAATTTCCTCGCGCTGTTCAACCAGGACTACGCGCGTATCGCCGAGCTGCACGTGCGTGCCGGGTGGATGCCCCCGGGCGCGCGGCTCGACGAACTCGAAGCCGCAGTGCGTACCGTGTGCGAACCCTATTTCACGCGGCCCTTAAGCGAAATTTCGCTGGCAGAGGTCGTCGTCAAGCTGTTTCAGATGGCGCGTCGGCACGAGCTGACCCTGCAGCCGCAGCTGATCCTGTTGCAGAAGACGCTGCTGAACATCGAGGGTGTCGGCCGCCTGCTGCATCCGCAGATCGACATCTGGGCGACCGCGAAGCCGGTGCTGGAACAGATCTGGCGCCGCCGCAGCGGGCCGCGCGCGGTGCTGAAAGCGCTGCGCCGGCGCGTGCCGGAGTGGCTCGCGCTGGCGCCGGAGATGCCCCAGCTGCTGCATGACTATCTTGCGCAGTCAACCGGCGGCCGCATGGAACTTCGCATCGCCTCCGATGATCTCAGGCAGCTTGAGCAGCGTGCACGGCGCAGCCAGAAGGTGGCCGTGTTGCTGTCGCTCGGCGTGTCTCTTGCCGTCGCCTTCGCGATATTTGCTTCAATATCGCCGGGGCGTGCAGATTTGGGCGGCCTTTCGATGGCCGCGTGGGTTGCCGGCGTCGCGGCTACGTTTTTTTTCGTGCTCGCCTGGCGACGTTCCTGACATCCGTACTGGAGTATCCAACGTGAAGAAGTTTTTCCTGGTCGCCATGGCCTGTGCGCTTGGCACCACCGCGTGCTCGCATCGCGAGCCGAATGATGTCCAGCTCAGCGCTTTGCTTCGCAGCGATCACGCTGATCCTTCCGATCCGACGCCGCCGCTCGATACGCCATCGGTGATCTGCTTGCGCGCTTGGTCAGGAGAGGTCGGACTGTTGACGGGGCTGGCCGTCGGCGTGGCGAGCGACGAAGGAAAGAAGGCTTGCCGGGCGAAGTTCGACGGGCGGATCGCGGACGCCTCGCACAACCCCGACAAATTCACGTTCGACGAGGTCAGCGCCCCGAAAGTCGTGCAACGCGCGATGAATTTGGCGGTGAGCCGTCGCCTCGCAGCGGTCAACTCCTCTTCCTCACGTCCGCCGCCAGCGGCTATTTTCAAGCCGACGGCGTCACCTCACCCCGGCGCGCCCGCGGCGGCACCGGCGATCGGCCCAGCCGTCGAGATGGGAACCGCCGGGGTGACTCTCAGCGAATCGGAGCAGATGTGTGAGCAGCTGCAGCAGAAGGCAGCGACCAGCACCGACCCCGGCGTGAAGAATTACGGCGCCTATTGCGCGAGTTCACTGAAGCGAACGCGTGACGCGATGGAGGCGGCGGCGGCGCATGGCGATTCGGCGAAGCTCGACGCCTACGCGAAGACGCTGAGCCGATATGCCTCCGTCGCTCGCGGCATGCTCGATAAAGACTCGAAGAAATAGACGCAGGCCATGCTCGACGTCGCCGACGCGGTGCAGATTCCCGAAGACGAGCTGGTCGAGCGCTTCGTTCGCGCGGCCGGTCCCGGCGGCCAGAACGTCAACAAGGTATCCAGTGCGGTCGAACTGCGTTTCGATATCGCCTCGTCGCGTGCGCTGCCGGAGCCCGTGCGCGCGCGCCTGCTGGCGCGCGCCGACCGCCGCGTGACGGACGCAGGCGTGCTGGTCATCCAGGCAAATCGTTTTCGCGATCAGGCGAAGAACCGCGAGGATGCGCGGGTGCGGCTCGTCGAGATCATTCGCGCTGCGACAATCGTACCGAAGCGGCGCATCGCGACGCGACCGACGCGCGCGTCGAAGGAGCGACGGATCGATGCAAAGAAGACGCGCGCTACGGTCAAGCGCAATCGCGGCTCGCGCTGGAGCCCCGAATGAATGCGCATCTCGGAGCGTCACGCTTGCCGCCCGAGATGCCGCAATCCCCAACGAATGTCTGGCGCATGCTGTGTGGATGGATGCTCCGGCGCAGCGGCTGGCGTCTCGCTGGCGAGTTTCCAAATTGCAGCCGCCTCGTGCTGATCGCGGCGCCGCATAGTTCGTGGTGGGACGGCGTGTGGGGACTGTTGTTGAAGACATCGCTCGGCGCCGACATCGCATTCATGGCCAAGCGCGAGCTCTTCCGCGGCCCGCTCGGTTGGACGTTGCGCCGGTTGGGTGGACTGCCGGTCGAACGCAGCGCGATGCATGGCGTCGTCGAGCAGATGGTCGACCGCTTTCGCGAACAGCCGCGCTTGTGGCTCGGCATTGCGCCGGAAGGCACGCGCCAGCAGGTTACGACGTGGAAGAGCGGTTTCTGGCACATTGCACGCCGCGCACAGGTACCCATCCTGCCGGTTTATTTCGACTATCCGTCAAGGACGATCGGGATCGGACCGTTGTTCGAGCCGACCGGAGATATGCCAGCGGACATCGCCGCCCTGCGCGCCTTCTACCGACCGTTTCGCGGCAAGTATCGCGGCACCTGAGCACATCATCGTCGGTATTTGGGTGGAATCACCCAGCATTGCGTTGACGCTTGCGCGAGTGCACACCTATGTTGGCGGCGTCTTTCGATCGCGTCCGGGCAGGGGGCGACAGTGAGACCTGTCGAACTAGGGAATTCATCCGGTGGGTCAGCTTGCGCGAGTCCGTGCGTCCGTTTCGTCCGCACGCGAACAATCCGTCCGCAACGAAGCGAGCCCGAACCTCGTGCGCACTTCGCTGCCACGCGCACGCTGGCATGGCAGGCGGCTGCGCGCCATGGCCTGCCTGCTCGCGCTCGTGTGCGTGCACGGTCACGCGCAGCAGACGCGCGAACAACTGTCGCGCGACCTGCCCTCGTCGAACCTGTCCAACGACGACGTGCACGCCACGAACACGACCTTGCTCGCGGCACCGGGCTTCGCGATGGCGCGTGTCGCCGACAATCCGAACGCGCCGAATGCGCAACCCATCGGTGAGGCGACCTGCATTGCCTGCCATCAGCTGGAGAGCGAGCACTTCACGCATACGCTGCATGCGCTCGGCCTGCATGCGGCGCACAAGGCCGACAGCTCCATTCCAGTCTGTGAGACCTGCCACGGTCCCGGCTCGGCGCATGCGCAGGCACCGCTGTCCAAGGGCCTGATCCTCGGTTACACCAAGGACTCCGGCACGCCGATCGAACTGCAGACCAAGACGTGCCTGACGTGCCATCAGGGCGGTCCACGCGATCACTGGACCGGCTCGGTGCATCAGCGCAATGGACTTTCCTGCAGCGACTGCCACAACCCGATGGCGAAGTTCTCGGTCGAGGGCCTGATGGCGAAAGCCTCGATCAACGACACCTGCGCGCAATGTCACAAAGACGTGCGTCTGCAATTCAACCGCCGCTCGCACATGCCGCTGCCGGAAGGCCAGATGAGTTGCGACGACTGCCACAACCCGCACGGCTCGCTGACCAATCCCCTCTTGAAGACCAACTCGGTCAACGAGACCTGCTACCAGTGCCACGCCGAGAAGCGCGGACCGTTCCTGTTCGAGCACGCGCCGGTGCGCGAGAACTGCCTCAACTGCCACAGCCCGCACGGCTCCAACCAGGCGACCCTGCTGGTCGCACCGATTCCGTTCCTGTGCCAGCAGTGCCACGTCAACCAGCGTCACCCGAACGATCTGCAGACGCCGCAGTCGCTGGCCAATGGCGCACATCCGGATGAACGCATCATGGGGCGCGGCTGCCTCACCTGCCACGCCAACATCCACGGCTCGAACGCGCCGTCGGGTCCGAAGTTCCACGAGTGACGGGGAGGCTTGGGATGACGATCACGATCCTTTTTCCGTCGTTCCCGCGTCGACAGGTTCGTACAAGCGGCTCGTTGTCCCTACCGTTTCCCGCTGCGTCTCACGCCATCACACTCTCCCCGTCATTCCCGCGAAAGCGGGAACCCCCGTTTTCTTTACGAGCAAACCGCCAATGGATTCTCGCTTTCGCGGGAATGACGGCGTGTTTGCTTGGCTCGCTGGCCCACGCCGACAGCGGCGTGGGCGTCGACACCTGGCGTGGCAACAAGCTCGATCCGAATGCCGGCACGCAGAGCGAGACGCCGGACGAGCGTGGCACGACCTGGCTGCAGCCGGGCCAGCATCGCTCGCCGAGCGGCAATCTCTACCTCAATCCGAGCGAGCCGCCGCAGCCGGACGAGTACGGCGACTGGCAGGGCTACGGCATCCTGCAGCTCGGCCTGCTCGGCACCGGTGGCGACGACAACAATGCCTTGTGGAACCGCTACGTCGACTGGGACAGCGGCCTGATCCTGGCTCTGCTCGACTACACGTGGGAGCGCCCGAGCGACGGTACTTACGCGAATGTACGCGCCAGCCGCCTGAGCGACGACGACCAGTACTACCAGGCCGTGTTCGGGCGCGCCGGCAGCTACAAGATCCAGGCCTTCATCCGCGACATGCCGAACGTGCTCAGCAACAACGCGCGGTCGATCTGGAACGGCGTCGGCAGCAACACGCTGACCTTGCCGAGCAGCCTGACCCCGGGCGGCAGCACGCCCGAGCAGGTCGCCGCCGTCTCGGCAGCGACGCCTGAGCGCACGCTCAAGGTCAAGCGCGAGAAGCAAGGCCTCGGCTACAGCATGTATCTGACGCCCGAGTGGACCGCGTACGCGAATGCGAGCGACGAGGAACGTTCCGGCGCGCGTCCGTACGGCGGGCCGTTCTTCTTCAACTATGCCTACCCCGGCGACGGTGGCGTACTCGAAACCGTCAAGCCGATCGATGACAGCACGATCAATGTCAACGGTGGTCTGCGCTACGCCGGAGCGGTCTGGCGCATGGACTTCGGCTACCAGGGTTCGTTCTATCGCGACCGCTATACGAGCTACACCTACCAGACGCCGTTTGCGTTGACGCCGTCGATATCCAACGCGATCTCGGCGCCGTTGACGACCGGTCAGATGTCGACCGAACCCGACAACAACTACAACAACCTGCAGGCGACCTTCACGCGCAAAATTCCTTGGAATGGCGAACTGTCGCTGACCGGTTCGGTCGGTCGCATGAGCCAGAACGACCGTCTGATTGCGCCGATCGATTGCCAAGGCGTTTTCGGCATCGGTCTCAACGGCAGCCTGCAGACCGGGCCGCAGAATCCCTATCTGTACAATTGCGCCGATTGGAATACGCCGAACGCGCTGTCGCGCCGGAACGCCGACATGAGCATCGACACCTCGATGCTCGACGCGCGCATCGTGCTGCAGCCGACTTCCGATCTCAGTGTGCGCGGCGGTTTCAAGTTCAACCGCGAGGACTATCGCAATACGTATCTCGCTTACAACCCACTGACCGGCCAGTACGGCTACATCGCCGAGAACGGTGCGCAGGGCACGGTGGTCACCGGAGCCAACGGATCGGCCGAAGGCGGTGTCGGCCTGTGGGATCCGAGCAATCCATCCGCGATTACCCGCGTGCTAAGCCTGCCGCTGGACCAGCAGACGATCGATGCGAACATCGGCGCCGATTGGAAAGTCGGCGCCCACAATACGCTGGGCGCGACGCTGGACTTCCTGCGCGACGAGCCCAGCCATCGCGAACGCAGCCGAGCCGACGACAGCAGCGTCAAGCTGACGTGGATCAATCGCAGTTTCGACTGGCTGACCTTGCGCGCGAACGCCACCTATCTGAAACAAACCGGCGACAACTACAACTACGATCCCTACGAATTTCTCTATTCGACCAGTCTGCCCGGCTTCCTCGCGCCTCCTGGCGGCGTCCAGGCGCAGAGCGTGGATGCGTTGCGTCTGTATGACCTCGCCAGTCGCGATGAGGAAAAGCTCGATCTGATCGCGACGATCGCGCCGCGCGACGATATGACGATCAGCATTTCGACGCGCGGCGACTGGAATTCCTACGACGCCGAAATCGGTCGCCAGGGTTACAACACGCTCGGCGCGACGCTGCAATGGGAGTGGCAGCCATCGCCGTCAACCAATGCGAGCCTCTACTACGGCTACGACCGCTCGAAACTGCGCATGGCCAGCGTCAATGATCTCGGAGCGGCTGCAGATCCGACCCTTGGTGGTGGCACTTACTCGAACGACGGCCGCTGGTGGACCGACGACATCCAGCGCAATCACAGCGCCGGCGCCACGCTGACGCACACGATTGGCCGCGTACGTCTGGATGCGAGCTGGGCCTACCTGGATGCGCAAGGCACGACGCGCTATCGCTTTGCGACGCCGGCTGCGCTGGCTTACTTCGCCGACGGCTTTCTCAACAGCAATGAATTTCCGCCGCTCGCCTACCGTACCAATTCGTTGACGCTTGGCTTGACGATTCCCTTGATGCGGCGCGTCTCGATGCGCCTATTCGACTACTACGAACGCGGCCATGTCAGCGACTGGCACTATGCCGGTCTCGCTGCCGGCTATGTGATCGATCATCGCGTCTATACCGATGGCGGACCGCAAAGCTATAGCGCGAACCTGGTCGGCCTGCTCGTGAGCGTCGAGCTATGAGCGCCGTCCGCTGGATCGTTGTCCGCTCCGTCTTGCTCGGCCTGCTGCTGATGGCGACCACGGCTACGGTGGCGGCGGATCTGATCGACCTTCGCCAAATCGGCGCCGTCACCGGCGACGCGGCAAGTGGCAAGGCGAAGGCGACGGCATGCATGGGTTGTCACGGGCCGGCCGGTGTCGCGCCGGTGCCGATGTTTCCGAATCTTGCCGGCCAGCACAGCGAGTATCTGTATTGGTCGCTGGTCGAGTTCCAGCGCGCTGCACGTGCGGATTCGCCGATGACCGCGCAGGTGGCCAAGCTCGGTGATGCGGATATGCGCGATCTCGCCGTGTATTTCGCTGCGCTGCCGCCAGCCGGCGCGGAGACGAAGAGCGCGCCATCCGATGCCCTCGCTGCAGCGCTGTTCCGCAACGGTGACGCTGCGCGCGGGATTCCACCTTGCCAAGGCTGCCACGGTGCCGATGCTGGCGGCCATCCGCTGGCCGCCGACGCTGCGCGCTATCGAGCCTATCCGATACTGCGCGGCCAGCACGCGCCGTACCTGACGCAACGCCTGAAGGACTATCGTGACGGCAGGCTGACCGAATCCAGCAACGATCGCATCATGCGCGGCGTCGCGCACTCGCTGGACGACGGCTCGATTGAACAAATCGCCTCTTGGCTGCAAGTGGGCGCGCAATGATCCGGGCTAACGCAAACCCGTTCGCACACGACGCCTCCGTTCGGCTTGGTGAGGCTTCGCGTTTGATGGGGTCGTCATCCGCTGTTCAGTCTATTCACGCCGACGGGACTATCCTCTGGACGTGCGCAAACCATTCGCTCGTCGCTGGTGCCCGCGTGGCAACTGCGGTCATTCGAATCGGGCGTAACCCGATCCTTCATTCGCCCTCATCGTTCAGGAGAAACATCGTGCGTACCCATCATCTGATGCCTCATCTCGCCCTCGCAGCCGCGTTGCTGCTGGGCTCGACAGCCGCTTCGGCGGCCAATCACAACGTGCAGGTCGGCCCCAACGGAACGCTGACGTTCTCGCCGCAGACGCTGAACATCGCTGCCGGCGACACCGTGACCTTCACCAACACGGGTCCTTCGCCCGGCTTCCATAACGCAGTCTCGGACGACGGAACGACGTTCAACAGCGGCGCCGCCAGCAGCGCCGCGTGGACGTATGTTGCGACGTTCCCGACGCCCGGAACGTTCGCCTACCACTGCGTGATCCACGGCGCCGCCGGTGGCCTGGGCATGTCCGGCACGATCAACGTGACCGTGCCGGTCGATCTGCAGTCGTTCGACGTGGAATAAGTTCTCGCTTGATATCGGCGCCATGCGGCATCGTGCCGCATGCGCCGCGATGTTCGAAATGCGCTTCGACAAAGCCCGGCCTCGCGCCGGGCTTTCTTTTGGACGCCTAGCCGTCCCTACGTCCAGCCGTCTTTACACAACCATCGACGATCTGCAAAGCCGGAGTCACCGCGAAGTCACGCCTGCTCTTCACGCTCTGCCGCCTGATGCATGAGGCGCGCGCCCGCCGTCTACGCGAGCGTGCCACGCGGATTCCCTGAGCTCTGGAGCGTGTGTGATGGACAAGTTGACGCGACGCAGGTTTCTCGGCGTTTCCGCCGCCGCGGTCGGAGCGACCGCATTTGGATCATTACCTGCCGCGCTGCGCGCGGCCATGACGACACCGCCGGCCGGCAATTCGATCGCCGATGTGAAACATGTCGTGATCTTAATGCAGGAAAATCGTTCGTTCGATCACTACTTCGGCACGCTGCGAGGCGTGCGCGGTTTCGCCGACCCGAGCGCATTGTTGCAGCAGAGCGGCGACTCGATATTCGCGCAGCCTGGAAGTTCCGGCAGCGTGCTGCCGTTTCATCTGGACACGACGACGACCAGCGCGCAGTGCGTCGGCGATCTCGCGCATGACTGGGATTCGACCCATGCCGCGTGGAACGCCGGTGGCGGCAACCATTGGGTGCCCGCCAAGGGCGAGATGACAATGGGCTACTACACGCGTGCGGATATTCCGTACCATTTCGCGCTCGCCGATGCGTTCACGATCTGCGACGCCTATCACTGCTCGATCATGAGCGCGACCGGACCGAACCGCACCTATCTGTGGAGCGGCATGATCGACCCGAACGGCCACTTTGAAGGACCGATCATCAACGGCGGCGACGAATCGGGTCTGACCTGGACGACTTACGCGGAGCGTCTGCAGGCAGCGTCGGTCAGCTGGAAGGTCTATCAGGTCGCCGAGGACAATTACGGCGACAACGGTCTGCAGTATTTCACCCAGTTTTCCAGCGCGTTGCCGGGCGATCCGCTGTACGACTTCGGCGTCGCCTCGGTACCGTCGTCGGGCGCGGAAAGTACGGTGGGTGATATCGCCGCGGCGATCAAGAGCGACGTGTTGAATGGGCGCTTGCCGAAAGTCTCGTGGATCGTCGGGCCGGCGCTCGCCAGCGAACATCCGAGCTATCCGTCGGCGCTCGGCGCAGATTTCATCAATCAGGTGCTGGAAGCGCTCACCGCCGATCCCGCCGTGTGGGCGTCGACGGTCCTGTTGATCAACTACGACGAGAACGACGGCTACTTCGACCATGCCACGCCGATCACACCGCCGGACGGCACGCCGGACGAATTCGTCGAAGGTCTGCCGATCGGTCTCGGACCGCGCGTGCCGATGTTCATCGTTTCGCCATGGAGCCGGGGCGGCTACGTCTGTTCGGAAGTGTTCGACCACACCTCGGTGATCCGCTTCCTCGAAGTGCTGACTGGCGTGATGGAACCGAATATCTCGGCCTGGCGTCGCACGGTCTGCGGCGACCTGACCTCCGCGTTCGACTTCAACTCATCGATGATCGATGTGCCCACGCTGCCGGATACCGCGACGCTGGCAGCACTGGCGGTGAAGGAATGCACGACCCTGCCGGCGCCCACCGTGCCGGCAGATCAATCGCTGCCGCTGCAGGAACCCGGCACTCGCCCGCAGCGCCCGCTGCCTTATCAGGCGAATGCGACGTCCAGCGTGGATATCCCGAACGGTTTCCTGCGGATCAACATGAGCAATACCGGCACGCAGTCGGTGCATCACTCGGTTTATGCGAACAATTATCGCAGCGACGGCCCGTGGCAATACGACGTGCCGTCGATCAATGGCGCGGTGCAGGACAATTTCGACGTGCAGACCTATGGCGATGGCAGGTACGACCTGTCGGTCTACGGCCCGAATGGTTTCCTGCGCCGGTTGATCGGCGACATCAACGCTGTCGGCGGCTCGCTCGAAGTTGCCTCGTCCTACGACCTCGTTACACCGGGTCACAACACTCTCGTGCTGACGTTGACGAACAGTGGCAGCGCGAGCGCGCTGTTCACGGTGACGCCGAATGCCTACGTCAGCGATGCGCCGCGCACTTACACCGTCGCGGCCGGCGAGAGCATCAGCGACCGCTGGGACGTCGGGCAAGCGGCGAACTCGTGGTACGACTTCAGTGCGACGGTCGACATCGATCCGCTGTTCTCGCGCCGCTTCGCCGGGCATATCGAGGGTGCCGCCGCGCTCGCGCAGGGCGATGTGATTTTCGGCAATGGATTTGAAGCGGCGAACTGATCGCGCTGCCGGTGATGGTCCGTCGGCCCGCTCCGAACGAACGGATGTTATGCGGGACCCGATGCGGTCCCGCGTGATGTCGCGGCGCACCGGCCTGCCGACTTGCCCCACCCTGAAGCGAACCGCGCCGATAACCTTGCCCTAGAATGGGGCAATGACGCCCCGCAGCCACGAACCCAGCGCGCATCCCTCGCACGGCGAGGCCGCCTGGCCGGTGTTCGAGCAGTGCGCCACGGCGATGGCGCTGGTCGATGGCGACTTGGTGATCCGATCGGTCAATCAAGGGCTGCATGACTGGCTCGGCGGTGGCGCGCGCAACTGGCGCGGTGAATCACTGCTGGTGCTGGATGCGAAGCCGCCGCGCCTATCGGACGCCGTGCTGCGCGCGTTGCAGCAGGAACGGCGTATCTGGTTGCGCGAGGCGCGCCTGCGCACGGCGATCGGGGATCGCGAGGCCGACCTGGCACTGACGCCACTGGCGGCGCACACCCTGCTGCTGGAAGTGCAGTCGACCGCGATCGAGCACTCCGGCCTGCGTTTGTCGGAGTCGCTGCGCGGCTTCGCACACGAAGTGAGGGGGCCCCTGGCCGGTGTGCGCGGCGCGGCGCAGTTGCTACAGCGGCGCATCGAAGCACCGGATCTGGCCGAGCTGGCCGAGTTGATCGTGACCGAGGTCGATCGTCTGGCCGCTTTGTCCGATCGTCTGCTCAAGGTCGGTGCCAAGCCGCGCCTCGCGCGCATCAACATCCATGAAGTGATCGAGCGCGTCGCGGCATTGGTGGCAGCGGAACCGCAACCGCCGCAGATCCGGCGCGACTACGACCCCAGCCTGCCGCCGGTGACCGCCGACGCGGACCGCTTGCAGCAGGCCCTGATCAATCTCATGCGCAATGCGGCCGAGGCGGGCGCGCGCCAGCTCAGCGTGCGCACCCGCGCCGAGCATGGCTCGCGTTTCAGCGAGCGCGGCACGCGCTTCGCCGTGCGCATCGATATCGTCGATGACGGCCGCGGCGTGCCGTCCGAACTGGCCGAGACGCTGTTCGAGCCCCTGGTGTCCGGTCGCGCCGATGGCACCGGCCTCGGCCTCGCGATCGCGCGCGAAATCGCGCGTGAGCACGGTGGCGAGTTGAGCTATGTCAGCCGACCCGGCGTGACCGTGTTCACCTTGCAACTGCCGTTGGCGGAGTGAGGACACTTCGGATGCGGATCGTAGCAATACACTCTCGAATGAAGCCGGCACGAGTGAAGCCGGCATGAGCGGGCTCCGCACGATCTGGATCGTCGATGACGACCGCAGCGTGCGTTTCGTGCTCGGCGCCGCATTGCGTGAAGCAGGCTGGCAGCCGCGCGAGTTCGGCGATGCGGAGGCTGCCTTGGCGGCGCTGATGGATTCAACGCCGGATCTGTTGTTCACCGATGTACGCATGCCCGGCGCGAGCGGACTCAAGCTGCTCGAACGTGTCGCCGCGCACGAGCCGCGCTTTCCGGTCATCGTGATGAGCGCGTTCACCGATGTTGCTTCGACCGCGTCGGCCTACCGGCTCGGCGCGTTCGACTATCTGCCCAAACCCTTTGATCTCGACCAGGCCGTTGCGGCCGCGCGCCGCGCGCTCGCGCAGCCGCGCACCACGCCGCCGGCGGCACCTGTGCAGGACAGCGGCGAGGCCGAATTGATCGGCGGCAGCGCCGGCATGCGCGAATTGTTCCGCGCGATCGGCCGCGTGGCCGCGAGCGGCCTCGGCGCGCTGATCACCGGCGAAACCGGCACCGGCAAGGAACTGGTCGCGCGCGCGCTGCATCGTGAAAGCGCGCGCGCGCAGCAGCCGTTTATCGCATTGAACACGGCCGCGATTCCGGCCGAGCTGCTCGAATCGGAACTGTTCGGTCACGAGATCGGTGCGTTCACCGGCGCAGCACGTCGGCACGCCGGCCGCTTCGAGCAGGCTTATCGCGGTACCTTGTTCCTCGACGAAATCGGCGACATGCCGCTGGCGCTGCAGACGCGCCTGCTGCGTGTACTCGCCGCTGGCGAGTTCTATCGCGTCGGCGGACGCGAGCTGATCCGCGCCGACACGCGCATCATCGCGGCGACGCACCAGGACCTCGACGCGAAAGTCGCGCGCGGCGAATTCCGTGCCGATCTGCTGCATCGACTCGACGTCGTGCGCCTGCACCTGCCGGCGTTGCGTGAGCGCCGCGACGACATCCCGGCGCTGGCGGAGCATTTTCTCGGACGTGCGGTCGCAGCGACCGGCGGCACTACGAAGCGCTTTTCGCCGGCCGCGCTCGGCGCACTGCGCGACTACGCGTGGCCCGGCAACGTGCGCCAGCTGGAGAACCTGGCTCGACGCCTCGCCGTATTGTCGCCGGGACGCGAGATCGGTGTCGGCGATTTGCCACCAGCGATCAGCGATGCCGCACCACCGCGCGAGATGACCGGCTGGAGCAGTGCGCTGCGCGCCTGGACCGACCAGGCACTCGCAGCCGGCGCGGAAAACATTCATACCGAAGCCTACGTCGAGTTCGAGCGAGTGCTGCTAGATGCGGCACTCGCCGCGCATCGGGGCCATCGGCAGCACGCCGCAAAGTCGCTCGGCTTGAGCCGAAACACGATGACGCGCAAGCTCGGCAGCTCGCGCAAGAAGCGCCGCTGAGCTGGCGCTCCGCGAGGACAACCCTCTCAGGTCCGATCCGCGACGGTCCGCGCAATACGCTGGGTGGCGCGCGGCGAGCTCGACACGCTGGCGCTGCCGTTGGCAGTGTTCGCCGCGTATCGACTACGCGGGCGGGCGCCGACCCGGTGTGCCGCGTCCGCCGAATGCGATCTGCGCGCTCGATTTCGCCGCGCTCCTGTGGCGGCTCGGCGCCTCGGGAAGCGAATCCTTGCCGGCGCGTTTCGAGCGGCATCCGCAGCCATTGCGCAACGGCTCGAGATCGAGCGGCATCGATGCGGCCCGCAGTGTGTTGTTCGTACAACAGCTACGTGCGCGGCACTACACGCGGTTCGAGCTGCCGCCAGCGCCGTGCGCGCGCCATGCCGAGGCCGTTTTCGCGGCGCCGATGTGCCGCGCGATCCTGGCGCCGGATATCGCCTGTTAACATGCACGCCCCTTTTTCCCTGACGCTTTCCATGTCCGACCTGTCGCTGCTCCGGGCATCACTGGCCGCTTCGGAATTTTCCGGAGACGTCCCCTTCGTACTCACGGTCCGCATCGAAGTCGGCGCGGCCGTGGCGTTCGATGTCGACGTGTCGCTCGACATCGTCGACGCGGTGTCCGATGCGACGGTGGCTCATGCGCAACTGGCCGCAGGCGGCTGGGACGTCAGCTGGCTGCCGCGCGGCGCGTACGACGTGCATGCACTGGCGCCGCGAGCGGGTTTGCCGGTCGGTCGCTACGTGGCGCAGGTTGCGCTTTGGTGCCGCGTCGGTGGCGAGTTGCGCAAAGCCGGCGCGGCGGCGCTGCCGTTCGAAGTCGGCGCAGCGGTCGACGACACCGCGCTGCAACTCGCCTGGCAACTGCGCAGTGCCGCGGGCACGACGCCGGTCGAGGCGTTGTCGTGGAAGCGAGGCGCGCAGGATTGGTTCTACAAGCATTTCGACCACGCCGCGCGGACCACGACGAGCTATCTGCTCGGCGATTCACCGCTGCTCGGCGGCCGCATCCTCGATGTCGGTTGCGGCGACGGCATCACCGATCTCGGCATCGCCCTGCGGCGGCGGCCGCAGGAGCTGGTCGGCATCGATCCATTCCGCGGCTACGAGCGCCTCATGGAGATCGCGCGGCTAGCGCATCTGCCGATCGAACAACTGCCCAACGAGCTGCGTTTCCTGCCGGCCAGCGCCAATGCGATCCCCTTCGACGACGACTATTTCGATGTCGTGCTGTCGTGGGGATCGGTCGAGCACATCGAGGGCGGCTATGCTCAGGCGCTCTCCGAAATCCGTCGCGTGCTGCGTCCCGGCGGTCTGTTGATGATCCATCCGGGCTTGTACTACTCCGATGTCGGCAACCACCTCGGCGAGTTCCGTTTCGCCCAGCAGGAGCCCTACGTCCACTTGAAACGGCCGCGCGAGTGGGTGCGCGAACAGGTGCTCGGCAGCGAACCCGAGCGCATTGACCGCAGCGGCGACCACGCGACGCCCGCGCAGTATTGGCAGTGGTTCACCGAACTGAATCCGATCACGGTACCGGCGTTCGAACGCGAGCTGCGCGGGCTCGACTTCGAGCCTTGGCGTGTGGCGCTGCGAACCCATGATCGTGTCGACTACACGCCGGAGCTGCAGCCCTACTCATTCGTCGACCTGGCCGTGGGCGAGCTGTACGTTTCGGCTTATAACCGCAAGCGTGGGGCCGCATGAGCGCCATCGAGCTGCTGATCCGCGATGCCGAGGCGAGCGACATCGGTTTCATCGCCGACGCGAACGCGGCGATGGCATGGGAGACGGAACACAAGGCACTCGATCCGGCCACGCTCGCGCGCGGCGTTGCCGCGGTGTTCGAGCAGCCGGCGCGCGGCTTCTATCTGGTTGCGCAGCGCGCGGGAGAAGCGGTCGGCTGCCTGATGGTGACGCGCGAGTGGAGCGACTGGCGCGACGGCGACTGGTGGTGGTTGCAGAGCGTGTATGTCATTCGCGAAGCCCGCCGCCACGGCGTGTTTCGCGCGTTGTACGCGGAGGTCGAACGACGTGCAGGACTGGCGGCGGGCGTCGTCGGGCTGCGTCTGTACGTCGAAAAGAACAATCGCTCCGCGCTGGCGACCTACGAAACACTGGGCATGGTCGAAACCGAATACCGGTTGCTGGAGCGAGCTGGGGCGTGGGCTGAGGCGGCTCCATGAATCTCAGCGCGCTGCGCAAATCCATACACGATCTATGGATCCTCTATCTCGCACCGTGGTTGCCGTCCTGGCTGCCCTGGCCAATGGCCTATGCCTGCTACCGGTGCCTGGCGCGCCTGAAAAACATCTATCCGGAGCCTGCCGCCGCCGCTGCTGCGATCGCGCCGAATTATCTGCCGATCGCCGACATCGAAGCGCTGCAGCGCGACGTACGCACGGTGTGGCTGCTCGACGCGGTCGATCTGCAGTTGTCGCGCAGGCGTCCGGTGGATTGGTTTCCGGCGCATGTCGAGGTGCAGGGCACTTGGCCATCGGGCGCATTTGTCGCGACCAGCTTTCATTACGGTACCGGGTTGTGGGTGTTTCGCGATCTGCGGCGGCATGGGCGCGACGTCGTGCTCATCGCCGCGCGCTTCGACCGCGCGAATTTCGCTCAGCATCCGGTCCGCTACCGATACGGGGCGGCTCGATTTGCCGAGGTCGAACGAATCAGCGGACGCCCAAACGCTTATCGCCCCGGCGTGCGCGAGAAAATCCTCAATACGCTTAGAAGTGGGGTGCCCGTGATCAGCGTGATGGACATGCCGCCGCGACTGGCGCCACGAGGACAACGACCGGTGCGCCTGCTCGATCGCCCGGCGAGCCTGCCGGACGGATCGCTGGCCCTGGCCGCCGAGGCGGGTGTGCCGATCGTGCCCTACTGGGTGGAGATGGATCTGGCGCGCGGGCGGCGCAAGTTGGTCATCGGTGAAGCCGTCGCGCCAGCACCCGCTGACGTGGCGCTCGCGGGCCTTGCGAGTTCGCTCGACCGTTTGATTCGCGCAGAACCCGCGGCCTGGCTGTTCTGGAGCGAGTGGCCGACGTGGCTCAGCGATGCGGCCAGCCTGCATGCACCGTCGCCGTTCTCAAAAGAGGTCGCAGAGGGTAGGCTCTCTGACAGCGTGCCTGCTGCAGGAACTCAAGCATGAATCAAAGTCTCACTCGCGTCGGCATCATCGGCGGCGTGCGCATTCCGTTCTGCCGCAACAACACCGCGTATGCAGACGTCGGCAACTTCGGCATGGCGGTGAAGACGCTGGGCGCGCTGGTCGAGCGTTTCGGCCTGCATGGTGTCGAACTCGGCGAGGTCGCGTTCGGCTCGGTCATCAGGCACTCGACGGACTGGAACATTGCGCGCGAGGCGACGCTGTCATCCGGGCTTGCGCCGACCACCCCCGGCATCACGACGGCGCGCGCCTGCGGCACCTCGCTCGACAATGCCATCATCGTCGCCAGCAAGATCGCGACTGGCCAGATCGACGCCGGCATCGCTGGTGGCGCCGATACCACCAGCGATGTGCCGATCGTCTACTCCAGGCCGCTGCAGCAGCGCGTCCTCGCCATGAATCGCGCGAAGACGCCGCTGGAAAAGCTCGAAACCGCGGTCAAGGGGTTCTCGCTGTCCGAATTGAAGCCGTCGTTTCCCGGCGTCGCGGAACCGCGCACCGGCAAGTCGATGGGCGATCACTGCGAACTGATGGCGCAGGAGTGGAAGATCGCGCGCGAGGAGCAGGACAGGATGGCACTCGGCAGCCACCAGAAGCTGGCGGCCGCCTACGCGCGCGGTTTCTTCAAGGACCTCATCGTGCCGTTCCGCGGCGTCGAGCGCGACAATGTGCTGCGTGCGGATACGACCCTGGAGAAACTGGCCGCGTTGAAGCCTGCGTTCGACAAGACCTCCGGCCACGGCACCTTGACGGCCGGCAACTCGAGCGCGTTGTCCGACGGCGCCGCCGCCGTACTGCTGGCGAGCGACGAATGGGCCGCCTCGCGCGGGCTCAAGGTGCAGGCGTACCTGACCCATGCGCGCGTCGCCGCGGTGGATTTCATCCACGGCGAGGGCTTGTTGATGGCGCCGACGATCGCCGTCCCGCGCATGCTCGCCGAGGCCGGCATCAGACTGCAGGATTTCGACTTCTACGAGCTGCACGAGGCGTTCGCCGCGCAGGTGCTGTGCACGCTGCGCGCGTGGGAATCCGCCGACTATTGCAAGAACCGCCTGGGCCTCGACGCGCCGCTCGGCAGCATCGACCCGGCCAGGATCAACGTGAATGGCTCCAGCCTCGCGGCCGGCCATCCGTTTGCAGCGACCGGCGCGCGCGTCGTCGCCACATTGGCGCGGCTGCTCGAAGAGAAAGGTTCGGGCCGCGGCTTGGTCTCGATCTGCACCGCGGGCGGCATGGGCGTGACGGCGATCCTCGAAAGGCCGTAGGCTAGGGCGGAACGCACGCCTCGGGGGAGGTCGAAATGGAAAACAGCAACTACGCGCTGGTGCTGACCGGTGCGGTTCTGCCCGGCCACGCGCCTGAGTCGGTGTGGCCGGCGTTGGCTGGGTATTTCCGCATGGAACCAGACAAGCTGACCAGTCAGCTGATCGCGCGCGCGCCGCTTACCGTCAAGCAGAGCGACGATCTCGGCAAGCTGCAGACGCTGCAAGCCGGCGCTGCGGCAGTCGGTGCGGAAGCGGAAATTTGCGCGCCGGATGGTCGTCCGGCGCTGTTCGTACTGCTCGACAACGCGCCGCGCGGACCGGTGCCGCGGGTCTTCGTGGAGGAGCGCGTCGAGCACGGCCTGTGGCCGGACAGCCTCAACATCGCCGAAGTGGGCTCGAATACGTGGCGTCCATTCCGCGAATTCGCGACTCCGGCCGCCGCCGCGCCGCCGCCACTGCCGCCGGCGACCGACCTGTTCAGCACGACACCGGCCGCGTCCGCCTCGGTCGCTGTGACCGTGTTGCCGACACAGCGCAGCGAAGCCAGCGTCGACGGGCAAGCCAACCTGTACGCATTGCCGCCCGGCGAAACGATCCATGCCGGCTTCTGGCGTCGCTGCGCCGCCATGGTCATCGATGGCCTCCTGATCGGTATCGCGTCGGCCGTCATACAGGCTGTGGTCGGGGTCGGCGTGATGGGTGCGGTCGGCGCCGGGGGTGACATCCGTCCAGGCGCGATGTTCGGCATGATGGTGGTGCCGTTCCTCGTGCTCTTCATCGGCCAATGGCTGTATTTCGCGCTGTTCGAGAGCGCCGCCGCGCAGGCGACGCCCGGCAAGATGGCGATGGGCATCAAGGTCGTCGATGACTTCGGCCAGCGCATCGGTTTCGGTCGAGCCAGTGGACGCTACTTCGGCAAGATCGTGTCCGGCCTGATTCTCAACGTCGGCTACCTGCTGGCGGGCTGGACCGCGCGCAAGCAGGCATTGCACGACATGATGGCGAGTACGCTGGTGGTGTTCAACGGCGTCCAGCCGGGACAACCCGTACCCGCGGTACGGCCGCCGATGCCCTGGTACGGCTGGCTGCTGAACGTCCTGCTGATCGGCGGCATTGCGCTCGCCATCGTCGGCTTCTTCGTCTTCGCCGCATCGCTGGCGAGTATCGGTGCGAACGCGCAGGGCGGCAGCGGGTTCTAGACCGTGTCCGCAGCGCGCATGAAAAAGGCCGCGTGAGCGGCCTTTTTCTTCGGTGTCTCCAGATCGATCAGCCGCGGAACGAGAACAGCGTCGGCTTCCAGCCGCCACTGCTCTGGTAGCTCTGGCCACGGCGCTTGCGCATGCGGTCGATCAGCTCGACGCGGCGCGCCTCGGCCCATTCGAGCCGTTGAGTCTTCAGGCTGGCCGGATCGACGCCGCGCGCTGCCGCTTCGTTCTTGCGATACTCGACGAAGTCTTCGTACGCCTCGATCTCGTGCTGCAACTCGCGCACGCACAGCTCGATCATGATGGCATCGTCGAGAAAGCCGAGCACCGGCACGTTGTCCGGAATGATGTCCTGCGGATTGGCGAAATAGGTCAGGCAGGCGAGCACGCGCTGCTTGTCCTCCTCCGGCAGCGAGAAGCCCTCGTCATTGACCATCGCGATCATGCTGTCGAGTTTGCCGAGGCGTTCGGCGATGAAATTCGGCAGCTTGATCTCGTGGCCTTCGACCAGCAGCTTCGACGCCGCCTCGGTGACTTCGCGCGGCGACAGATGCGCGGCCTCCGCCTGCGCCCGCTTCATCGCGTCGATGAAATGCTGCAGGTCGGCATCGCCGAGTTCGATGGTGATCGCGAGCGACATGGGACAACTCCGCGGGAGACGACGGAAGAGACTAGCCAGCGGGGGCGGGTCGCGTCAATGCGCAGGAGGAACAATCGGCGTTACGTGGCGTGCGGCATTCGCGAAAAGGCAGATGCCAGGAGGCATTTCAGAGGATGTCCACCAGTCCCGCGCCAAAGGCGGTCACGATGCGCGTATAGATCGTCTTCGAGGACAGATCGACCTCGGGGAAGTCTCCGACATCCTCGTAGCAGGCCTGAAAGCCTGCATCGCCGGGAGGCAGCGGCTCGCAGCCGGGTTTCAATTCGTAGCTGGTCGCATAGCGGAACGGCCACAGGTCGAACACCGGCAATGCGGTCGATACAGTTGCGATCACATTGTTGATGGTCTGCAGGAACTTCGGCCGCTGGCGCTTCGCGATCGTCCAGGCGTTCCGAGGGGCGGCGTCGCGCAGTACCGCGCTGCGCACCTGCGCGGCGACCGTGCGGTCGTAGATGATGAAACCCGATTCGGTGTTGACGTTGTCCGAGCGCGGATCGAAGTTGTGCGAGCCGATCACGCTGACGCGGTCGTCGATGACGATCGACTTGCCATGCAGGCCGAGGCGCACGCCCTCACGTCGCAGCGGCGTCTGCCCATAGCGCTGGTATCTGCCCGTGGTGCCGCCGCCGGCGAGCCGCTCATAGTCCTGCACGAAATCGGCGGCATCGGCCGGAAACGGCTTGAACTCGTGGATCTGGAAGCCGTAGCGCTTGAGGTAGCGCTTCTTGTACTTGTACGAGAGCGCATAGACGTAGAACGCGTCCGTGGCTGCCAACGAGTTCGTCGACACGATCACCGGCACGCGCGGCTTGCGTCGATAAAGTTCGCGGAACACTTTGCGCGCACGCGCACTGAGGACCAGGTAGGGTGTTTCGAACACGACCTGATCGTGCGCGCCGGCGAGCAGGTCGCTGATGCGCTGGGTCAGCTCGAGCTCGGCCGGATCGTCCGGCCGCAGCGCCTTGTCGGGCGCATCGGAGAAGTAGTCCACGCGCGCGACGCGTACGGCGACATCGGCGAAGTGCTCGCGAATGTAAGCGCTGTCGGCGGCGCGCGCGCGCAGGGATTCGATGCGTGCGTGGTCGATGTCCGGCGGCTCGGCCGGTGCCTTCGCGGCGCCGGCGTTGCCGACGATGCGTTCGTTGACATCATTCAGGCGCGTCAGCGGCACGCTGCGCGGATGACGCCAGAACTGCTCGAACGAAACCTGCATCTCGGCGCCGGTCTGCGGGCCGAGCACGAGCACGTCGCGGTCGCGGTAGTCGAATTCCTGATCCCAGTCGAAATAGCGGTTCTCGATGTTGCGGCCGCCGGCAATGCCGATCTCGCCGTCGATGAGGAACAGCTTGTTGTGCATGCGCTGGTTGAACTTCGAGAAGCAGCACAGGATGCCGGCGGCGAACTCGAGCGGCTGCGTGACCGCCTCGTCGAAGGTCGGGTTGTACAGGCGGACTTCGAGGTTGCGGTGCGCACGTGCGATGCGTGCGAGCCACTCGACATCGTCGAGCGAAAACAGCTGGTCGGCGAGCACGCGCACCTTGACGCCACGACGCGCGGCGGCCATCAGTTCGTCGAGCACGAGCCAGCCGGCGTCGTCCTCGGCCCAGATGAAGGTCTGGATGTCGATGCTGGTGCGCGCGGCACGAATCAGATGGATGCG
>JBDTYM010000041.1:0-35320 GCA_040005635.1 Dokdonella sp. | reverse complement strand
CGCCTGGCTATCTTTCGTGCCGGCCGGCACGTCAGCGTCGACGGCCGCGAGATCAACTTCAGCGCCGCCGACGTCCAGGACTTGGTCAGCAGCTACGACCCGGCCGTGCACGAGGCACCGATCGTCATCGGCCATCCGAGCCTCAATGCGCCAGCCTATGGCTGGGGCAAATCGCTCAGCGTCGACGGCCAGGGCGTCGTGTGGGCCGAGCCGCACCAGGTCGAGCCGAACTTCGCCGAGCACGCCAACGCCGGTCGCTACAAGAAAATCAGCGCGTCGATCTATCTGCCCGACACGCCGGGCAACCCGAAGCCTGGCCACCACTACCTGCGGCACATCGGCTTCCTCGGTGCTGCGCCACCGGCTGTGAAGGGTCTGCCGAGCGCGGAGTTCGCGGCCGAAGACGGCGCGATCGAATTCGCCGACTCCGCAGACCGTGCGGGCGGCCGGCTTGCCCAACTTATCGAGCGCCTGTTGTCGACGGTCAACGCCGACGCCGCGCAATCCCTGATCACTGCCGACCAAGTCGGCGATCCCGTCACGCACTTCGCCGAGCGCACCGCCGCGCGAGCGACGACCACCGACACCTCGCAGGAGACGAACGTCATGAGTGAACCGAACGCGGCCGAATTCGCCGAGAAGCAAAAGAAGATCGACGCCGACCGCCAGGTGCTCGATTCCCGCGAAGCCGAGATCGCCAAGCGCGAAAAGGCCATCAAGGATGCTGAACAGAAGGAAGCGCGCACAGGCGCCGCGCAGTTCGCCGATCAGCTCGTGACGGCCGGCAAGATTCTGCCGCGTCACAAGGAAGGCATCGTCGAGCTGCAGCTCGCGCTCGGCGTCGCTTCGCCGGTGAGCTTCTCCGAAGGCGGCACCACGACGGAAAAGCCCGCTGCCGAAGTGCTGCGCGCGTTCCTCGCCGATCTGCCGACGCAGGTCGACTTCAGCGAGAAGTCCCGCGCGACCGGCGCGGCTGACGCGGCGCCTGTCGAATTCGCCGCGCCGCAGGGCGCTGCCGTCGATGGCACGCGGAGCGAGCTGTACGCAAAAGCGAAGGAGTACCAGCGCACGCATCCCGGCACTTCGATGGCGGACGCCGTCAAAGCTTGCGGCGGCTGACGCCGCGCTTCGCATCCCGATCAACTTCACGAGACCACACGTATGGGCACTCAGAACAAATCGCTTTTGGCACTCTCCGTCGCCGCGACGGCCGCGCTCCTTGCGGATCACTTCTGCACGGCGCTCGGCGCCGTCGCTGGCGCGGCTGGCGTCGCCTTCGGCGTGAACCGCCAGGACGCCGCGATCGGCGACCTGGTCACCGTCGACTGCCTCGGCACTGCGATCGTCGTTGCCGGTGGCGCGATCGCTAAGGGCGCCTACGTCGAGGTCGGTGCCAACGGCAAGGCGGTCACGCATGCGGCCGGCAAGATCGTTGGCCAGGCGCTCGAAGCGGCCGCGGCCGATGGCGACCGCATCGAGCTTTATCTCATCCAGTCGTCCGCCTGACGCCTGACGTTACCGGCGAGCCACTTCGCCAGCCAACCCCTTCTCTCGCAGGAGTACTTTCATGAGTCAGCAGACCCTGGGTCAGGCGCGCGTCGTCGATCCCATCCTCAGCGACATCGCGCGCGGCTACAAACAGGCCGACCTGGTCGCGCGCACGCTGTTCCCGTTTGTCCCGGTCGGCGCCTATGGCGGCCAGGTACTGGAGTTCGGCAAGGAGGCGTTCCGTCTCTACAACAGCCGACGCGCTCCCGGTACCGCGACCAAGCGCGTGCAGTTCGGTTACGCCGGTAAGCCGTACGCGATCGTGCCGAGTTCGCTCGAAGCGGTCGTGCCGCGCGAGCTGCAGCGCGACGCTTCCCAGGTGCCGAAGATCGACCTGGCACAGCGCTCGGTAAATACGGTGCTCAAGGTCGTCAACCTGGAGCACGAATACAACTGCGCGCAGATCGCTCGCAACGCGGCCAATTACGACGCTGGCCACAAGGTAGCGCTCGCCGGTGCCGCACGCTGGACGAGCGACACCTCCGATCCTGTCAGCGATACGGAGACGGGCCGCGAGGCCATCCGCGGGTCGATCGGTATGTATCCGAACTCGGCGGTCATCTCGGCGCGCGCGTTCAAAGCGCTCAAGACGAATCCGTCGATCCTCGACCGCATCAAGTACACCGGTGGCAACGCGACCCCCGCGAAGGTGACGCTGCAGGCGATCGCCGACCTGTTCGAGATCCCGAACTTGGTCATGGGCGCCGCGATGGTTGCGACTGGCCAGAACGACGACTTCGGCGATGTCTGGGGCAACGACTTCGTCATGGCGTACTCGAACGTGAGCGGCACGCCGAGCGCCGAAGAGCCGGGCTTCGCATACACCTACCTGATCGAAGGCATGCCCGCCGTCGAGCAGCCGTACTTCGACAACAACACGAAGTCGTGGGTGTATCCGGTGAGCTTTGACAACACGCCCGTGTTGTCGGGCATGTCGGCCGGCTACTTCATCCAGGACGCTGGCGCGTAACCCATACCCCGCGAGAGAGAGCTTACGGCGGCTGGGAGTGCCCGGCCGCCGCAACCGTAGGACCCACGATGCCGCTCTACCACGTCAACACGCCGATCAAGCACCTGCCAGGCGAAGCCATCGCCGAGCCGGGCGCGTTCGTCACCATGACGGCGGAACAAGCGCAGCCGCTGCTCGATCGTGGCGACCTTTCGCCGGCACAGGAATTGTCCGGTGATGGGTCGGGCGAAGCGCTGCCGGAATTCGACGGCGCGCGCGAGCGCGTCATTCCGGCGGCGAAGTCTCGCCGCACGAAGAAGGCGCGCTGACGATGTACGTCACGCTCCTGCAACTGGCCGAGCGACCTGGCGCGAAGGAACTCGCCGAGGTTGCGACTTCGGATTATTCGCGCGTCGTCGGTTCGCAGCTGATGGATCTGACGTTGCGCGGCGAAGACCGCTCGACGTACTCGCCCGAGGATATTGCGGCGGCGGACGAAGCGGCCGCACGCATCACGCAGGCCGTTGAGGACGCCGATGCCGTGATCAATGGGTTTCTCGCGCAGCGCGGATACGCACTTCCGCTCGATCCCGTGCCGGGCATCGTCGCGACCTGGTCGCGCTCGATCGCGCGGTACGCGCTGCACAAGTACCGCATCGGCGACGAGCGCACCGATCCGATCGCTCGCGACTACCGCGACGCGCTCTCGTTCCTGCAGCAGGTAGTGGCAGGCAAGTTTTCCCTCGGCATCGGCGACACCCAGCCGAACACCGGTCTCGGCGGCGTCAGCGTCAGCACCGGTCGGCGCGAGTTCGACGATTGCTCGCTCAATGACTTCATCGCTCCCACCAGGTGACCACATGAATTTCTTTCTCGGTTTTGCAGTCGGCGTTGTCGCGGGTCCCACGTTCCTGGCCAAGGTGTGGCCGAAGGTCGTCACCTGGTGGAAGGCGGACAAGCCGACTGTCGGTGCCGACAAGGGCACGACGGACGGCTGATCGATGGCCGGCCCGTTTCCATTTGCCGACGTGATCCTGCGGCTGCGCAACGCGGTGCCCGCACTTCGCTTCGTCGGAAACGCGGCCGATCTCGAAGCGGCGCTCGAACAGCCGCCCGCAACGATGCCGGCCGCGTATGTCGTCGGCGTCGAGTCGGGCAAGGAACCAAAGGGCGCGTCCGGCGGTGTGCAGATCCAAGAGATTCGCGCGTTCGTCACCGTCGTCGTGATGGTGCGCAACTTCGCAGGCAACACGCAGGACGGCGGTGCGCGCCAGGAAATGGACGCGCTCGTCGCGTCGATCGACGGATCGCTCAAGAACTGGAAAGTCGCAATAGGGTTCGTGCCGCTTTGGATGAGCACGGGCCGCGACGAAAAGCTGAAAGGCGGAGTGCTCGCGCACCAGCGCGTCTACGTCAGCAGCTACGGAAGTCGCATCAATCTGCCGGCGTGAAACGCCGCTTCACGGAGACAGCCATGAACGAGAAGACAAAGACCATCCACCCGGCATCCGGCGGCACGTACCAGCGCGACGCGAAAGGCGATCTCGCTCAAGTCGAGGCCAGCACCGAGGCGAATCCGGGCAAGCACGAGCTCGCGCGTCGTGCAGCCGAGGCCGCTGCAGCCGAAACCACGACTGGCAAGAAGCGTGCGCCGCGCGGCAGCGACAGCGCGCCGGGTGCGACCGAAGCGCCCGCATCCACCGGAACGCCGCCGGCTGCGAACTGATCGCAGCCGCTTCGCGACCCTTCGACTCATCCAGGAGCATCGTTCATGAATCCCCGCATCACAGCGTTCGACCAGCTGGCGTTCTTGCTGAAGCTTCAGCCCACCGAAGGCGTCGACGCACTGCCGACGCCGGTATTGAACGCGTTCCAGATCCTCGAAGGGACCGCGAAGATCAACGCGACCGGCGTCGATCGAAAGATCACGAAGCCGTATTGGAATACGGCGCGGAAGAAGTTCGGCAAGTACTACGTCGAGATCAACGGCACGATCGAGCTGGTGACGCCAGCGAATCCGGGTGTCGACAAGTCGCCGCATGGCGTCGCCCTGCAGATCTGCGGTATGGCGGAGACGTTGCGCGCTGCGGCCGTCGGTCCGCCGGCAGTCGATGCGGCGACGGTCTACAACATGATCAGCAGGAACATCCCCGCTGGCACCGGCTACTTCTACCACGCCGACGAGTACTACAAGGGACTCGATATGCGCGGCGATCTCAGTTCGCTGACGCAGCAGATCGGCGTGGTGCCGACCGCGAAGCTGAAGCTCTGGGGCAACTGCCAGAACACGATCGAGGCCGACCTGCCGACCGGGCTCGACTATTCGAAGTTCCTGGAGCCGACGATCGGCAGCACGGAGTCGATGGAGCTGACGATCGACGACTTTGCCGTCCAGGGTATTTCGCACGTCTTCGAGTTCGGCAACACGCTCGGTATTCGCGAGCACACGCTCGCGCGCACGTCGCGCATCAGCGGACGACAGTCGACCTTCAAGGCTCAGTTCTACCGCACGGCCAAAGCGGATTTCGACCCGTATGCGAAGTGGAAGAAGGGCGACATCGTCGAGGTGGTCTCGACCACGTTCGAAGACGGTGGCGACGGTCGCTACTGGAACCTGCGCACGCTCGGCCAGGTGATCGACGTCGATAAGGTCGACGCGGACAACGAGAACACGTTCCAGGTCTCGTTCCAGGCAGTAGCCAGCGACGCGGGCAACGACGAATGCGCTCTGGAGTTCGCGCAGAGCTGACGCTACCCGGCTTCGAATCTGCTTCAAGCGCCGTTCTACCGGGCACACGGTAGGCCACCCACAACGGCGCCCGTCGATTCTCGGCGGGCGCTTTGACCACCAAGGAGAGACCCGATGGGCAAGAAACTCACCGTCACCAATCTGTTCGCTGCACTTTGCACGGCGTCCGTGCCCGACCCCGACAAGATCAACACGTTCTCGAAGGTCGAATTCACATGCTGGTTCGAGTCGCAGCCGAACGATCCCGATTCGCGCGATTCGCTCGAAGCAAAGCAGCGTGAACTCGGCAACTACGGCTTCCTCGAGGTCGTCCTCAAAAAGGTCGAGTTCAAAGGCGACATGGAACTGGAAGACATCGACGGCTCGACTCTGACGCCCGTCGAGTTCGTCAAGAAGAACCTGATCTTCACATCTGCCGCGTTGCTCGGTTTCTGGCATGTGCTGAACAGGGATGTCGACGCAAAAAACTCGAAGCAGTCGCGCGGGCGCTAGAGAAGCGCGAGCCGCATCGGCGTCCCTCGCGACCGGGTCCCGCGAGAGACGACGATGGCGAGCCATCGGGTCTTGTTGCTACCGATGGCTCGCCTCTTTCCGCGGCGAGCTTCCTGCGTCAGGCGGACAAGCCTCGGGGGTCCGCCGACGACGACGACGAAGAACCCGACACCGAGCACGAGGAGATTGAAGTACTCGAAAGCAATTGGACGGCCGTGCAGGTTTACATGGACTGCGAGTGGACGACCGGACTCGGATGGACTGGAGCCGTGTATTTCGGCATCAGCGCGAAAGAAGTACTCGCGGCGCTGCGCATCCACAGCGTGCCGCGAGCGAAGTGGGCTGACGTGAAGCGGCGTATCCGAATCATGGTCAGAGCGGCGCAGAAAATCCTCAACGCGGAAAAGCCAAAGAAGTGATCGACACCACCGAAAAGGTCCTCAAGCTACGCGTCACGCTCGACACGAGCACCGTCGCGACTGCTGCGGCCAGCGCAAAGGTAGAGGTGGCGTCGATCGGTGACGCGGGCAGCGCGAGTGCTGCCCGCGCGTCGACCGCGCTCGATGCGGCCGCGAGCAAGATCGACAATCTCGGCAAGGTCGGCGCAAATGCTTCAGCTTCGATCAATGCTACGCAGCAGGCGGTCGTCAACCAGGCACAGGTGACGTCCGCCGCGCTGGATAGCACCGCGTCCCATATGAAAGCGCAGATGGATGCGATGGCACTCGCGGAAGAACGCCGCTCGCGCGCAGCCCGCGGGTCGACTGCTGCCTACACCGACCAGGGCGCAGCGCTTGCCAAGGTGGTCGGACAGATCGATCCGACTGTCGCGGCGCTCGGCAAGCTCGACGCGCTGCAGTCGAAACTCGCCGGCTTCAAAGCCAAGGGGCTGATCGACGACGAAGGGTTCGCCGAGTACACGGCAAAGATCAACGCTTCGCGCGCTGCGCTGACGGGCGCGGGCGAGGCAGCTTCGCACCTCTCGCTCAATAGCGCTGGCGCCAAGCGCGAGATCGGCGTGCTGGCCGCCGAGATGGCGCGCGGAGACTTCACCAAGTTCGAAGGCTCGCTGCTGACGCTCGCGAACCGTGCCGGCGCGCTATCGCTCGTGTTCTCGCCGCTCGGCATCGCGATCGGCCTGACGATCGGTGTGCTCGGCGGGCTGTTCGCGCTCTTCGTCGCTGGCGAGCGTGAGTCGGATGCCTTCAATCGCGGCATCCTGGCCACGGGCAACTTCGCCGGACAAAGCACGGGCAGCCTGCGCAACCTGGCGAGCGCAGTCGGCGCATCCACGGGCGAGTACGGCAAGGCCGAAGAGGCGATCTCCAAGCTGCTTTCGTCGGGGAAGCTCTCGGGCGAGGCGTTCGAGGCCGCGGCGCAGGGCGCTGTTGCTATGGCTACGGTGACGGGCGAGTCGGTCGACAAGGCGGTCGGCGAGTTCGATAAGCTGTCGAAAGACCCGCTCGATGGCGCGGTAAAACTCAACGAGCAGTATCACTTCCTCACGGGCGCGGTCTACGACCAGATCAAGGCGCTGCAGGATCAGGGCGAGACCACGGGCGCGACCACACTCGCGGTCAAGACGCTCGCCGAGACGATGGAACAACGCAGGGCCGCGATGGTCGACAGCGCGGGCATCGTGGAAAAGGCGTGGCGCGCCGTCAAGGACGTGATCAGCGGCGCCATCGACAACGTCAAGCAGATAGGCCGCACCGACCTCGACGCTCAGCTGCACGACGCCTACGCGAAGCAGTTCGACATCGACCAGTCAAAGAAGGGTCTGAACGCCGGCGGTCTCACTGGTTTCATCAACAACTTCGACCCCAACTACGCGACCACGCTCGCGCACGAAGACGCAGCCAACCAGGCCGTGATCAAGTCGCTGCAGGAAAAGGTTGCCGCACAGCAGAAAGCCAACGACGACGCGGCCAAGCAGCACGCGCTCGCCGACCAGGAGGTCGATGCGCAAAAGGAGATCGACGCGACGCTCCTGCGCCTCGACAAACAGGCGCAAAAGCAAAAGGCGATCCAGGACCTCAACGCGAGCTTCACCAAGCTGTTCAACGGGCCGAACGCAGGCGATGACACTCGCCTAGCGGACGTGACGAAGACGCCCGATGGTTTCACGGGCGGCGCGTATTCGAAGGCGCTCGCCGAGATCAACGAGAAGTACGGCGATCACGGGAAAGCCGCCCGCGACGCCGCGAAGGCCGATCGCGAACTGGACGCGGCGATCAAGGCGCAAACGACATCGATGTCGGCACTCGAAAAAATATCAGACGACCAGCAAGGCAAGGTCGATCCAGTCGTCGCGGCTTGGGCGAGGTACGTCGACACGATGCGCAATATCGTGACCCAGGGCGGGAAAGCGGTTGAGCAAATCGACAATATCAACAGCCACGGCGGCGAGAGTGTGTCGCTGGCGACGATCCAAGAGCGCGTGGTCAAGGCAAGCGATGATGCAACCGCGGCATGGCGTCGGGAGAACGCCGAGCTTGAGAAGCGGAGCAAGCTCACAACCGGCAATGTCAATTTGCTCAACCAACTCGCGCAGCAGCGCGACAGAATCTTAGGGCTCACATCCGCGCAAGTTGCGTATAACGCTGGCGTCGAGAAGGCCAATAGGGACGCCGCCGACGATATTGCAAAGGGCCTTTCCCAACAGGAAGTGGCTAAGGGGCTTGCGGATCGTCTCCACGAATTGGCAGAAATTCGCGACGAGGCACCTGTAGCTAGTCTAGTCGAGCAATTTGGATCCAAGTCCGAGTTCGACAAATTGGTCGAAGATATCGGAAGGGTGCAGGACGCCCTCACGAAAGCCACCGACCCGGCCGGCGTTGATCGTCTATCCGTTACCTTGGGCGCTCTGCGACAAAAGATGCTGACCGGCATCGTCGACAGCGCACAAGCCGGTCTGCGTTCTTTGCAGTCTATGACTACGCAAGGCTCCAAAGCCTTCCAGGTGCTGCAGGTAGCGATCGACGCGACTACCCTTGCGAACGCAATTGGCGTGGTCATCAATCAAGGTTTCGGAGATCCGTACACGGCCTTCGCGCGCATGGCGGCGATGGCGGCCGCTGTCGCGGCACTCGGCGTGGATATCGGCAACTTCGGCGGCGGTGGTCCTTCGGCCGATTCCGCCGAGGAGCGACAGAAAGTACAAGGGACCGGCTCAGTGCTCGGCGACGCCCAGGCGCAGAGCGAAAGCATCTCGAAGGCGCTAGATATCACGGCAAACGCGACGACGCAGCTCGTTGGCCTCAACCGCGGAATGCTCACTGCGTTGCAGGCGCTTCAGAGCGCGCTCGGCGCTGCCGGAAATCAGCTTGCGCGCGGCGCTGGCGATGTCAGTTTGCCAGGCGCACACAGCACCACGCAGGGGCTTTTAGGGCCTCTCGGCGCGCTCAATCCGGTCCTTAATGCGCTCACCAGCGACCCGATCGGCAGTGCGATCGGCGGGTTTGTGTTTGGTGGAAAGCAGAAGGTCATCGACCAGGGCATCCAAATAATTGGCGGCCAGCTAGGCGACATGCTGAACGGCATCGTCGTAGGCGCTTACAACACTGTCCACACGTCGGGCGGCTTGCTCGGCAGTGGTAGCACCGATACCAACTTCTCGGAAATCGGTGGTGAGTTCGCCAAGCAGTTTGGGCTGGTCATCAATTCGATCGCCGACGCAGTGCGCCAAGGCGCGCTCGCGCTTGGTCTCCTCCCGGCAGACATCGAGAAGGCCATCGACGAGTTTCAAATCGCGACAACGCAGATCAGTCTCAAAGGCCTTTCTGCAGACGATCAACAGAAGGCTATCGAGGCAGTCTTTAGCCAGATTTTCGACGGTCTGGCTGGCGCTGTCGTGCCCTTCATCGGTCAGTTCCAGCAAGTCGGCGAGGGCCTGGGCGAGACGCTGATCCGCGTCGCTACCGAGGTGCAAGTTTCGCAGGAAGCGTTCAAGCAGCTCGGGATTACGGTCGACGAAACCGATCCTGAGAAGTTCGCTCAGATCGCGGACGGTCTCGTGAAAGCTGCGGGTGGCCTCGACGCCTTCATATCGAGCATGCAGTCGTTCGTCGACAAATTTGCGCCCGACAGTGCGAAGTTCCAGTTCGAGACCGATGCACTCAACTCGGGTCTGTCGCAGGTTGGCCTCACGTTGCCGACGACGCGCGAAGGCATGTACGCGCTCATGCAGTCGCTCGACGCCACAACGGACGCGGGACGCCAGCAGATAGCTACTTTGCTGCGCCTGACCGACACGGCGGACGCGTACTACGATGAACTCGAAAAGCGCGCGGACTCGCTCAACCAGTACGGCGACTTCATTGCCAACCTGGATGCGGGCACCGGCAAGCTCAGCTCGTTTGCGCAGTCGCGGCTTCAGATCGAGCAGTGGGAGCGCGACACCATCAAGCAGGCCAACGCGCTCGCGAAGGCGGCCGGCCTGCAGGGCGCGAGCGAGCAAGACCTGACGCTCATCCACCAGGTGGCGGCGCACAAGATTTCCGATGCCATCGCAGAGCTGCAGGCTTCAACGCAGGACCTGGTCGACAAGCTCTATCGCAACGGGCAGAGCTACGCCGACGCGGCGGGCACTGGCACGTCCGCGCTCCGCGGTTTCGGCAGCGCGATTACCTCGGTTGCGGAGTCCGCTGCCGCAGCGGCGCAACTGCTGCTCGGCGATCTCAGTCCGCTCAACGACAACCAGAAACTGCAATACGCGCTGCAGGCATTCGATCGTGGCCAGGTCTCCAAGCAAGACGTGCTGCAGATCGGCCAGCGGCTCTATGGCTCCTCGCAGCCGTATGTCGACCTCTTCAATTCACTTGCGAACCGGCCGGACAACAACGTCGGTGCGGCGGGCGGCGGTGGCGGTGGCGGCGCGAGCGGCTCGGCGAGCAGTCAGCAGGAAACCGCTGCGCAGCGGCACGCCGACGCGGAAACGATCGCGCAGAACGTCGCGTCGCTCGCGAACGTGCAGCACGAGAGCTTCCAACAGGTCGCCGACTCGTTGCACCTCAGCCTGAAAGACCTGTCGAAAGACCTCGGGCTGTCGGACTCGCAGCTGAACGATTATCTGCAGAACGCCGTCGATATGGAGAACGCGATTCCCGACTCGCTCGACGGGAATTTCGATCGCCTCATTGCGGCGCTCTACAACATCGCTGGTCTGCCGGCGCCGTCGTTCCCGACCGACGCAGACAGCGTCAATGTGAACACGCCTCAAGGCGGGCGCGGTGGCACCGCGACGACGATCTCGACGGACACCGGCGCCGGAACCGGAACCGGCAGCGTGATCATCCCGCGCGGCCATTCGCAGCACGCGGTGCCAAGCACGACAACCGTTGCGCCCGATCCCGAAAGCACGGCGCTCCTCGCCTCGGTCGCCGCAAAGCTGGATGCGATCCTGGCGGCGACTCGCAACGGCAATCTGTCGATCGTCGAAGCCGTGCAGCGCGTGAGTAGCGATACACGCGACGTCGGCCGCACCATCGAGCGCGCAGGCGTCGAGGCGTTGGCGGTTCTGCCGCGGGGCAGTCGCTGATGGCTGCGAGGCGGCAGCAGGTCCTCGGCACCGTCATCACATCGCCGATCGTCGGACCACCGCTCACGCTCTCGGCCAATCTGCCCTTTGCAGTTATCGGGCACGCGTACAGTGGCAAGGTCTGGGGCGTCGGCGGTGCGAGCGGTTACTCGTACACGAAGGCCGCCGGTCCCGCGTGGGTTGTCGTTGATCCGGGCAACGGCAACGTCACCGGCAATTGCCCGTCCGGCCAGGCGTCGTTCGATCTGAGCGTAACGGTCCTCGATGCGCTCGGCACGCCGTTCACGCGCACGTTCCATATCACGACCGGTTATACGATCGAGCCACCTGGCGGATGGGACACGACGAAGACGTCGACCCCGCCCGCGGTCACTGGCCAGCCGTATCAGTTCGATGTCGCCGCGCTGCTCGTGAATCCCGCGCTGCCCGTGACGTTTACGATCCCGGCCGGCGTGGCGCCTACCGGCATTGCCTTCCCGGCACCTACGAACGGCGTGCTCACCGCGGCCGCGGTATCCGGAACCACGCAAACGTTCAGCGTGCTCGCGACTGACGCGAATGGTGCGAAAACGACCATCCCGCTGACGATCACAGTCGGCGACGCTCTTTCGGTGTCGGTGTTCCTGCCGCAAGCCGTGCTCGGGCATGACTACTACGGCAAGGTCACTGCGTCCGGCGGCACGGGTGTGTATTCCTACGACGTCCGCATCATCGGCGTGCTGCTGCCGGCCTGGGCGAAGTTCAACCAGTCGACCGGCGAGATCACGGGACGCCCGGATGCGCTTAACGCTGTAGGCATCGGCAATACAATTTTTCGCGTTACCGACAGTTCGGGCGTCGCCGCACAGGTCGCCGCGAAGCTGCTAGTTGGAAGCACTGTCACACCGGCTCTTCCTGGACGCGTCCTCGCGACCGCTGCTGATGGCTCCCCCATCGACTACGACGCGCTCGCGACCGTCCTCGGCGACGGTAGTGACGGCAACCTGGTATTCGACGGCGTGTCGAATCCGTTGCCGTCGAAGGTCCTGTTCACCGGGGGCCGCTACTACGCCACCGACAATATCTATGCGAACAATCTGACGCTGAAGGGAGCGTGCAACCTCAACATGTCGATCTTCGACATGCGGGTTCGCAACGACACGGACATCACGCTCGCGCCCGCGCACGCGATCAATTGGGACGGGTCGCTGCTCGGCTCGGTGCCTTGGTGGGGCTTTGCGGGTGTCGCAGGCGCGACTGGACTGGCGACGGGTGGCAACACCGCGCTCGCCGGAGCGCTGCGCGCAGCGCTTTCAGGGGGCAACGGCGGGTACAACCAGCTGTTCGGTCGTGGTGGTGCTGGTGGATCGTCTGCGACGCTCGGCGGTCAATCGAGCGCGCCGATGATCGGCTCGCCGATCTTTTCTTTGCCGCGCATGCCGCAGCAGGAATTCGCATACATCGACATGAGCGCCGGTAGCACGCCGGACCTCTGGAATCTCAAGCCGCTGCCCGGCGGCAACGGCGGCGGTGGCGGCGGCGGCGGTGGCGGCAACGGAACCGTCATTGGCGGCAAAGGCGGCAACGGTGGTCGTGGCGCCGGTCGCGGCTCGCTCTACACGCGGCGCCTCATCAAGGCGCTCACGACGGCCGCTAAGGCGATCTCGGCCACAGGCGAAGATGGCGGCGTGGGCTTAGCTCCGCTCAGCGGCACGAACGGTGGTGGCGGTGGCGGCGGATTCGGCGGTGGCGGCGGCGGCCTCCGTGTCTTTTTCCTCTTGCTCGTCGGCCCGGTCATCGCCAATCTGCTCGATGCGGGCGGTGGCGCGGGTGCAGCCGGCGGCAACAAGACCGCGGGCGCACAATCGACTGTCGGCCTAGGCGGTATGGGCGGCAACGGCGGTCAAATTCTCGCGCTCGATCTGCTGCAGGGCATTGCAACCTACGTCCTCGGCGCGTTGGCTGGCTTCCCGGCCGGCGGCCAGGCCGGCGTCGCCGGCGGCGCATGCGCGGTGGCGCTATGACGTCGCGCACGCTTTGCTTCCTCGATACGAATGCGTGCAACGCGCAGCTCCTGATCAGGGAAGGCAACCGCATCGTCACGACGCGAAACAATGCGTTGAACGATCTCAATCGCACCGTGCACGGCGCGCTTGCTGTAGCGAGCGGCACCTATCGCTTTGAGACCTATCACTGGAGCAAGTCGCGTACGTCATTCGCAGGGCTGTATTCGCTTGGCGTCGCGCAGGCGTCCGGCGGTCTGACCTCGGCACTCGATAGCGCCGCTGGCCAAGGATTTGGTCTGCGGCCTGCTGACGGCCTGGTCGTGAGCGGTGGCGCGAACCTGGCCACCGTTCTGCCGATCGGGGAGCGCGTGTGCATCGGCGTTTATCTCTTCCTTTCGGCCGCTGTGTGCACCTGCACCTGGCTCGTCGACGGCACAGCCGTCTATACGGCGGCGCTGCCGAACGGCAAGGTCTGGGTGCCGGCGCTTTCGCTCGGCGGTGCGCAGGCCGGCGACCGTCAAGCGTCGTTCAATTTCGGCCAGGACCGATTCGACCGATTCGACGGCAATGACGGCTGGTTCCGGCTCACGTCGGGGCTCGATACCATCCACGTGTCTCTCGCCTCCGAGGCGTTCATGTCGGCCTCAACCGACACGCCTGCGAACACGCAGTATTCGCCTGACATCGTCGATGCGAAAAGCATTCACAGGAAGTGTGCGCCGCTCGCGTGGCCAGACCGCACCAGTAGTACGAGCGTTGCCGCCAGCTCGTCGTTTTCGTCGGTGACTTTCCGCAACGACAAAGGCCAATACAACGCGCTGCGCGACGCCGACGTTCGAGATTCGACGTTCGTGATGCAGAAGCTCGATGCGCCGGCTTTCGGCGCGGGCACACTGACGGCCGCGTCGAACCAGTTTGTTGCGATCATCGATTCGATCACTGCGCCGTCGCGATCGACCGTTCAGATCCAGCTCAAGGGCACGCTCTCGCGCCTCGACAAGCCGTGCCCGGTTCGGCGCATCCCGCCGTTCTACGATGAGGCTAGCGCAGGCAAAGCGATGCCGATCGGTCTCGGCGCGCGTCGCAACGGACAGCCGGTGCTGCTCGACGAGGAGCAGAATCTCTACCTGATCGGCGATGCGCCGCAAACGAACGTCCCGCTGGTCACCGATGGCGGTGGCACGCTCGATGCGCTCGCAGCGCCGCCGCAATGGCTCAGCGCTCTCAATGGCTGCGGCATTCAGCTCCAGTCGAAGCCGATCTACCGTGTTTCGTATGATGCCTCGACGTACGGCGGGCAATACCAGAGCGGTCTGGCCGATGTGCTCAATGGCGACGGCTCTTTCACGACGTGGACCTCCGGTGTGCCGCATGGGTTCGCGCTGCCGACGACGCCACCATTCGCCCCGAGCGTCACCGCGAACGGCTCGATCTCGCAGGACACTACGTCTGGGGGCTCCGCGCTCAAGATTGTTTCGCGCGTACCGTACAACCCCGGCGTGGCAGTCGGTAGCTACTACGGCTACCCGGTGCCGCTGGCTAGCACGCCGCTGCTGCCTGGTCGCACGTATCGCATTCGATTCACCATCAAGCAGGGCGTCGGCGCCACGCCTGATGGCGCGCGTTGGGGTTTCTGCATTCTCACCGGGCTTGCCGACGACCCTCGTTACTGGGTTACGCCGTTCCATGATTTCCTCACCTGGGCTCTGCCAGGAACGGGTGGCAATAATTTCTTCAACTACGAGTACACGGTCCCGTCGAGCCTCACGACGCCGCTGCCGCTGTATCTCTGCCTCAACAGTTTGGTCGACACTACCGCGAGTGCTCCAACCGCCAATCTAGCCACGATCACCATCGACGACCTGGTCGTCGAGCTGGTCGGCCAATTCACGTCGGCGCCGCTCGTCGGAATGACGCTGACGCAGGCGTTCAACGAAATCCTGGTCGTTCGCGCGGGCGAGTCGCCTTCGATTTTCTCCGACGCTGACACACAGCAAATCGACGAAGACACCGGCATCTTGATCGGGCTGGAATACGACGATCAGCCGAACATCGTGCAGATGCTGCAGGACGCGGCCGACAACTACGGCGCAGTCGTCTTCGAGGACGAAAACAACGTCATTCGAGTTCGGCGCATGACCGATCCGCGATTCGGCACGCCAGTCGCTGCGTTTTCAAAGCCCGTGCTCAGCTCCGACGACAAGGCGTTCATCATCACGTCCGATCCGGCACCCGGACTCACGACATCCTTCGCCTGCCGGAAGAACCAGGTTCCCTTCACAGGCACAGGCGACTTCGTGACCGACGAAGCTGTCTCGTTGAGCCAGCGCGAGGCGTGGTCTGGTGCTGCGCAGATCGAGTTTTCGAGCAGCTCGTTGCCAGCTCAGCAGTACGCCTTCTCGGTCGGCGCGCCGCGTTTCATTTTCGGCATCGACGATCCAGCTATGGCGATGCCGGAAGGCAATCGCATGGTTCGTTTGTACGCGCCGGATGCGCCGGGCCTACCGACTCCGCCGGGCCAGGTTGGCGCCGAGACGAGCGCGACGGCCGGTAAGGGCAAGCTTGCCCAGTTCGAGGTGACGTACAACGCGGACGGCACGATCGGCGTCGGCACGACCGTCGCGCCTCAGCGCTTGTATCCGTGCGACGTCATCGTGGTCACGGTGCCCGAGCTGGGTCTGAATGCCACACCGATGTCGGTCAAGTGGACGGACAATTATCCCGTCGACGGTCGCATCATCATCTGCGGACGCTACCAATGATCATCGCCTCGGGCCGAGCGGCCGCGACCTGGACCATTCTCAACACGAACGGCGAGACGATCGTTTCCGGACTGTCGAGCATCGCTGACGGAAAGCCGGACACGCTCGCGCGCTTCAAATGGGGCACGAACGCGCAGAATCTCCTCTCGACGTTTCGCCTCCGCGGCGAGTGGACTCCGCCGATCGTGCCGGGCTGGTTCGGCCTCTCGAACATCGGCTTGCCCGCCGGCACACGCGTCGAATGCTGGCTGCGCCGACCAGGCGATCCGGGCGGCACCTATCCGTACCAGCCGGCGGCGTGGCTCAACAATCAGCGCGTCGTGGCGCACCCGCGCGGCGGCCGCACCGTCTGGTTCTGGTTCAAGCCAGGCGCGACGGCCGTGCTCGGTGTCGAGTTCCGCATATTCAACGACGTCGACAACGTCGTCGCGATTCCACCGGCCACACAGTTCGACCTCGGCGAGGCGGTCTCGCCTCTGTTGACCACTGAGATCGATGTTGAGTCGGACTGGCAGCAGTACTGGATCGACCCGACGACGTCGAAGATCGAGTGGACTCAAAGCCCGTCGCCGACGCCAGGCTCGCCGTATCGCCAGCTGACGTTTCGCCTGCCGGCGGACGACGACACGGTGTTCTATGGCGATCCCGCCTCGCCGAGCGCGATTGACTACGACGAGCTGCTGTCGCTGATTGACCGCGGCCAGACAGCCGTCTACGTGCCGTGGTATCTCGACGGCAGCGGCAACATCTCGTCGTACCTCGCGCATCGCACAGCTATGCTTGGCGTCACCACGAAGCTGCCGACCGTTTCGCACTTCGACGGCCCGCTCTTTCAATCGTCGGATGCCGTCACCGTGATCGAGGCGCCGATTCCGGTATGACCAAGCTCACGCACAAGGGCTGGTTTTGGTTTTGCCCGATCTATCTGTCGCCTGCCGAGCCTGACGCGCCGGTCGAGGCGCGTCGCGCGTGGCTTGAGCCGCTGTTTTCGCTCTGCATGGGACTCGAGGCGGCGCGCATATTCGCGACCTCGATCATCGTGCCGGACTATGAGCCGACCTTTATGTTTCGCGTCACCGGAGAGGTCAAGCCGGGAGGAAATTCAACCGACCAGACGAAGTAAGAGGAGCGGTCGGCCGACGCGCTAACGTCGACCGACCCTCGAACACACGGGTGTGGACCCGTGAGCCGAGCAAGGCTCCCCGCCGCGTCGACGCAGCAAGGGAAGCCTACCCCATTTTTTCGGAGTATCAATGGCTCACCCGATCATCCCCTGGCCAGGCGGAAAGCGCCGGCTGTTGCAACAACTGCTCTCTGACATCCCAACTCACAAATCGTACGTCGAGGTCTTCGCTGGCGGCGCCGCCCTGCTGCTCGCGAAAGAGCCTGCGGCTTCCGAGGTGTTGAACGATCTTAAGCGCGACCTCGTGCTGCTGTATCGCTGCGTGCAGCACCACCTCGACGAGCTTGTGCGACAGTTCCGGTGGGCACTGACCAGCCGCGAGATGTTCCGTTGGGCACAGCTCCAGCACGTCGACACGCTGACAGACATCCAGCGCGCTGCGCGTTTCTACTACTTGCAGAAGCTCGCATTCGGCGGCAAGGCATCTGGCCAGACCTTTGGCGTCGCCGCGCAGGCGCCTCCGCGGCTCAATCTGCTGCGCATGGAAGAGGACCTTAGCCAGGCTCACCTTCGCCTCGCGCGGGTCACCATCGAGCACCTGGAATGGCAGGCTTGCGTGGACCGTTACGATAGGGCCGGGACGCTGTTTTTTCTCGATCCGCCGTACTGGAAAACACAGGGCTATGGCGACGCGTTCGGTCGCGATCAATATGACCTCCTGGCCAAGGCAATGAGCGCCATGAAAGGCCGCGCGATCCTGACCATCAACGACCACCCGGAAATGGCTCGCGTGTTCCGGCCGTTCCGAGTGCAAAAGGTCGGCATCAAGTACACGATCGGCGGCATGGGGAAGTCGGCGGCAACCGGCGAGCTGATCGTTCGGAACTGGTGATGCGGTAGGCTGCCGGGATGCTGGAATTCGTTCCCGACATGTATCCCGGCGGCATCGTTCGAGCGCTGCTGAACAAGACGGCCGTCGCCCACTATTACGACGGTCCAGGCCCCACGCAGATCCGCTGGTACCACATTGAGCACCGCGCGCCCGGCTGGCTCGAAACTTGCGATAGCGTGGCCGACGCCCAGGCTCGGATTCGGGCCTGGGTGGCCGGCCTCGACATCGAGCCCTGGGACGAGCCGACCGGCACCGGCTAGCTGGTAGGATTGCCGCCCCGGCCGAGGCCCGTTTGAGACGGCTTCAAACGCCGTTCAAACCCCCAAAATGCCAGTTCGCAAACCACGTGGCCGGAGTTCGCAAACCAGATGGCCGCCTACAGCGCGCCTGCGGACCCTCGCCCCCACCCCCGCCCTCTCCCCGACGATGAAGCCGTCGGGGAGAGGCAGCAAACGGCGGCTTCGACAATTCTCCATTTCCCACTTCGCACGACGAAACCCATGTCCAACGATTTCCTGCACCGTTTCCAACTCGAACGCGCCGGCGTGCGCGGCGCCATCGTACGTCTCGAACAGAGCTGGCAGCGCGTGCGCAGCAACGGCAGCTATTCCGGGTCGATGGCCGAACTGCTCGGCAAGACCCTGGCGGCAAGTGCGCTGTTCACCAGTGCGATAAAGTTCGACGGCCGTCTTTCCATCCATCTGCGCGACAGCGGTGCGCTGCGGCTGCTGTTCGCCGAGTGCACGCATGATGGCCAGCTGCGCGGAGTCGCGCGCTGGGATGAGGAAGCGGCGCCGACGAAGTTACGACTCGACGCGGGCGCACGCCTGGCGATCACGATTGAGAACGCGGCGACGGAGACACGCTATCAGGGTCTCGTCGCGGTCGAGCACGCGGATCTTGCCAAGGCGTTCGAGGGCTATTTCGAGCGTTCCGAACAATTGCCGACGCGCATCATCCTTGCGCAATCAGAGGGTCTGTGCGGCGGCCTCATGCTGCAGCAGGTCGCCCTCGCGGGTGGTGCCGCTGCCGGCGACGAAGACGGCTGGAACCGCGTCGGTCACCTGCTGGCAACATTGACCACGGAGGAACTGCTCGATCTGCCGCCAGAGCAGGTTCTGCTGCGCCTGTTCCATGAGGAAGATGTGCGCCTGCAGCCGGCGCAGTCCCTGGAATTTTCGTGCACCTGCTCACGCAGCCGTGTCGAGGACATGCTGCGCTCGCTCGGTCGCGAGGAGAACGAATCGGTGCTGACCGAACAGGGCTCGATCGATGTGACCTGCGAATTCTGCAACCGCCGCTACGTGTTCGATACGGACGACATCGCCGCGGTGTTCGCAGGCGCGGTGCCGCCAGCGGTTCCGCCGACGCGACATTGATCTTCACCCTGCCCGCCAATCCTCATCGCCGTGCATCCTCGCGCACTCGAACTCATCGGTTCGCTGGCATTGTTGCCGCATCCCGAGGGCGGCCACTACTGGCGCGTGTACGAATCGGCGCTGCGCGTGAAATGCGCTGATCGCGAACGAGCCGCATCGAGCGCGATCCACTATCTGCTCATCGCTGGAGAGATCAGTCGCTGGCACCGCGTCGATGCCGACGAAAGCTGGCATCACGCCGAGGGCGACCCGCTCGAATTGTTCGTGTTCGATGCGAACACGCACGAGCTCGTGCGTCATCGCCTCGGCCGCCACGATGTGGCAACTGAAACGAATCCCCTCGTCGTCGTTCCCGCGCACAGGTGGCAGGCGGCGCGTCCGCTCGGGTCGTATGCGCTGGTCGGTTGCAGCGTCGCGCCTGCGTTCGAGTTCGCGGGATTCGTCCTGCTCGACGCAGCGCCGGACGTAGCGAGGCTCATTGAAACGGCACATCCGGCGTTGACCGCACTGAAGTAAGCGAGCGCGGCAAACCGGAACGAGAACCCTATCCTCTCGACGCCTCATCCGGAATGCTTCAAGCACGCCTGCCATCTACGCGCCGCCGCAGTGCGGCGCTTCACTCCGCAGCGGGACTGTTCTCGTCGGCGGGTGTCTCTCCAGCCCCCGCCACGCTCAACAAACCCGCCGGCAAGGTTTTCTTCACCGGCGCGCCCATGTCGGCCAGGCTCTGAACCTGCAGCAGCACGCTGCCGCGGCCGCCCTCGGTGAGACGACGCAGGGCGCTCGCGTGCGCACGCTGCGCCTTGTCGAGCTGACCGCCGAGGGCCTCGAGTTCGTCGACGAGCAGGGCGAAGTTGTCGTGCAGCAGGGCCGCCCGCTTGGCAATCTCCATCGCATTCACGTTGCGACGCTCGATGCGCCACAGGTGCGCGACCGTGCGCAGCGTCGCCAGCAGCGTGCTCGGGCTGACCAGGCAGATGTTCTTCGCCAGCGCCTGCGTATACAGGCGATCGTCCGCGCGCACGGCCTCGATGAAGGCCGCTTCGACTGGCACGAACAGCAACACGAAATCGAGCGTGCGCAGGCCCTCGATGTCGCTGTAGTTGCGTGCGGACAGGCCATCGATGTGCCGACGCAGCGAACCGACGTGTTCGACCAGGGCGGCCGCACGTTCGCCATCGTCGACCGCGGCGTTGAAGCGCTCGTAGCCGACCAGCGACACCTTCGCATCGATGACGATGTCCTTGTCGTCAGGCAGATGCACGATCACGTCCGGACGCTGGCGGCCGCCTTCGCTGTCGCTGAAGCTCGCCTGCGTCTCATACTCGCGACCCGACTGCAGGCCGGACGCCTCCAGCACGCGTTCCAGCACGAGTTCGCCCCAGGCACCCTGCGTACGCGTGTCGCCTTTCAGCGCACGCGTCAGATTGATAGCGTCCTCGCTGATGCGCTGGTTGAGCTGTTTCAGCGTCTGGATTTCCTGCGCCAGCATGCCGCGTTCGCGCTGTTCGCTCGCATGCGTCGTATTGATGGTTTCGCGAAACTCCTTCAGCTGCAGCTTCAACGGATCGAGCAGGCCGCCGAGCTGCTGCGAGCTCTGTTCGCGAAAACGCTCGGCCTTGTCGTCGAGAATCTTGTTGGCGAGGTTCTGGAATGCCTCGCGCAGGCGCTGCTCGGCCTGCTCCAGCAATTGCAGCTTCTCGGTTGCCGCTTGCGCATGTTCCTTCGCACCGGCTTCGAGTGCAGCGTGCTGGCGTGTCAGCTCGACCAGGCGAGTCTGCGCATCGTCGCGGCCGCGCCGCGCGTCGGCGAGCTGATGACCGAGCTGCTCGGCCTGCATCTGCTGCGAGGCCGCATGCGCGGACAGTTTGCGCAGGTTTTGTTCGGCGCTGGACCAGTCGCGCTCGTAGCGTTCGATGCGCGCCGACAGTTCGCTGCCGCGCGTCGTCGCAGCCTCGCGCTGCTCGGCCAGTGTGGCGACTTCGGCGTCGCGGCTGGCGCGACCGGCCAGCTGCGCCTGCGCAAGCCAGCGCCGCGAGAACAGGGTGAGCAGCAACAGGCCGACAATCAGGCCCGCCAGCGCGGCGAGGAGCAACAGGACAGCGGGGGGAAGATTCGGCACGCGCAATTCCGGCAAGGTTTCAAGCCGTCATTGTGGCAGCGTGGATTCTCAGTTGCAGAGACGAGCGCGGGCAGAAACGAAAAACCCGCGCGGCAGGCCAGCGCGGGTCTTCGTTTTACGGCTAGGTCGCAGCGGCGATCAAGCCTTCTTGTTGTAGCTCGCGCACCAGCCCTTCGCATTCACGGCCTTGGCCGGGAACAGCATGCACGGTCCGCTGGCATCGCCCGCCTTGCCCTGATAGAACTGGCAGCTCGCGCACGCAGAGCCGGCCTTGTAGGTCGGGTTCGACGAGGCCGTAGAGGCGTCATCGGTGTAGTGCAGCGCCTTTGCCGTTGGATCGTTCGGATCGAGCGGCGCCAACGCATCGGCCAGCGCGATCTGCGGCAGTACGACGGCTGCGATCGGGGCGACGATGGCAGCGGTGGTGGCGAGCTTCAGGAAACGACGTCTGGCCTGGCTTTCGGCTGGGTTCGACATGATGACTCCTCGTGTGGATTCTTGTGGATTCTTGGGGTGGGCCGACGGCCCTCTGCGTGGCATGGGATCCTGCTGGCGGACAGCGCCCGAAGCTTAGCGCGCGAACGGGCCGATCGCACGCTGCTGCGCAGCTTTGCCGCAGGGACGTCCGCCTTCACCCTAGCTGCAGCCGAATGACTCGCCGATGAAGGCAGCCCGTCATCCGGCTCCGGTATAGTGCTCGCCCGTTTGGCCGTCCATCGCCGGAGAACACCGATCGACACCGTAGTCATCGAACGCAGCCGTCTGGAGGAATGTGCGCGCCAGATCGCCGAAGCCGGGCGCGAGCTGGGTGCACGCGGCTGGACGCCGGCGACCAGCAGCAATTTTTCGATGCGGCTGGATGCCGAGCACGCGGCCGTCACGATCTCCGGCCGCGACAAGGGCCGCCTTGGCGTCGACGACATCATGGTCGTCGATCTCGCCGGGCGGGCGGTCGGCACCAACGCGCGGCCGTCAGCCGAGACGGCGCTGCACACCCAGATCTACCGCCGCTACTCCGATGCGGGCGCCGTGCTGCACACGCATTCGCGCACGCAGACCGTTGCCTCGCGCCTGTACGCCGACGCCGGCGTGGTGCGCTTCGAAGGTTGGGAGCTGCAGAAGGCGATCACCGGTTATACGACGCACGAGAGCACGCTCGACCTGCCGGTATTTCCGAATACGCAGGACATGTCGGTTCTCGTGGCGCGGGTCGACGCCTGGCTCGACGGCGGCAATCCACTGTCCGGCTACTTGATAGACGGTCACGGTATCTACACATGGGGACGTGACATGGCCGAAACCCAACGCCACCTCGAGGCGTTCGAGTTCCTGCTCGGTTGCGAACTGGACCTGCTGCAGCTGCGCGGCAGGCCATTGCAAGGTGATCCAGCATGAGCCGTTTGCGCATCTACGACGAAAACCACGGCGACCCGCCGCTGTCCACCCACACCGATCACTCCGACATCGAACGCGAACTCGCAGCGGTCGGTGTGCGCTTCGAGGCTTGGGAAGCCACCCAATCGATCGCGCCAGGCGCCAGCCAGGACGAAGTGATCGCCGCGTATCGCAGCGACATCGATCGCCTGATGCGCGAGGAGGGCTACCAGGCCGTCGACGTGATCAGCCTGAAACCGGATCATCCCGATCGCGCCGCGTTTCGCCAGAAATTCCTCAACGAGCATCGCCACGACGAGGACGAAGTGCGCTTCTTCGTCGCCGGAGCCGGCCAGTTCACCCTGCACATCGGCGACAAGATCTACGAGGTACTGTGCGAACAGGGCGACCTGATCGGCGTGCCGGACAATACGCGTCACTGGTTCGACATGAGTGAATCGCCTTACTTCGTCGCGATCCGCCTGTTCACCAACCAGGAGGGCTGGGTCGCCAAGTTCACCGGCGAAGACATCGCCGAACGCTTCCCGCGCATGACGCCACACGCGTCGATCAAGGCCGCCTGACGGCGGCCCGGACTGCCACGCGATGTCCTATCTCGACCAATCACTGGCGCCTGGCGAAACGATCGTCGCGCGCTTCACGCTGCACTGGACCGCGAAGTGGCGGCTGATCGTGTTCCTGCTGCTGGCGATTCCGACCGTCGGCATCGCCCTGCTTGCCGCGCTGTACGAGTGGATTCGCTTGCGTTCGATCGAGCAAGGAGTGACCAACCGGCGCGTCGTTCGCAAGACCGGCATCGTCAGCCGCACGACCGAAGAACTGCGCCTCGCCTCGATCGAAACGATCGACCTGCATCAAAGCGCCTGGGGCCGCATGCTCGGCTTCGGCGATGTCGTGCTGACCGGCCGTGGCGAGAGCACGATGGTGTTTACGCGACTGGCTGCACCGATCGAGGCGAAGCGTGCGATCGAGAGTGCGTATGCGGCGAGTGTCGAGTCGCACAAGTAGCGCGCCTGTTCAGCTGCATCGGGCCGAACGCCCTTCTTTCGGCGACGAAAGGAAGAGGTCTCCCATGGCTTTGACTTCGACTGTATCGAGAGCACCATGACCCGCATCATCCTCACCGACATCGAAGGCACCACCAGCTCGATCAGCTTCGTCAAGGACGTGCTGTTCCCGTATGCGCGCGAGCGCCTGCCGGCTTTCATCGTCACGCATGCCGACGACGCCGAGGTGCAGCACTGGCTGCACGAAGCCGCCGAAGAGGCTGGCCTGGTCTCGGCCACTCAACAGGAAATGATCGAACTGCTGGTGTCGTGGATCGATGCCGATCGCAAGTCGACCGCGCTGAAGGCGCTGCAGGGCATGATCTGGAAGGACGGTTATGCCAGCGGCGAATACCTGTCGCACGTCTACCCCGAAGTGCCGGCACGATTGCGCGCATGGAAGGCAGCCGGCAAGCACCTGTACGTTTACTCGTCCGGTTCAGTCGCCGCACAGAAGCTGCTGTTCGGCCACACCGAGGCCGGCGACCTGACGCCGCTGTTCGACGGCTATTTCGATACCGAGACCGGCGGCAAGCGCGAGGTCGAGTCGTACCGGCGCATCGCCAGCGCGATCGGCGTGGCGCCGGCACAGATCCTGTTCCTGTCGGATATCGTGCAGGAGCTCGATGCGGCGCATGCAGCGGGCCTGCAGACCGTGCTGCTGGCACGCGCACCCTCGACCTGCCCGGCAGATTCGACGCATCGCTGCGTCGCTGACTTCGACGCGATCGAACTCTGACTCATCGCGCGCATAGGCACGATCGAGCGTCAACTCCCTCTCCCCCGACGCAGTCGGGGGAGAGGGTTGGGGTGAGGGGGCGGGGCTACGCTCAAAGTGAAGCGTCGCCGTCGGCATGGCGCTGATCGGCGTGCAGTGATGCTTTGCGAAAATCGAAACGCCGCGTCCGCTCGGAGCCCCGCCCCCTCGCCCTACCCTCTCCCCCAACGATGAAGCCGTTGGAGGAGAGGAAACTCTTCGATCACCTGCACGCTTGCACGCGTGTCCACGTCGCATCGCCATGACTTCCGCTCGGCCACCCGCAGCATCGATAATGCGCGCAGCGGCCGCCGCCGCGCTCGATCGCATGATGCGTCGATGCGACCCCTCGACGACGGATTTCCTTGAAACCACTTCTGTCTACCCTGCTCGACGGCCTGCGTGTCGTCCTGCTGCGCTCGCCACGCGGACGCGCGATTGACGCCGGCCCCGGCATCTTCGTCGCGTTGATCGCGATCTATCTGCTCGTCACGCTCGGCATTGCCGCGGTCGATGCGCCGCGTCCACTCGCGTTCGATCCGGCCGGCATTTCGACGGTGCTGACCGACGCACTGCTGACCCTGCTCGCGGCCTGGCTGCTCGCTCGCCTGGCTGGGCGCGACGTGATCTGGGGCGCGGCCAGTCTCCTGCTCGCAGCAACAATCGTTACCGCACTGGTCGTGCACTGGCCGCTCGATCACATCGTCGATGCGTTGGCCAGGCGCGATCACGCCTGGATCGCCCTGCTGCTCGATTTCGTTTCGCGCCTGTGGTGGTTCCTCGAACTGCTCGTGGTTGCCCACTGGCTGGCACCACGCGGTCTCGGCCGCGTGCTCGGCGCCGCCGTGCTCGCCTATGCGATTTCGGCCGCGGCTTGGTGGTGGCTGCCGGCGTCACCGCTGTTGACCCCATCGTTTACGCGGCAAGCCGATGTTGATGTCGATGCTGCCGAAGCCAACGACGCCGTTGCGCAGACACCGGCCGACGATGCGCCCGCCGCCGAGACCGCAACCGAAGCGCCCGCGAACGACGAAGCGACCGAGCCCGATTTCGATGCCGAAAAACTGATGTACGAACAACCCGCCCTGCTCGACGCCGCTCTTGCGACATTGAAGCCGCAGACGCCGGGCAAGGTCGATCTCTACGTCGTCGCGTTTGCCGGCGACGCCGAGGAAGATGTGTTCCGCAACGAGGCTGAATACGCCGACAGCCTGTTCTCGCAGCGCTTCGACGCCGCCGGCCATGTGCTGGTGCTCGAGAACAACGCGGCGACGATCACGACGCACCCGTTGGCGACCTGGACCAACCTGCAACGTGCGCTCGATGCGATCGCCAAGAAGATGGACCCGGCCGAGGACATCCTGCTGGTTTATCTCACCACGCACGGTTCGCACGATCATCAACTGCTGGTCGCCCTCGATCCCCTGCCTTTGAACCAGATCGAGCCGGGCGATCTCGCCGACGCATTGAAGACCTCGCCGCGCATCCGTTGGAAAGTGCTGATCGTGAACGCGTGCTACTCCGGCGGCTTCGTCGACGCGTTGCGCGACGACTCGACCATGGTGATCGCGTCCGCGCGCGAGGATCGCACCTCGTTCGGCTGCGGCGCCGATTCGGACATCACCTACTTCGGCAAGGCGTTCCTGACCGAAGCACTGAATCAGACGACCTCGATCCGCGATGCGTTCGACACGGCGAAGAAATCCGTCGACACATGGGAAACCGCGGACAAGGAAGAGCATTCCGAACCGCAGATCGCGACCTCGCGCAGCATCGAGGCGAAGCTGGCCGCGTGGCAGCGCACATTGAAGCCGGCCGCGCCGGTGCCATTCGCGCCGGCGGCGAAGTCGCAATCGTCCGAGCCCTGAGCGACATTCACATCCGACGTCATCCCCGCGAACGCGGGGATCCAATTGCACTGAATGCGGGACGACTTTGACCAACAACTTCGGCGTTCCGAAGCGTCTCCCACATTCGCAGTACTGACGCCAAGTAGACCCGCTCCTTGGCCCTGGCGAAGCCCAAGGGACAAGATTGCACGCGAACGCAGGCCCCGCTAAGGCAACGCTGAATAAGTCGTCATTCCCGCGAAAGCAGGGTTTTCAACGGCCGAATGGCCGGTCATCCATCTTGATTTTACCCGGCGCATAACGGACCGCGCTGCGTGCCAGCAAGCGTCGCGTCTGGTCCAAGGCTGACTCTCGCTGAAACTCCCGTCCTCACCCCAGCCCTCTGCCCCAACGGTGGAGCTGTTGGAGGAGAGCGCGATAGCAGGCGCGATCTTTACGGGATTTTTATACAACTGACGCCGAATCCTATGCGGCGCTTATGTGCCGACGCCTATCGTAGCGGTCCTGCATCGCAACGATATCGGGCCATGGACTTCGTCTATCTAATCCTTCTCTTTGTGCTCATCGCGCTCACCGCCGGCTACGTGTGGCTGTGCGGCAATCTCGAGGAACGCAAGTGAGCGGCTTCCTGCTGATCGAAGCGGGCCTGCTGTCGCTCCTCGTTGCGCTCTACCTTTTTTGCACCCGACGCAGGACTCGCTCATGAGCCTCATCCAAGGCATTGCCGCGCTGATCGCGCTGGCCCTCTGTATCTACTTGACCGTTGCACTGCTGAAACCGGAGTGGTTCGAATGAGCACGAATGACTACCTGCAGCTCGGCCTGTTCCTGGTCGTCCTGTTGCTGCTGGTGAAACCCTTGGGCGCTTTCATGGCGCTGGTGTTCGCCGAAACACCGAATCGGGTGACGCGCCTCGGCGCGCCGATCGAACGCGTGTTGTATCGCGTCGCCGGCATCAAGCCTGACGAGGACATGAGCTGGAAGCGCTATGCGCTGGCCATGCTCGTGTTCAACGTGCTCGGCTTGCTCGTTGTCTATCTACTGCAACGCACGCAGCAATGGCTGCCACTGAATCCGCAGGGTTTCGGCGCGGTCAGTCCCGATTCCGCGATGAACACCGCGATCAGCTTCGCGACCAACACGAACTGGCAGGGCTACGGCGGCGAGTCGACGATGAGCTATCTGACGCAGATGCTCGGTCTTGCCGTGCAGAACTTCCTCTCGGCCGCCACTGGTGTCGCCGTGCTGATCGCGCTGATCCGCGGCTTCGTACGCAAGAGCGCCAGCGGCATCGGCAATTTCTGGGTCGACATGACACGCTGCACGCTGTACGTGCTGCTGCCGCTGTCGCTGCTGCTTGCGCTGCTGCTCACCTCGCAGGGCGTGCCGCAGAACTTCAAGCCGTATGCGACGGTGCCGCTGCTGCAGACGACGACCGCGAGCGAAACCGTCAAGGATGCCGACGGCAACACGCAGAAGGATGCGGCCGGCAAGGACGTGACGAAGGAGTCGACGGTCAACGAGCAGTCGCTGCCGCTGGGTCCTGCGGCGTCGCAGATTGCGATCAAGCAGCTCGGCACCAATGGCGGCGGCTACTACAACGTCAACTCGGCGCATCCGTACGAGAATCCAACACCGCTGAGCAACTTCTTCGAAGTCCTCGCGATCCTGCTGCTGCCCGCCGCGCTCTGCTACACCTTCGGTGCGATGGTCGGCGACCGCCGCCAGGGCTGGGCGCTGCTCGCCACCATGCTCGTGATCTTTGTGCCCCTGCTGCTCGCCTGCACGGCTGCAGAACAAGCGGGCAATCCTGCACTCTCCTCCCTGGGTGCGGATCAGCTGGCGTCCGCCGTGCAGGCAGGCGGCAACATGGAAGGCAAGGAAGTGCGCTTCGGCATCGTCAACTCGACGCTGTGGGCGACCGCGACGACCGCGGCCTCGAACGGGTCCGTCAACGCGATGCACGACTCGTTCACGCCGCTCGGCGGCCTCGTGCCGATGTGGATGATCCAGCTTGGCGAAGTCATCTTTGGCGGAGTCGGTTCGGGCTTGTACGGCATGCTCGCGTTTGCCGTCGTGGCAGTGTTCATCGCCGGCCTGATGGTCGGGCGCACGCCGGAGTATCTCGGCAAGAAGATCGAAGCCTACGAAATGAAGATGGCGAGCCTGGTCGTGCTGATTCCGTGCGCGCTGGTCGTCGTCGGTACCGCGATCGCGGTGCTCGCGCCAGGCGGCGTTGCCGGTATCGCAAATCCTGGTATCCACGGCTTCAGCGAAATCCTCTACGCGCTGTCGTCGGCGTCGAACAACAACGGCAGTGCATTCGCTGGCCTCTCGGCAAACACGCCGTTCTGGAACGTGCTGCTCGGCATCGTGATGTTCCTCGCGCGCTTCCCGCTCGCCATCGGCATGCTCGCGATCGCCGGCGCGCTTGCGGCGAAGAAACGCGTGCCGGTCTCGGCCGGTACGCTGCCGACGCATACGCCGCTGTTCGTCGTCCTGCTCGCCTGCACGGTCATCGTTATCGGCGCGCTGACCTTCCTGCCCGCGCTCGCGCTAGGGCCGATTGCCGAGCAACTGAGCGCGTTTGGACATTGAGCTGGCACCGCACGAACGACCTTCCCACTCATAGGACGTCATTCCCGCGAAAGCGGGAATCCAAAGTGCTCCAGATCAACGGCATTTGGATCCCCGCTTTCGCGGGAATGACGCCGACCTCAAACATCACGTAGCGAAAACAGCCATGACTACTTCCACCCGCACTAGCGCGTTGAGCAAGGACTTGATGGTTCCTGCCATCCTCGACGCCTTCCGCAAGCTGTCCCCGCGCCAACAATTCCGCAACCCGGTGATGTTCGTCGTATTCGTCTGCAGCGTGCTGACGACCGGCCTCTGGCTGCAGGCGCTGGCCGGCCATGGCGAGGCGCCGACCGGCTTCATCTTCTGGGTTGCGGTCTGGCTCTGGTTCACGCTGCTCTTCGCAAACTTTGCCGAAGCCATCGCGGAGGGCCGCGGCAAGGCGCAGGCCGCCTCGTTGCGCGGCGCGCGCCGCGATGTCGTCGCGCACAAGCTTGCCGCGCCCGACAAGCGCAATCAGATCACCCTGGTTTCCGCGTCGGACCTGCGCAAGGGCGACCTGGTGATCGTCAAGGCCGGTGAGGCGATTCCCGGTGACGGCGAAGTCATCGATGGCGCCGCCTCGGTCGACGAGAGCGCAGTCACGGGCGAATCCGCTCCGGTCATTCGCGAATCCGGCGGCGACCGCAGCTCGGTCACCGGCGGCACGAAGGTACTGTCGGACTGGATCGTCGTGCGCATCGCCAGCAATCCCGGCGAAAGCTTTCTCGATCGCATGATCGCGATGGTCGAAGGCGCGAGCCGGCGCAAGACGCCGAACGAGATCGCGCTGACAATCCTGCTGGCCAAGTTCACCCTGATCTTCCTGCTCGCCTGCTCGACGCTACTGCCGTATTCGCTGTACGCGGTCAACAGCGCCGGCCATGGCGACCCGGTCACCATCACGGTGCTGGTCGCCCTGCTGGTCTGCCTGATTCCGACCACGATCGGCGGCCTGCTTTCTGCGATCGGTATCGCCGGCATGGACCGCATGATCCAGGCCAACGTCATCGCGATGTCGGGTCGCGCGGTCGAGGCCGCTGGCGACGTCGATGTGCTGCTGCTCGACAAGACCGGCACCATCACGCTCGGCAACCGCCAGGCGGTCGCGTTCCATGCGGCACCCGGCGTCGATCCGAATGCGCTGGCCGACGCCGCGCAGCTCGCCTCACTGGCCGACGAAACGCCGGAGGGCCGCAGCGTGGTCGTGCTGGCGAAGGAAAAATACGGCCTGCGCGAACGCCAGGTCGCCAGCAGCGGCATCGTGTTCGTACCGTTCACCGCGCAGACGCGCATGTCCGGAGTCGATGCCGGCGACAGCAAGATCCGCAAGGGCGCGATCGACGCGATCAGGAACCACCTGGCTTCGCTCGGCGGCGAACTGCCGCCTGCCGTCCTGAAAATCGCCGAGGACATTGCACGCAAGGGTGGTACGCCACTGATCGTCGCCGAGAATGCGCGTGCGCTCGGCGTGATCGAACTCAAGGACATCGTCAAGGGCGGCATCCGCGAACGCTTCGCCGAACTGCGCCGCATGGGCATCAAGACGATCATGATCACCGGCGACAACCCGCTGACGGCAGCGTCGATCGCGGCCGAAGCCGGCGTCGACGACTACCTCGCCGAAGCGACGCCGGAGGCCAAGCTCAAGCTGATCCGCGACATCCAGGCCGAGGGCCGTCTCGTCGCGATGTGCGGCGACGGCACCAACGATGCGCCCGCGCTGGCGCAGGCCGATGTCGCGGTCGCGATGAACACCGGTACGCAGGCTGCGAAAGAGGCCGGCAACATGGTCGACCTCGACTCCAACCCGACCAAGCTGATCGAGGTCGTCGAGATCGGCAAGCAGATGCTGATCACGCGTGGATCGCTGACCACGTTCTCGATCGCCAATGACGTGGCCAAGTATTTCGCGATCATTCCGGCCGCATTTGCCGGCACCTATCCGGCGCTGAACGCGCTCAACGTCATGCACCTGGCCACGCCCCAGAGTGCCATCCTCTCAGCAGTAATCTTCAATGCGCTGATCATCATCGTGCTGATTCCGCTCGCGCTGAAGGGTGTGCATTACCAGGCGATGAGCGCGGCGCAGATGCTGCGCAGGAACCTGCTGGTATTCGGCCTGGTTGGCCTCGCCGTTCCCTTCATCGGTATCAAGGCGATCGACATGCTGCTGGTCGCCTGCGGCTTGGCGTGAGGAGCATCGTGCGCACACATCTGCTTCGAACCGTTTACCCGTCGCCTGCGATCGAGGCCATCGAGCCGGAGACCGGCTGCGCCTCCAACGACGACGACTATGCGCCTGGACCGGCGCCTGACTCGAACCAGTGGCAGGTCCGCCTGACCACTTTGGTGGCACCCGCTGCCGCGGCCACGACGGACGACCACGACGACTACTGCCTCGGCGGCTACGCCGGCATCTGAACGGCGGCGCCGCGCTTGCGCCATATCAATCGACCTTGAGGAGCTTCATGAACAAATCCATCACGCTGGCGGCACTTCTCGGCGCGACCGCTTTGCCCGCTGCGGTGTTCGCGCAGGCAGCCGATCCCGCGACCGACGCGGCCGCCTATTCGGTTACCGGCAATATCGCGCTGGCCTCCGATTATGTTTTCCGTGGCCTGACTCAAACCTGGGGTGGCCCGGCCATCCAGGGAGGCGGCGATCTGACCATGAAGAATGGCTTCGCCGCCGGCTTCTGGGGGTCAAGCATCAGCGACAGGAGCTACCCCGGTGCCGCACTCGAACTCGACCTCTACGCGAACTATGGCGTGGCGATCAACGACGACTGGTCGTGGCGCGTCGGGCTGTACAGCTATCTCTATCCTCGCGGCAACCTGGACAACGTCGGCCTGTCGTCGCGCACATTCAACACCGTCGAAGCGAATGCGGCACTGACCTGGAAGTGGCTGACGCTGAAATACTCGCGCGCATTGACGGACTACTTCGGCATCGATATCGAACAGGGCTATCGGGACGATTCCAAGGGTACCGGTTATATCGAATTGAATGCAGCGATTCCGTTCAACGAGCAGTGGAGCCTCGCCCTGCATGCCGGGCGCACCGACATTCCGACGTATCTGGTGCTGCCTCTCGCGAACGGCGCCGTCAATCCGGACTACACCGACTTCGGTGCAACATTGAAATATCAGTTCCACCCGCACTGGTCGGCCAGCGTGGGCGCCACTTATGCCAACAACGACGCGTTCTACGGCCGCACGGCCAGCTTCACGAACGCCATGGATACGCGCAGCACCGGCGGAACCCGCAGCTTCGTGATGCTGCAGGGCACGTTCTAAACGAGAACCGGAGACAGTCATGGGCAAGATCATTCGCCAATCCATCGTGATGCTTATCGCGTTGACCGCCGTCACGGGTATCTTCTACCCATTGGCCGTGACGGGCCTCGCTCAAGGGCTGTTTCCGCGGACAGCCAACGGCAGCGTGATCGAACGCACAGGCAAGCCGCTCGGTTCGGAACTCGTCGGGCAAGCGTTCTCGGATCCGAAGTACTTCTGGAGCCGCCCGTCGGCCACCGCGCCGTTCGCTGACAACTCGGCCTCATCGGGCGGCTCCAATCTTGGTCCGACCAGCAGCGCGCTGACCGACGCCGTCAGGCAACGCATCGATGCATTGCGTTCCGCCGATCCCGGAAATGCCGCGCCGGTGCCGGTTGACCTGGTGACCGCGTCCGGCAGCGGACTCGATCCACACATCTCGCCGGCCGCCGCGGCTTACCAGGCAGCCCGTGTCGCCCGCACGCGCGGCCTGACGAAGGCGCGGGTCGACGCGCTGGTGATCGCGGCCACCGAAGGCCGCCAGCTCGGCGTCCTAGGCGAGCCGCGAGTGAACGTGTTGAAACTGAACCTTGCATTGGACGACACGCATTGAGCGCGTGGGTGCCCTGCGATTTCTTTCGTCGCGGGGCACTTGACATCCATCCTCGAGTCATCGCGTGGACGCTTCAGGTGGAGGCGTGGCGAACAGCCGTTTTCCTGCGCGCCGCAGTTTGGCTACTATCGGATCCTCGCTTGTCCGACACGTGCGCCTGCTGACGACGACGCGGGCAAGTCGGCGTGCTCGCGCAGCGAGTGAGCGCATGGCCTCATTCCGACCAGACCCTCGAACTGCCCGCGCATGCGCATCTGCCTTTCCATGATCGTGAAGAACGAGGCGGCCGTGATCGAACGCTGCCTGCGTTCGCTGCGCCCGTACATCCATGCCTGGGCGATTGCCGACACCGGTTCGCACGACGGCACGCAGGCGATCGTCCGGCGCACGCTGGCCGATCTTCCCGGCGAGCTGATCGAGCGGCCATGGGTCGACTTCGCCACCAACAGAAACCAGGCACTCGAACTGGCGCGCCACTACGGCGACTACGCGCTGATCATCGATGCCGACGAGGTGATCGACGTTGACGCCGGCTTTGCCTGGCCGGCGCTAGACGCGCCGGGCTACTTACTCGAACTCGTCTACGGCGACACGCGTTATCGGCGCGTCGCGGTGCCGCGCCTGGACGGGCGATGGGAATGGCTCGGGGTCCTGCACGAGGCGCTCAATTCGCCGGATGCCGCCGCCGCGCGATTCCTGCCAGGCCTGCGTATACGCGTGTTCAGCGATGGCGCGCGCAGCCAGCAGTCGCTGCGGGACAAATTCTCGCGCGACGCCGACGTCTTGCGGCGCGCGCTCGCCGATGAACCCGGCAATGCGCGCTATGCGTTTTATCTAGCACAGAGCCTGCGTGATGCCGGCCAGAGCGCCGAAGCGCTCGACGCCTACCGGACGCGCGCGGCCATGGGCGGCTGGGCGGAAGAAGTGTACTTTTCCAAATTGCAGATCGCCGTTCTGAAGGAGCGGCTGGGCAACGCGCCGGCCGAGGTGATCTACGCCTACCTCGACGCCCATGATTTCCGACCCACGCGTGCCGAGACGATGTGCGAACTCGCGCGCTACTGCCGCCTGCAGCAGCGTCATGTTCTCGCGCGCGACTTCGCCCAAATCGCCACGGTGACGCCCTTGCCGGACGATGTGCTGTTCATCGACCGCACGGTCTACGACTGGCGCGGGCGCGACGAACTGTCGATCGCGCTGTACTACTGCGACGAGCGCGCAGCGAGCGCGCAGCTGTGCCGCGAACTGCTGGTCGATCCGCGCCTGCCGCCAGGCGAGCAGGAGCGCATCCGCCGCAACCTGGAGTTCGCGCTCGCCGCGCGCCCCGGCTGAGCGTGCGAGAATCAGCCGTGGCCGCGAGTCGTCCCGAGCAACGCCCCGACCCCGACGCCCTGCTTGCGCGCGTGCAGGACGAGGACGCACGCGCGCGCCGCGGCCGCCTGAAAATCTTCTTCGGCGCCACCGCCGGCGTCGGCAAGAGCTATGCGATGCTCGAGGCCGCGCGGCGCCAGCGCGACGACGGCGTCGATGTCGTCGTCGGCTATGTCGAACTGCATGGCCGCCCCGCTACCGAAGCCCTGCTGCAGGGCCTGGATATCCTGCCGCCGCTGCAGCTCGAGCATCGCGGCCTCACGCTGACCGAATTCGATCTCGATGGTGCGCTCGCGCGGCGCCCGCAACTGCTGCTGGTCGACGAGCTCGCGCACAGCAATCACCCCGGTGCACGTCATCCCAAGCGCTGGCAAGACGTCGAGGAACTGCAGAGTGCCGGCATCGACGTCTACACGACGGTCAATGTGCAGCACATCGAGAGCCTCAACGATGTCGTCGCGCAGATCACCGGCGTGCAGGTGCGCGAGACCATACCCGATCAGGTGTTCGCGGCAGCCGACGATGTTGAGCTGGTCGACCTGACGCCGGACGAATTGCTCGAGCGCCTGGCCGAAGGCAAGGTTTACGTGCAGGACAAGGCGCGTCAGGCGGCTGAAAGTTTCTTTCGCAAGGGCAACCTGATTGCGCTGCGCCAACTCGCGTTGCGCGCGACGGCCGATCGCGTCGACGCAGCGTTGCGCGAGTACCGAGATCATCATGCGATTTCGGCCACGTGGGCGACCACCGATCGCGTACTCGTCTGCGTCGGCCCGGATCCGCTGTCCGCACGGCTCGTGCGCGCGGCGCGGCGCATGGCGAGCGCGACGCACGCGCAGTGGCTGGCTGTCTACGTCG
>JBDTYM010000040.1:0-36212 GCA_040005635.1 Dokdonella sp. | reverse complement strand
CGGGATAGCGGATCGACCACAGCGAGCCGTCCTTCTCCTCGTTGTTGACCTCGAGATCCGACACGGCCGTCATCAACACCGGATCCCAGTGCACAAGACGCTTGCCGCGATAGATCAACCCATCGCGATACCAGGTCACGAACACGCGGCGCACGGCCGCGGACAAACCCTCGTCCATCGTGAAGCGCTCGCGCGACCAGTCGACCGAGGCGCCGAGGCGGCGCATCTGGTTCGTGATCGTCGAGCCGGATTCCTCTTTCCATTCCCACACGCGCCGGATGAACTGCTCGCGGCCGAGGTCGTGGCGCGTCTTGCCCTGTGCGGCGAGTTGGTTCTCGACGATCTTCTGCGTCGCGATACCGGCGTGGTCGGTGCCGCCCTGCCACAGCGTTCTGAAGCCGCGCATGCGGTGGTAGCGCGTGAGTGCGTCCATGATCGTCTGCTGGAACGCGTGACCCATGTGCAGGGTGCCCGTCACGTTCGGCGGCGGCAGCAGGATGCAGTACGGCTCACCGCTGGCAGCAGGCTTGAACAATCCCTGCGCCTCCCAGTGCGCATACCACTTCGATTCGATCGGCGCGGGTTCGAAACTCTTGTCCATGGGCACAAACATCCGTGGCGGTGCTCGCGCACGACGCCTGACTGAGGGAGGAGGACGCATATTGTAGGCGACGAGCGAGATGCGGCCCAGACGCGCTATCTTTTGGCGCTATCTTCCGCGAACGCCCGAGGAATCGCCGCGATGACTGCCGCCGTCCACGTGATCGAGCATCCGCTGGTGCAGCACAAGCTGACCCTGCTGCGCCGGAAATCGACCAGCACCAGCGATTTCCGCCGCCTGCTCGGCGAGCTGTCGGCATTGATGGCCTATGAAGTCATGCGCGACCTGCCGATGCACGAGGTCGCGATCGAAACGCCGGTCGCGGCCATGACCGGGCGGCTGATCGACGGCAAGAAGACCGTCTTCGTGGTGATCCTGCGCGCCGGCATCGGCATTCTCGACGGCATGCTCAGCGTGGTGCCCGGCGCACGCGTCGGCCACGTCGGCCTCGCGCGCGACCCGCATACGCTGGCTGCCGTCGAGTACTACTTCAAGATGCCGCGCGGCATGCACGAGCGCGACGCCATCGTGGTCGATCCAATGCTGGCGACCGGCCATTCCGCCGTTGCCGCCTTGAATCGGGTCAAGGAGACGGAGCCGCGTTCAATTCGCTTCGTCTGCCTGGTGAGCTGTCCCGAAGGCATCGCGCATCTGCGCGAACATCATCCTGAAGTAGCAATCTACACCGCTGCGATCGATCAGGGGCTCAACGAACATGGCTACATCGTGCCGGGCCTCGGCGATGCCGGTGATCGATTCTTCGGGACCAAGTAGGCGCCAGCGCGCGATGGCAGTCGCAACGCGTCCGCCACCGATTCGCGCCCACCGTGCGCAGACGCGCTCCTACATGTCGTGCTTCGCCACTTCGAAGCCGGCCTGCCGGTATGTCTTCCAGCGCTCGCGTGAACCTAGCCGCTCGGCTTCGTCGGCTGGTATGACCTCGAGCACGCGCTCGAACAAACCCGCTGCGCACTCGTCGCGCAGGTTGATGACCAAGCTGCGATCCGGTGTCGCCGCGTCCGGTGGCACGATCAGTACTGCGGTGACCGCGTCGTCGTCGCCGTCGCCGACGATCTGGTGCGGAATGAACGCGTTTTCATCGAATTCCCAGAGTTTTTCGTCGAGCGTCTCGGCCTGCTCGCGCGAGCGCGCGAGGATCAGCGTCGGCTGTTCGCCGGCGAACGCGCGTTTGGCGAGCTCGCACACCAGCAGCAGCGGGTCGTCGCGAAAACGCGGCTTGTCGATCAGGTAGAAGTCGGCGCGTGGCATGGATTCAAGGTGTCGGCGGGGTACCGGAAATCAGGCTCATCGCCAATGCGCCGACCGCCGTGGCGAGCATGCAGCCGAAGACGACGCCGAAGAATCCGCCTATGGCGGGCAGGCGGCGTCCGGCCGGACGCGTCTTGTACAGGTAGTACGGTACGAACACCGCGGCGAGCAGGACGATGCCGACGTTGAGCCACAACGGCCGGCGGATGTCGAGTTCGCGCGCGTCGAGCTGCAGCCAGCGGAAGCCGAGGATCAGCAGCGCAATATTGCCGACCAGCGTGTACGCCAGGCGCGCACCGCTTTCGCTCGACGGCAGCGTCAGCGCGGCATCGACGATGCCGAGCACAAACGATACGCCGATCAACGCGATCAGCGCGCCGTGTTTCTGTTTTCGCGTATCGGGCGCGGGCGTATTCACGTGCCGCGATCGATCAGGTACTGCGTCAGCAGCGGCACCGGGCGGCCGGTCGCGAGACCCTTGCGGCCTTCATCCCAGGCGGTGCCGGCGATATCCAGATGCGCCCAGCGACGGCCATTGGTGAAGCGCGCGAGGAAGCAGCCGGCCGTGATGGCGCCGGCATACTTGCCGCCGATGTTGGCGACATCGGCGAAACCGGATTCGAGCTGGCTCTGGTACTCGTCCCACAGCGGCAGGCGCCAGGCGCGGTCATGCGTGACGGTGCCGGCGGCGAGCAATTGGTCGGCGAGCTCGTCGTCCTTGGTCATCAGGCCGGAGGCGTGCTTACCGAGCGCGACGACGCAAGCGCCGGTCAGCGTGGCCGCATCGATGATGACTTCGGGATCGAATTTCTGCGCATAGGTCAGCGCGTCGCACAGGATCAAACGACCTTCCGCGTCGGTGTTGAGCACTTCGATGGTGAGGCCGGACATGCTGGTCAGGATGTCGCTCGGGCGGTACGCATTGCCGTCCGGCATGTTCTCGACCGCCGGCACGATGCAGACCAGATTCAACGCGAGTTTCAATTCGACCGCGGCGACGAACGCTCCGAGCACGCCGGCCGCGCCGCACATGTCGAACTTCATCTCTTCCATGCCGGCGCCGGGCTTGAGCGAGATGCCGCCGCTGTCGAACGTGATGCCCTTGCCGACCAGCACATAGGGTTTGCTCTTGTCATCCTTGCCCTGCCACTGCAGCACGATGAGTTTGGGCGGATTCGCCGAACCCCGAGCGACGCCGAGCAGCGAGCCCATGCCAAGTTTCTGCATGTCTTCGCGCTCGAGCACTTCGAGGGTGACACCGGCGTGCGCATCGGCAATCTGCTTCGCCTGCGTCGCGATCCAGGCCGGGTTGCAGACGTTCGGTGGCAGATTGCCGAGTTCGCGCGCGAAGCGCACGCCGTTGGCGATCGCGCCGGCTTCGATCAAGGCGCGCTCGGCCTTGGCATCCTTCGTTGGGGCGGCAAAGGCGATGGCGTCGAGCTGCGGCGTCTTCGCCGCTTCCTTCGGCTTGAACGTCGCCGTGTAGCGGTACGCCTGCTGGTCCGCGGCGAGTGCGGCGGTGCGCAGCTTCCAGGCGGCGTCGCGTCCCGGCACGTCGACGTCGGCCAGATACGAGATTGCCGCGTCGATCGGCAGGGTCTTCAGAACGCGCGCGGCATCCGTGGCCGCGCGATTGAAACCGGCCGCATCGAATTTCTTCTGCTCGCCGAGGCCGACCACGAGCACGCGGGTAGCGGCGATATTGGCCACGTCGAACAGCAGCGTCGTGCTGCCGGGCTTGCCGGTCGCGTCGCCACTGTCGATGAGGCGCTTGATCGCGCCGCCGGATTTGTCGTCGACGCGAGCCGCAGCGCTGGTCAGCACGCGATCTTCGTACAGCCCGACGACGATGCAGGGGGTGGCGGCGCTTTCCGGCGCGTCGGCGGTGAGGCTGAACTTCAGGGTCATCGAGGGTCCCGGGCAGTTTTCGGACGATCTGGGCGCGCGCGCGGTTACACTGCGCGGTCGGCGGAACTGCGCCGGTTCGATCCGGTCAGAGGCCGCCGCGGGCCGTTCGCTGCAGACGGATATCGCCCGCAACGCCACCCGCACACGCATGAAGCCTGCCATTCTAAGACAAAGCTCCCTCGTCCAGCGCGCGTTCGACCTGTTGCGACCGCGCATCATCGACCGCTACCTGCTGCGCGAGGTGACGACGAGTTTCCTCGCCGCCACGGTCATCCTCCTGCTGGTGCTGGTCGGTGGCGCCGTCGCGGAACTGCTCGCGAAAATAGCGCGCGGGCGCATTCCTGCCGATCTGTTGTTCACCCTGATCGGCCTGCGCACCGTCGGTACGCTGACGATCCTGATGCCGCTGGCGACCCTGCTCGGCGTGCTGCTGGCCTATGGCCGGCTCTGGCGCGACAGCGAAATGGCCGTGCTGCAGTCGTCCGGTCTCGATCTGACCGGCTTGATCCGTCCCCTGCTGCTGTTCGTGCTGCCGGCGATGCTGCTGCTCGGACTGGTTTCGTTCTGGCTCGGCCCAGCCGCGGATCGGCTGTCGCAGCAACTCATGCAGGAGGCGAGCCGTTCTCTGATCGTGGCCGGATTGGAGCCGGGCAAGTTCGTCGACCTGCCGGGTCGTGACGGCCAGATCTACGTCGGCGAAATGTCGGCCGACGGCACCGAGTTCAAGCGCATGTTCATCGAGAACGAGCGGCCCGACAACAAAGAGGCCGGCAAGACGCGCATCGATGTGATCACCGCGACGCACGGCTACCTGTATCACGATGCCGACGGCATCGGTCGCTACATGGCGCTGCTGGACGGTTTCCGCGTGGAGGGCAAGCTTGGCGAGGACGACTATCGCGTGATGCGCTTCGAACGCAATGACATCAAGCTGCCCGACAGCGACGATGAAAACAACGACACCGCGGCCAAACGGTCGGCACCGACTGGCGATCTGCTGGCGTCGCCGGGCGATCCGATCATGCGCGCGGAATTGCACTGGCGCCTGGCAGCGCCGCTGTCGGCACTGGTGCTGACCCTGCTCGCCTTGCCGTTGTCGAAATCGAGCCCGCGCGAGCCGCGCTATGCGCGTTTGCTGATTGCCTTGCTGACCTGGCTGATCTACTACAACGGCTTGTTGTTCGGGCGTTCCTGGCTCAGTCAGGGCAAGCTCGCGATGGGCTTCGGCTTGTGGTGGGTGTATGTGCCGGCGATCGGCATCGCGCTCTGGCTGCTGTGGAGCAGCCAGCGCCTGAAGCGGCCGCGCACCGCGAGGGCCACTTGATGCGCTGGCCAATGTTCAAGCGGGTCGACCGCCTGGTCGCGATGGCCGTGCTGACCTCGGTCGGCATGACCTGGATCACGATCGTCGCGCTCACGGCCTTTCGCATCTTCATCGTCGAGCTCAACGACGTCGGCCAGGGCCAATACACGCTGGCCAAGGCGGCAAGCTATGTGCTGCTGACGGTGCCGCGGCGCTTTTACGACCTGTTCGGTTATGCGGCGCTGATCGGCAGCCTGATGGGGCTCGGCGGCCTGGCCAACAGCGGCGAGCTGACCGCGTTGCGCGCGGCCGGGCTTTCGAAGTTGCGCATCTGCGCTTCGGTCGTGCTCGGCCTGAGCATCCTCATGATCGCGGTCGTCGTGGTAGGCGAGACCGTCGGTCCGTATGGCGAGCGCAAGGCGCAGACCCTGCAGCTCGCGGCCAAGTCGAAGGATGTCGCGCTGGCCAAGGGCGGCAAGCTGTGGGCGCGCGACGGCGACAACGTCATCAGCGCGCGCAGCGCGCGTACCCATGGCAGCAACGGCGATGTCGAGCTGGGCGGCGTGCGCGTGTTCGAGTTCGATCCCGACGGCCGCCTGCGTGCATTCTCGCTGGCGGACGGCGCCGTGCATACGCAGACCGACTGGACATTGCACAACGTACGCCGCACTGAATTCAGCGAGGCCGCCGTGGCCAGCACGGTGCAGCCGCAAACCAGCTGGCATTCGGGGCTCGATCCGCATCTGCTTTCGCTCGGCATCGTGCAGACGCAGTACATGCCGCTGCGCGATCTCGACCGCAACATCGCCTATCTCGACCGCAACCACCAGGACGCCTCCAGCTTCGTCGGTGCGTACTGGGCGCGCCTGTTCTATCCGCTCAACGTGCTGACACTGGCGTTCTGCGCGGTGCCGTTCGCATTCGGTGCGCTGCGCAGCGGCGGCTTGTCGAAACGGTTGTTCCTCGGCATCGTGGTCGCTCTCGGGTTCCAGTTCCTGCAGAGCGCGATCGTCAGCCTGGGCGCGGTCTACAGTCTGAATCCGGCGATCGCGAACATGATTCCGCCGCTGATACTGGCCGTTGCTGCGTTCGCCTATTTCCGCAGGAACGCCTGAGTTGGGCGCAGGCGCGAGGGCTAATGCCGGCATGCGACCGCAACGCGTCCTGTTCGGCCGTCGATGCGGTCAGGTACTGAAATCGCCGCGGAGCTGCACTCGAACGTGGCCAGACCCGTGGCGGCGCGACACGCGCAAACGTGCGGCGGTCACGCCGGGCTGGATGCGCCGCGGTGTAATATGCCGCAGCGCCGGCAGCGGCCGGATCGGGGGATAGTTCATGAGCAGCGTCGATTTCACGTCGTATCTCAAATTGATGACGCACAAGAAGGCGTCGGACCTGTTCATCACCGCCGGCGTGGCACCGTCGATGAAGGTCAACGGGCGCATCGCGCCGATCACGCAGAACGCGCTGACGCCGCAGCAGTCGCGCGATATGGTCTTGAACGTGATGACACCCTCGCAGCGCGAGGAGTTCGAGAAGACCCACGAGTGCCAGTTCGCGATCGCAGTAACCGGCGTGGGCCGCTTCCGCGTGTCCTGCTTCTACCAGCGCAACTGCGTCGGCATGGTGCTGCGCCGTATCGAGACACGCATCCCGACGATCGAGGAACTGAGCTTGCCGGCGATCGTGAAGTCGCTCGCGATGACCAAGCGCGGCATCATCCTCTTCGTCGGCGCGACCGGCACCGGCAAATCGACCTCGCTCGCCGCACTGATCGGCTATCGCAACCAGAACTCGACCGGACACATCATCACGATCGAGGACCCGATCGAGTACGTGCACAAGCACGAGGGCTGCATCGTCACCCAGCGCGAACTCGGTATCGACACCGACAGCTGGGAGAACGCGCTGAAGAACACGCTGCGCCAGGCGCCGGACGTGATCATGATCGGCGAGGTGCGCACGCGCGAGACGATGGAACACGCGATCAACTTCTCCGAGACCGGCCACTTGTGCCTGTGCACGCTGCATGCGAACAACGCCAACCAGGCGATGGATCGCATCATCCATTTCTTCAACGAAGACCGCCGTTCACAGCTGTTCATGGACCTCTCGCTGAACCTCAAGGGCGTGGTTGCTCAGCAGCTGATCCCGACGCCGGACGGCAAGTCCAGGCGCGTCGCGATGGAGGTCATGCTGGGCACGCCGCTGGTGGCCGACTACATCCGTCAGGGCGATATCCACAAGCTCAAAGACGTCATGAAGGAATCTACCAACCTCGGCATGCGCACGTTCGACCAGAGCCTGTTCGAGCTGTACCAGGCCGGCGAAATCAGCTACGAAGACGCGCTGCGCCACGCCGACTCGGCGAACGAAGTACGCCTCAAGATCAAGCTCGCCCAGGGGGGTGACGCGCACACGCTGAGCCAGGGGCTCGACGGCGTCGAGCTGGTCGAGACCGACCATCGCTGAGCGGGCGTCGGAGTTGGAAGTCAAGCTGAAGTGGATCTGATTTTCTGGCGTGCCGGCGTACCGGCGAGTCGCGCGTTTGGTGAATGCGCTGCCTTGATTCACGCATCGCGCCGATGAGCGAGCTCGACCGCCTGCGCCGCGTGTGGCACTCGCTGGGCCGCGACGATCCGTTGTGGGCCGTGCTTTCGCAGGCGGACAAACGCGGTGGACGCTGGCAGGCCGATGAATTCTTCGCTACCGGCCGCCTCGAGATCGACACCCAGCTCGGTGCGCTCGCCGCGCAAGGCTGGCCACGGCAGCGCGAACTTGCACTCGACTTCGGCTGTGGCGTCGGCCGCCTGTCGCGTGCGCTCGCGGCGCATTTCGACCAGGTGGTCGGCATCGACGTGTCGGCCAGCATGATCGCCGCCGCGCGCGAACTGAACACCGACATCGGCAACATCGAATTTCGCGAGAACGCATCGCCTCGCATCGAGGGCGTCGCCGACGCCAGCGTCGACTTCGTCTTCTCGCACATCACGCTGCAGCATATCCCGACCACTCTCGCGGCCGGCTACGTCGAGGAATTTTTCCGCGTGCTCGCGCCGGGCGGTGTCGCCGTGTTTCATTTCGTCGACGAGGCGGACGCAAGCCTGCGCGGCCGCCTGTTCGGCGCCGCCTCGAACCGCTGGCTGAATCCGTTGCGGCGATTGCTCTGGCGCCGTCGCGAGGTGTTCGAGATGCATGCGCTGCCGGAACGCGAACTGCTCGCGCGGCTGGGGCGCCATGCCGATCTGCGCCTGCTGTTGGCGCTCGATGACGCGGCCGCCGGGCCTGGTTGGCGCGGCCGGCGCTGGTTCGTCGTCAACGACGGCGAGCCACCGCAGGTGGTCGTCGCCGACGGTCATCGGCTCTACGTGAAAGCCAGCGATGCGCACGTCGGCGCGCCGCTGCTCGCCGGCAGCGCCTATGCGCCGCACGTCACCGATGTGCTGCGCGAGCGCCTGCGCGAAGGCGACGTGGTGCTCGATGTCGGCGCCAATATCGGCGTCGTGAGCCTGCTCGCGGCGACGCTGGTCGGTGCACGCGGTCGCGTCATCGCGGTGGAGCCGGTGCCTGCCAACCGCGCCTTGCTGGCGCGCACGCTGCAGGCCAATCGCATCGCACAGATCGAAATCATCGCGGCAGCGGCCTCCGACCGCGTCGGCGCGATCGAGCTGCGCACGCATCCGACCACCTCGAACAGCGCGCGCCCCGCGGCCGCCGGCGAGCGTTTGCGCGATTCGCGAAGCAGCGTCCTGCGTGTTCCGACCGTCGTGCTGGACGACGCGTTGACGTCGCTCGGCCGTCTCGATCTGGTCAAGCTCGACATCGCCGGGATGGAGCCGCTGGCTCTGCGCGGTCTCGAGCGCACGCTGACGCGCTGGCGTCCGCTGCTGCTCAGCGAATTCCATCCGTGGGCGATCGAACGCGCAACGGCGACGGCGCCGATCGATTACCTGCGGCGGCTGCTACAGCTTTATCCGGCGATCGTCGTACTGCATCCCGATGGGTCGCGCACGCGTTGCGTCGAGCCTGACGAAGTGATGCAGCTGTGGCGCCGCGCGAACGCGGCGGCACAGCTCGATGACCGCCTGCATCTGGACCTTCTGCTGGCGACGGATCTGTGAATGCGGCGAACGGTTGTCGAGGCCGCGTGTATTCGCGCTACGGTGCGGTGAATTCGACGCTTTCGCGAAAGTCGATGCCCTCGTTGCCGACCGAAACGCGCGCGTCGAAGCGCTTGAACCACGTCGCGTAGAACGCGTACAGCTTGCGCTGCGATTCGAGCTGATCACGCTGCTCAGGCGGCATCGCTTCGGCAAAGCGGCCGATCAGACTGCCGAACAAGGCATAGATTTCGCCGCTGTAGCTGGCGTCGAGCAGCACACCCGATGGCGCAGCTGGCGCGGTGATGGCGGCACCGAGTCGCGCCTCCTCGCCCTTACCGACAGCGATGCCCAGTGCGTTGGCGCTCATCGCGGCGTGCACTTCGAGATCGCCGGCGATGTCGGCCGGCACAGTACCGGCGGGCAGGGCGACCGGCTTGCCGTCCGCGCCGAGTTTCACATTGCTCAGGCCCGGTACCGATACTTGCGCCAGGTTGACCAGGAAGGCCGGATTGCTGCTGCCGAGCAGCACGACGCCGGACACGTCGGGCTTCGCAGTGCCCTCCGCCCAGACAAAGCGGCTGATCGTCGCGCGCAGGCCGGTCAGATCGGACAGCGGTGGCGGTATCACCTGATCGAGCTTGGCCTTCGCGTCGGCAAAACTCTGGTTGAGCGGCGCCAATACGCCGCACTGCAAGGGCGCCTTGGCCACCGCAGTAGCCTGCTCGACCCAGAAGTCGCGCGCCTTCAGCAGAGGCAGCGCGAAGCCGAAATCAGCCAGTGCATCCTTGCTCGCCGACGGGCCGGGCGGAGCGCCGGTGATGCGGACGAGCGACTGCGCAATCGCGGGCGCCAGGTCGAGACGTCCCTGGAATGCCATGCGATTCGCGTCGAGCGCGCTGTAACCGAACGTGAGGCGCGGCGCGTTCGCCGCGATGCGATCGAACTCGGCGCGACACGCCGGCTCGAATACGGGCGCCTGTCCTCCGAGGCTGCGCGCAAGCGTGGCGACGCTGGGGTCGTCGAGCAGCAAGGTCAACGTGCGCCGCACATCGATCCAGCCACTGCCATACGCCAGGTAGCCGCGCGCCTTGTTGAGTTCCGGCAATGCGCCACTGTGGGCGAGAGTCTGCGACGGGCGGTCAAGGCCGAGCACGCGGCGGCGCAGTGCCTCGTCGGCACCGGCCGGTACCGCGGTAAGGACGAAATGTCGCCCCTCGATCGCCATCATGCCTAGGACGGCATCGCTGCCGAACGTCCAGATATCCTGCGCGCCGATCTTCGCGGTAGCGAGTTTGCCGCCGGTCTTTTGTTCGATGCGCGCGATGGTGGCGCGGAACGCGTCCACATCGACGAGTTCGATGCGCAACACCGGCAGCAGACCGACGCCGTAGATCGCCGAACGCACTTTCGGACCCAATCCGATCTGCTGCCACTTCTCCGGGCTGTCACGCTCGCGCAGTTCGTCGAGCAGCGCACGCAGAACGCGCGTGATCGCCGCGTCCGGTTCCTTCTTTTGAAGCTCGTTCAATACGTGGTCGAAGCTGCCGAACAGCAGCGGCCACGCGACCTTCATCTGCTGCGCCCAGCGCTGCACGGTGACATCCGGCAACGGATCGAGATTGGCCGCCACGTAGGGCGTGTCGGCCGGCACGAACGCCAGCGGCGCGTCCACATCGGCGTTCTTGCCGCAGCCGGCGATCGCCAGCCACGCAGCGAGCACGGCGCCGCCGCGCATTCGTTTTGCGTACATCTCAAACACTCCCCGACGAACAGCCAGAAAGTCTAGCAGGGCTCTCGCAAGGGCTTGTGACGACGCGTGACCGCCCTGCCTGGTTCAGCCGTCCAGCAATTCCAGCAGCGCAGCCATGCGTACGTAGACGCCGTTGGCGACCTGATCGAGGATTGCCGATTGCGGGCCGTCGGCCACCGCGGAGGCGATCTCGATGCCGCGGTTCATCGGCCCCGGATGCATCACGACTGCGTCGCGATGGGCGCGGGCCAGGCGCGCGGGCGAGAGGCCGTAGCGCGCGAAATACGTCGTCTCGTCGAGGTCCGGTAGGCTATCCATCCGCTCCTTCTGCAGACGCAGCATGATGACGATGTCGACGCCGTCGATCGCAGCGTCGAAATCGTCGTAAAGGCCGCAGTGCGGAAACTGTTCGGGCGCAGGCAGCAGCGTGGCCGGACCGCACAGTCGGATTTCAGCGGCGTCGAGGGCGACCAGGCCGTGTATGTCCGAGCGCGCGACGCGCGAATGTTTGATATCGCCGCAGATCGTCACCTTCAGACCTTCGACGCGACCCTTGCGGTCGCGGATCGTCAACAGATCGAGCAATCCCTGGGTCGGATGCGCATGGTTGCCGTCGCCGGCATTCAGGATGGCAGCTCGCCGCGCATGCCGGGCAAGCCGCGCTGGCGTGCCATTTTCCTTGTGCCGCACGATGAACGCATCGGCGTCCATCGCCTCCAGCGTCGCCAGCGTGTCTTCCAGGGTTTCGCCCTTGCTGGTCGACGAGCTTGCGATGTCGAAATTCACCACCAGCGCGCCGAGCCGGCGCGCGGCAAGCTCGAAACTGGTGCGCGTGCGGGTCGACGGTTCGAAGAACAGGTTCACCACCGTGCGGCCGTCGAGCAGTGGCAGCCGGTTCGCGCCAGCGCGGAACTGCGCACGCAATCCTGCAGCGCGATCGAGCAGGTCGTCGATGCGCGGGCGGCCGAGCCCCTCCAGCGTCAGCAGGTGGCGCAGGCGGTCGTGCTCTTCAACAGGTGCGGACATGCGCCCTCGCTAAGGTTGGACTGGAATTTCCGATGCCGACGCAGCGCCATCTGCGAGCCAGGACTCGAGGATGATCTGCGCCGCGAGCGCATCGATCGCGGCAGCGTCCTTGCGTCTCGCCTCGCCGCGCGCGCGCTGTTCGGCGAAACGGCGTGCCGCTTCACCCGACGTATGGCGCTCATCGACGAGCGCGACCGGACGTTGATAGCGGCGCTCGAGCGCCGCTGCGTATTCACGTGCTGCGCGGGTCATGGGCTGCTCGGTGCCGTCCAGCGCGAGCGGCAGGCCGACGACCAGGCGTTCGGGCAGCCAATCGGCGACGAGCGCATCGAGCCGCGCCCAGTCTCCGTTCGCAAGCGTCGTCAGGGCGCGCGCGCTGGCCGCCACGCGGTTGCCGAGCGCAACGCCAATGAGGCGTGTACCGTAGTCGAACGCGAGGACGTTGCCGGTGCCTGTTGAGAGCGTGGTTTCAGGCGTGGCCGGCATAGGTGGCCAGCTGCAGGAGATTGACGCCAACCAGGCCGGCGGCCGCCTCCCAGCGATCTTCCAGCGGCGTTTCGAACAGCACGCGCTCGGACACCGGTGCGGTCAGCCAGTGGTTGTCGCACAGTTCCTGCTCAAGCTGACCCGGACTCCAGCCCGAATAGCCGAGCGTGACGACTGCGTGGCGCGGCCCGTTGCCGGCCGCCATCGCAACCAGAATGTCGCGTGAAGTCGTCACGCTGACGCGCTCGGAAATGCGGAACGAGGATTCCCAGTCGCCGGTCGGCGTATGCAGCACGAAGCCGCGCTCGGGCTGGACCGGTCCGCCTATCAATACCGGTGCATCGATGACGTCTGGGATTTCCGAATGCATGTTCATTTGCGCGAGCACGTCGCCGAGGCGGTATTCGGACAGACGGTTGATCATGAGTCCCATCGCGCCATCCTCCCCGTGCTGGCACAGGAAGGTCACGCCGCGCGCGAAATTCGGATCGCGCAGCGCCGGCATCGCGATCAGCAACTGGTTGGTGAGGGGGGTCGACTCGGGCATGGCGGCATTGTACGGGAGCCATGTGGCATCGCCATCGGCAGGCATTCGCGCCGCGCCGATGCGATGGCTCCGGTTCAGCGATTGCGCAGGATATCGCCGGGCAGAAACTGCCAGGTGCGCGAGATGTACAGCTCGTCGACCTTTTCCTGGGTTTCCGGCAGCGGCGGAAACGGTTCGGCCAGCCGCGTGATGCGGATCGCAGCTTCATCGAGCACCTTGTGGCCGCTCGACTGGATCACGTCGATGCTCTTGATCTTGCCGCTGCGATCGAGGCCGACGGTCAGCACCAACTGACCGTGAAGTTGCTCCCGGCGCGCCTCGTCGGGGTAGTTCAGATTGCCGATGCGCTCGATGCGTGCGACCCAGGCGCGCATGTAGGCGGCGAACTCGTATTCCTGCGTGTTGGCAGAGATGTACTTGCGCTTGGGCCGCTTCGCGTACTGCTCGGCATCCTTCTGGATCTCCTGTGCGAGCTTGGCCATTTCCATCTTGCGCTGCTCGGTTTCGCGCTGGTTTTCGCTGGGCCGATCCGGCGTTTCCGGCGCCTGGCGGTCGGTGGTGACGCTGAAGTCCGACTTCCTGCGCGTCGGCACGTCGGTCGGGCTCGGCGGCGTCGGCTGCGGCGCTCCATCTTCCAGCGGCACCGGAGCGACGCCGCTGCGCGGCTTCGGCAAAGGGCTCGATACCGGCTGCGCGGGGCGGTGCGCCTTGTCGGAATCGCCGCCGCCGCTGTTGTTCGCCTGCGCGATGAAGTCGGCCTTGTCGGGCTTTTCACTGTTTGCCGATTGCACCAGGACGACATCCAGCGTCGGCAGACGCGGCGCCGGCTTTTCGAACTCGAACGTCAGCCCGAGCGCGAGCACCGCATGCGCGACCAGCGAAAACAGCAAGGTGACGCCGAGACGATCGGCGCTGCCGGAGCCGGTCGCACTCATCGGCCGGGAGCGGATTCGAGACGGTCGAACAGCGTGCCGGCGATGTTCAGGCCGAACGCGGCGTCGAGTTCACGCACGCAGGTCGGCGAGGTCACGTTGACTTCGGTCAGCCAATCGCCGATCACGTCGAGGCCGACGAAACGCAGGCCGCGACGAACCAGTTCCGGGCCGACCTGGGCGGCGATCCAGCGGTCGCGTTCGGACAGCGGAACGCCGACACCTCGACCGCCGGCGGCAAGATTGCCGCGAAACTCGTCGCCCTGCGGAATGCGCGCGAGCGCGTAATCCACCGGTTCGCCGTCGATCAGCAACACGCGCTTGTCGCCGGCCGTGATCTCGGGGATGAACTTCTGCGCGATCGCGAACTGACGGCCATTTTCGGTCAGGGTTTCGAGGATCACATTGAGATTCGGGTCGTGATGATGTGAGCGGAAGATGCTGCGCCCACCCATGCCATCGAGCGGTTTCAGCACGACCTCGCCGTGTTCGGCGACGAAGCGCTTGATCTCGCTGGCAGTGCGGGCGACCACGGTTGGCGCGCAGCATTGCGGGAAATGCAGCGCGAACAGCTTCTCGTTGCAGTCGCGCAGCGCCTGCGGCTTGTTCACCACGGCGACGCCTTCGCGCTCGGCCAGTTCGAGCACCATCGTGTCGTAGATGAATTGCGCATCGACCGGCGGATCCTTGCGCGCGAAGACGAAATCGATGCCGGCGAAGTCTCGCCAGGTCGCTTCCCCGAGCGTGAACCAGTCGTGCGGATCGTCGCGCACGGCCAGTGGCGCGAGACGCGCCCACGGCTTGCCCTCGCGCAGGGCGAGGTCGCCCTGGGTCATGTAGAGCAGGCGATAGCCGCGTCGAGCCGCTTCCAGCAGCATCGCGAGCGTGGTGTCCTTCTTCGGCTGGATCCGCGCAATCGGGTCCATCAGAACGGCAAGGGTTCGGGTCATGCAGGCATCCCGGATTCGGTGCGGAAGATTCGATGCGGAAGAATAGCGGCGCAGGCCGCGCGCCGCTGCGAACCCTGCCACGAGCGCCGGTTGCGGACCGGACGATCGGCAGAACTCGCGACGCGCGTCGCAACTGTGCTGTCGTTCACATATTACACTCCGCGGACATACGAACGTTCTAGTTGGCTACCCCGATCTTCCGGCAATTCGCGGACTTACAACAACAACTTGACAGCTTCAGCAGCTATATTGGATAAGGCGTTTCGATCGCGCGTTGGACTGGACGCAAGCCTTGCTATGTCGAGGGCGATGGTGTTCGCTTTGCCGGCTGTCACGACGACGGCGGCACGGCTTTTGCTGATATTCGGCGGTTGAAACGGATTCGAGGGCAGGGGGACGCGGTGGACGAGACGAAAGAAGGCGGCCTGAACGGCGTCAAGGTCATGGTCATTGATGATTCGAAGACCATACGCCGGACCGCCGAGACGCTGCTGCGCAAGGAGGGCTGCGAAGTCGTCACCGCGACCGACGGCTTCGAGGCGCTCGCGAAGATTTCCGACCAGCATCCGCAGATCATCTTCGTCGACATCATGATGCCGCGGCTGGATGGGTATCAGACCTGCGCATTGATCAAGAACAACCAGATGTTCAAGAGCACGCCCGTGATCATGCTGTCCTCGAAGGATGGCCTGTTCGACAAGGCGCGCGGCCGCATCGTCGGGTCCGAGCAGTACCTGACCAAACCGTTCACACGCGAGGAGTTGCTCGGCGCGATCCGTCGCCACGTGGACTGGAAGTGAAACCGCAACGCGCCATTCGATCGACAGGGGTGGAGATGGCAGCCGCACGCAATATCCATGGGACGCCGCAAAGTGACGGCGGTCCCGACAACAGCGCACTCCCGAACGGAGGCGACGCGCGGCTGTGCCCGTGCGCGCCGCGGATGAACTGACGTGGCCGATGCCGATTTCAGCAGCCGCACACCGTTCGAGGCGCTCGCCGAATATGAGCGGCGCAGTCTCGCCCATGCCGCTGGCGCTCCGGAGCAGGTCGAGGCACCCGGATTGTGGCGCGGCATCGGCTTTCGCATCGGTACGCGTCATTTCGTCAGCAGCATCGCCGAAGTCAACGAGATTCTGACCTTGCCGTCGCTGACGGTCGTGCCGGGTGCGAAGAGCTGGTTGCTCGGCGTCGCGAACGTGCGTGGCAACCTGGTGCCGGCGGTCGACCTGCGCGATTTCATCGGCGGCGGACGCAGCCCGCTCAGCGATGCTTCGCGCGTGCTGATCGTGCGTCAGCAGGGCGGCAGCGTCGGCCTGTTGATCGACGAAGTGCTCGGTCAGCGCAGTTTCTCGGAGACCCAATTGGCGGCGGCGATTGGCGAAGCGGACGAGAAATTCAGCCGCTTCGTCGGCGAGAACGTGCAATCCGGCGATGTGCTGTGGGGCCTGTTCAGTATGGCCGCGCTGGTGCGCATCGTCGAGTTCCAGCAGGCGGCAGCGTGAAGCGGTATGGGTGGCCGGTGAAGGACGCGAGCGCTGCAGCGCTGCGTTCGAAGCGTCGGACGCGTGATTTGCAGTCGAACTTTCAGCAGGGGTGATGCGTGAGTACAACGTCGGGTGCACTCGGGCGGGAGCGCAGCGGCAACGCGAACACGATACTGTTCGTGGTGCTAGGAGCCCTGTTCGTCTTCGCGATCGTCGATTTCGTCTTCGTGTATTTGTCCAACCGGGACGACCGCAAGGCAATCGCGTACACCACGCAGATTCAGGTGCTGTCGCAGCAGCTCGCCAAGTTCTCCGCGGAAGCGGCCGGCGGCAACGAGCTGGCGTTCCAGGAACTTGAAAGCACGCGCAGCAACATCGAAAGCTACGTGCATGCGCTCAATGACGGCGACAAGACCGGCATGCCCTCGTACAAAGGCGAGCTCAAGACGGAGCTGGAGGCGCTGACCAAGTCCTGGGCGCAGCTGCAGACCAGCGCGAAAAAGATCCTCGACAATAAGGATCTCGTGCTCGCCGCGGCGACCAGCGCGAAGGATTTCGGCGACAAGCTGTCCGGCCTCAACTCGCGCATGAGCGAGGTCGTCAACATCCTGACCGACAAGAACGCCAGTGCCTCGCAGGTCTACATCGCGTCGCGCCAGATGCAGTTGGCCGACCGCATGGGCGGCCGCGTCAGCAAGATCCTCGCCGGCGGTACCGACACACAGGCTTCCGCGGACGGTCTGGCGCGCGACGCACGCCTCTACCAGACCGTCGTGACCGGCCTGCTCAACGGGGCTTCGGAACTCAGCATCCGGCCGCTCGACAACGCGAACGCCAAGCAGATCGTCGGTGACGTCGCCGAGCAGTGGGCTGCGGTCGGCGCTCCGATCAAGCACATTCTCGATGCGGCGACGAACCTGCAGGAAGTCAAGGACGCCGCCGATTCCAGCTTCAACGACAGCCAGAGCGTGTTGCTCGGCGCCAGCCGTGTCGCGCAGAAAATCGACGGGCTGCCGATCAAGCGCGGTTTCCCGAATCCGATCTACGGTGCCGTCGCGGCGGCGCTCGCAGTCGTGCTGCTGCTGTTCCTCGGCGTCAATCTGATTCGCGACCAGCAGCGCCGCTATCAGCAGACGGCCGAATTGAACCAGCGCAACCAGGACGCGATTCTGCGTCTGCTCGACGAGATGGGCTCGCTCGCCGAAGGCGATCTCACGGTCAAGGCGACCGTCACCGAGGACATTACCGGTGCCATCGCGGACTCGGTCAACTTCGCTGTCGAAGCCCTGCGCAGCCTGGTCACCACGATCAACGAAACCGCCGTGCAGGTCTCGGCGGCAGCGCAGGAAACACAAGCCACCGCGATGCATCTGGCCGACGCGGCGCAGCATCAGGCGCAGCAGATCACCTCCGCCTCCGCCGCGATCAACGAGATGGCGACCTCGATCGACACCGTCTCGCAGAATTCCACGGAAAGCGCCGAGGTGGCGCAGCGCTCGGTACAGATCGCGACGAACGGCGCAGCGGTCGTGCGCCAGACGATCCAGGGCATGGACTCGATCCGCGACCAGATCCAGGAAACGTCCAAGCGCATCAAGCGCCTCGGTGAATCGTCGCAGGAGATCGGTTCGATCGTCGAGCTGATCAACGACATCGCCGAGCAGACCAACATCCTCGCTCTGAATGCGGCGATCCAGGCCGCCTCGGCCGGCGAGGCCGGCCGTGGTTTCGCGGTCGTCGCCGACGAAGTGCAGCGCCTTGCCGAACGCGCCTCGGGTGCGACCAAACGTATCGAAACCCTGGTACAGACGATTCAGTCCGATACCAACGAGGCGGTCAGCTCGATGGAGCAGACGACCTCGGAAGTGGTGTCCGGCGCGCGTCTGGCGGAGGACGCCGGCCACGCGCTCGGCGAAATCGAAACAGTGTCGAGCGATCTGGCCGAGCTGATTCAGAACATCTCGAGTTCGGCGCGCAAGCAGTCCGCTGCGGCGACGAACATCTCGGCGACGATGAACGTGATCCAGGAAATCACTTCGCAGACTTCGGTCGGCGCCAGCCAGACCGCCGAATCGATCGGCAACCTGGCCCAGCTCGCCGCCGACCTGCGTCGCTCGGTCGCCGATTTCAAGCTGCCCGGATGAGTGCGCCCGCGATGAAGTGGACCTCGCCGACTGAAAACTTGCCCGTCGTGGCGGCCCGTGCCGGCGCGACGACTCGCGGTGCATGCGGACCGCAGGGAGCGGCGCGATGAAACTGCACGATGATGGCGATTTCACCGCCCTGAACTGGGTCAAGCAGGCGCTCGACGCGACGCTCGCGCAGGCGCGCGAAGCGCTCGAAGCCTATGTCGAGCATCCCGGCAGCCTCGATCCGATGCGCAGTTGCGTGACGCATCTGCATCAGGTGCAGGGCACCTTGCGCATGGTCGAGCTGTACGGCGCGGCGATGGTCGTCGAGAACATGGAGCGTCTCGCCGAGGGGCTTGTCGACAACAGCGTGCGCCAGCGCGAGGAATCCTATTCGGTCCTGATGCGCGGCATGGTGCAGCTGCCGGACTATCTAGAGCGGCTGCAGAGCGGGCACAAGGACATTCCGATCGTTCTGCTGCCTTTGCTGAACGACCTGCGCGCCTGTCGTGGCGAGAATCTGCTCAGCGAATCGGCGCTGTTCTCTCCGGATTTGAACCAGCCGCTGCCGGCCGTCGCGGATGGCGCCGTGCAGCCGCTGACGGCCGCGGACCTGCGCTCGCAGGCGCTGCGTCTGCGTCTCGGCTTCCAGGCCGCGTTGCTGAAATGGTTCCGCGACGAGGGGGCCGCCGAGCACCTGCGCCGCCTGATCGACGTGCTCGATCGTCTGCGCGCGGTTTCGTTCGGTGCCGAGGCGCGCCGTCTGTGGTGGATCGCGGCCGGCGTCATCGAAGCGGTCGAGAATCAGGGGCTCGAGGCGACCGTGGCGGTCAAGCTGCTATTCGGCCGCGTCGATCGCGAGATCCATCGCTTCGCCGCCGGCGAGACCGCGTTCGCCGCTACCGCGCCGCGCGAGCTGACCAAGAATCTTTTGTACTACGTCGCACATTCGACCGGCGCGGGTGCGCGTGGCGCCCAGATCCGCAGCACCTATCGTCTCGACACCCTGCTGCCGACGCCGAGCGAGTTGCAGCATGCGCAGGGCTCGATGAGTGGGCGCAACCGCAACCTGCTGGGCACCGTCTCCAGCGCGATCAAGGACGACCTGTTGCGTGTCAAGGAGGCACTCGACATCTTCCTGCGCAGCCGCAATACCGATCCTGGCGAACTGCTCGGCCAGGTCGAAGTGCTCGACCGTGTCGGCGATACGCTCGGCATGCTCGGCCTCGGTGTGCCGCGTCGCGTCGTCAGCGAACAGCGCGACGTCGTGCAGGAGATGGCGCAGCGGCGCCGCCCGGTCGACGAGGGCGCTCTGTTGGATGTCGCCGGCGCGCTGCTCTACGTCGAAGCTTCGCTGGACGATCACATCGAGCGGCTCGGCGCCGGCAGCGACGATGCGCCCGGCGACGGTGCGCTCGAATTGCCGAAGGCCGAAGTGCGCAAGATCCTCGATGCGCTGATGCGCGAGGCGGCGGTCAATATCCAGCAGGCCAAGCACGACATCATCGCGTTCATCGAGTCGCCGTGGGATCACGCGCGTGTCGACCAGATCCCGCGCCTGCTCGAGGAAATTGCAGGCGCGCTGCGCATGCTCGGACTCGCCGAGGCCGCGCAACTGATGACGGCGGTCGTGCGTTTCGTCGAGGTCGAGCTGATCATGCACCGGCGCGTGCCGACCGCCGAGCAGATGGACAAGCTCGCCGATGCGCTCGCGGCCATCGAGTACTACCTGGAGGCGACGCGCGAGCAGCGTCGCAATCGCGAGAAGATCCTCGATGTCGCGCGCGACAGTCTCGAGGCACTCGGGTACTGGCCCCTCGCATCGGCGCCGGAGCGACCGCTGCCGGACCTGCCGGGCGGCGGTGGCGGCAATTCCATACCCCCGATCAACCCACCGGCCACCCCGCCGCCGCCACCGGCGCAGTCCGGTGGCTTCGATCTGCAAGCCGCCGCGGATCTGGCCTATGGCGCAATCGATGCGGTTGCGCTGAACGATGAGCCGGCGAACGCACAGTTGCCGAGCGTCGAGATCGCGCCCGGCAAGGACCTGCACGACCTCATCGTCGGCACGACGGAATCCGCCGCGCCCGCAGCGCAGGATCTGACGGGCTTGCGCTTCGTCGATACCGGCAATGCAAGCACACAGTCTGCGGAAGCGAACGGCTGGACCGAGATCGAGGAAGAGATCGAAGAGGATGTGCCCGTTGGGGATTTGCCGGCGCAGGGATTCCAGGCTGCCGGCGGCGGCGAGATCGACGACGATATCCGCGAGGTCTTCATCGAGGAAGTCGAAGAAGAACTAGGCAACCTGCGTCAGCAGGTGCCGTTGTGGAAGCGCGACGTCGACAACCTCGAAGAGTTGAAGACGATCCGTCGTTCGTTCCACACCTTGAAGGGCTCCGGCCGGCTGGTCGGTGCGCTTGCGCTCGGCGAGTTCAGCTGGAAAGTCGAGAGCCTGCTGAATCGAGTTCTTGACGGCAGTGTCGTGCCGGGAAGCGCCGTCGTTGCCCTGGTCGATCAAGCCGTCGAAGCGGTGCCGACCCTGCTCGGTGCGCTGCGCGGAACCTTCGGTGGCGCAGCGAATATCGCCGGCATCATGGATACCGCTGACCGTCTGGCCAGCGGCGAGGAAGCGTGGCTGCCGACACAGCCGGCTGCGACGCGCAAGGTCAAGCGCATCGTGCGCCGTCGCGTGCCGCTGGCGTCCGCGGGACTGCCTACCCTGACGGACCATGTGCGCAGCGCAGGCAATCTTGCCGGAGAGGTCGATTTCGGCGACGACTTCGCCTTCGACGACGCCGCTTTCGGCACCTCGTCGTCGGAAATCATCGCCGGACCACTGCCGAATATCGATCCTGTCCTGTTCGATATCCTGCAAAGTGAGGTCAGCGCGCATCTCGGCGTGATCGAGGATTATCTTGCACGCTGTGCCGCTCAGCCGGTGCGCGCGAGCGAGCCGCTGTTGCGCGCGGTGCATACCTTGAACGGCGCGATTGCGATGGTCGATATCCCGGCCATCGGCGATGTGCTTTCTCCATTGGAGAGCTACGTCAAACGGCTGCGGGGTGTTGTCGGCGTGCCGGAAGCGGAAGGTATCAGCGCGCTGCGCGATACCGTCGATCTCACCCGTGACGTGATGCAGCGTCTGGAAGCACGCCGCGCGGATCTGCCGGATTCGACGGCGCTTGCCGCACGCGTCGCCGCGCTGCGTGACGCGTTGCCAGAACCCGAGCTGTCGCTGCACCTGTATAGCGAGGGCGATGTCGATGCGCAGGTCGCAAGCAGTCCCGACGTTTCGTGGCATGACGAAGCGGAGCGACCCGCCGCGTCCATCCCGGTATCGGGCAGCGACATTACCGGCGATTGGGTGCACGGCACCTTCGACACGCACGATGAGAGCGTCGCTCACTCGCCGCTCGACACGCCGATTCCTGCCGATCTGATCGCCTCGTTGGCTGATTTCGACGCCGATGCGACGCGAGCGGCGCGCGACGATCGCAGCGAAACGCCGGCGGTTGCTGACGATGACACGTTCGATGCGACGTTCAGCGGCTTGCCCGTCTTCATCGATACGATCCCGCTGGATGCGCCTGGAAAGATCGTGCCGGAACAGGCCGAGCCTGCCGATGCAGCGGCAGACACGCTGCCTGTGCAGAAACAAGAAGCTGCGCGGCCATCGGTTCCGCTCGACCCGGTCCAACCGGTATCTCCGGTCTCGCGCCGCGCCGCTCCGGCGGCACCCGCAGCGGAACCTTCCGCAGCGGCAGCGCTCGCTGGCGCCGAGGCGCCGCCGCTGGAGGACGATCCGCAGCCGGACGGACCGCTCGAAGCACTCGATGTCGACGACGATCTGCTCGACATCTTCGTGCAGGAAGGCGCCGACATCCTCGATCACTCGGACACGCTGGTGGCGGGCTTGCGCGCCGCTCCGCACGAGCGCACACACATTGCCGGCCTGCAGCGCGATCTGCATACCCTGAAAGGCGGCGCGCGCATGGCCGGTCTTGCGCCGATCGGCGATCTCAGCCATGCCATGGAATCGCTGGTCGACGCGATCAGCGATGGCAGCCGTGGCATCGACCGTGTCGCAGTGGAGTCGCTCGAGCGCGGGTTCGACCGCCTGCATGTGCTGGTGAAACGCGTCGCACATCGCCGTGCGATCGCAATGCCGGTTCATGCCATTGCACGCTTCGAAAACCTGGTCGCCGGCGGCGAGCTCGCCGCTGAAGCGGTTGTCTCCGAGCCGCAGGCGATTGTCGCGCAACCAGCGATCGTCGAGACGTCTTCGGCGATACCGACGGCGGCAGATGCCGCGCGTCCGTCGCCGCGTCACCTGACTGCGCTGGACCAGGAAGAAACTCCCTATGCGCCGCAGGAGATGATCCGCGTGCGCTCGGATCTGCTCGACAACCTGGTCAATGCGGCCGGCGAAGTCTCGATCTACCGCTCGCGTCTGGAACAGCAGATCTCGACGTTCCGCTTCAACCTCGTCGAGTTCGACCAAACCGTCACACGCCTGCGCGAGCAGCTGCGCAAGCTTGAGATAGAAACCGAGGCGCAGATCATCGCGCGCTACCAGCGCGAACATCACGATGCGGCTGCCAGCATCGGCGCGTTCGATCCGCTCGAACTCGATCGTTTCTCGCTGCTGCAACAGCTGTCGCGCGGTCTGGGCGAGTCGGTGTCGGATCTGGTCTCGATCCAGGGCCTGCTCGATGAGCAGACGCGTCAGTCGGAAACCCTGCTGCTGCAGCAGTCGCGCGTCAGCTCGGACCTGCAGGAAGGCCTCATGCGCACGCGCATGGTGCCGTTCGACTCGCTGGTGCCGAACCTGCGCCGCACGTTGCGCCAGGTGGCGCTGGAACTGGACAAGCGCGTCCAGCTGAAGGTCGATGGCGCGCACGGCGAAATGGATCGCAACCTGCTCGAGCGCATGAAGGCGCCCTTCGAGCACATGCTGCGCAACGCGCTGGCCCATGGCATCGAAATGCCGGATGAGCGCGTGGCGGCGGGCAAGCCGCCCGAAGGTACAGTCAATATTGCGGTGAGCCGCGAGGCGACCGAAGTCGTGCTGCGCGTTTCCGACGACGGCCGCGGCATGGATCGCGAGGCGATCCGGCGCAAGGCGATCGAGCGCGGCCTGCTGAAACCCGAAGTGCAACTGCCCGATCGCGACCTCTACGCGTTCGTTCTCGAAAGCGGCTTCTCGACCGCCGAGCAGGTCACCCAGCTGGCCGGCCGCGGTGTCGGCATGGACGTCGTGCACAACGAGATCAAGCAGCTCGGCGGTTCGCTCGCCATCGACTCGAAGATCGGCAGCGGTACGAACTTCACGATTCGCCTGCCCTTCACGCTCGCGGTCACGCAAGCGATTCTGGTCAAGCTCGGCGACAGCAGCTACGCGATCCCGATGTCGTCGGTGCAGGGCGTTGCGCGCATCGCACGCGACGATCTCGATCGGCGCATCGCAGCGGGCAATCCGAAGCACATTTACGGCGGCGAAGAATTCGTCATCTACGATCTCGCGCAGCTGCTCGGCGTGCCACGCGGACGTCCGGGTGACGACGTGCAGGTGCCGCTGCTGATGACGCGCACAGGCGACCAGCGTGCCGCCGTGCGCATCGACGCCGTCGTCGGCTCACGCGAGGTTGTGGTCAAGTCGGTGGGTCCACAGGTGAGCTCGGTGCCTGGCATCTTCGGCGCGACGATCATGGGCGACGGCTCGGTCGTGATGATCCTCGACCTCGCTCCGCTGGTGCGCAAACTGGCCGCGACGCGCGCGCGCATCGACGCCGGCATCGAAGTGGAAAATCCGGAGTACCTCGCACCGCCGCCGGTCATCGTGGCCGACGTGCGCCTGAAGCCGCTGGTCATGGTCGTCGACGATTCGATCACGATGCGCAAGGTCACTACGCGCGTGCTCGAACGCGCCGACTTCGACGTCGCCACTGCGAAAGACGGCCTCGATGCGTTGGAAAAGTTGCAGGACAACGTGCCCGACCTGATGCTGCTCGACATCGAGATGCCGCGCATGGACGGCTACGAGCTGGCCACCTACATGCGCAACGATCCGCGCATGAAGCAGGTGCCGATCATCATGATCACCTCGCGCACCGGCGAGAAGCATCGCCAACGCGCGCTCGAGATCGGCGTCGAGCGATATCTCGGCAAGCCTTACCAGGAAGACGATCTGCTGCGACACGTGCAGGAAATTCTGAGGCGCGATCGTGGCTGAGCACGAATCGGACGTCGCCATCGCGCTGCTCTACGAAACGCGCGAACGAGGTGCGCATCTGCGTGAGGCGCTGACCGCGTTCGGAGCGCCGATCGTCTACGAGGCATCCACGCATGCATTCGATCGCGACGCGCTGGAGCGCTCGCAGGCGAACGTCGTCGTCGTCAATCTCGACGCGCAGGCCGATCCGGACCTCGACGACATCTATGGTCTGCTCGCTGACGAGCGCTATCGCGTCGTCTTCAACGACAGTGAAGTGTCGAGTGCGCTGTCCGGCTGGGATCAGGCGCGCTGGGCGCGTCATCTTGCAGCGAAGATTCTCGGCGCAGATATCGACCCGCCGCGGCCGGCCGATGCCCAGCCGGTTCCCGCAGCAGCACCACGCAGTGAGGTTGTGCGCGGAAATGCCGCGCATGGTCAGGCGAGCATCGAGCCGCTCCACGCGCCGGCGCCGCCGCTCGATACCGCGGCCGTGCAGGCTTCCGCAAAGGCCTTGAGTCTGGCTTCGGAGTGGAGCCTGGATGCTGTCGCAACCGCAGCGCGCGTGCCGCATGAATCGGCGGCGTCCGAAGCGGACGTTATCGAGCTGACGTCGGAACCCCTCTCGCTCGATCTCGACGACCTGATCGACACGCCGCAGGCGCCGCGTGGCGACGAGGCCGCCGCGTTGTTCGGCGAGATCGACGATGAGGTCGAGCCGCACGTTGCGTCGAAGCCGGCCGAAGCGGCGGCGCTGGAACCCTTCGATCTGGCCGAGATCGACGATCTGTTGACGACGTTCGACGACGCTCCCCCGCCGCATTCACACGATGCCACGGATACGGAGTTCGCGGTCTACGATTTCGATCTCTCCGAAGAACCTGCCGCTACAGCACCGCCCGCGTCGCAGGCGCCAGCGTCCGCCGAGATCGACGCTATGGCGTTCGCCCTCGAAGAGGACTTCGCTGACGAACAGACGACGGCCGAATCTGCGCGCCCCGTGGCCGCCGCGGCCGCGGACATGACGACCGTTGCCGTGCCCACGCAGTGGTCGCTCGAGGACATGATCGACGACTTGGCCGAGTTGCCGCCGGCGCCGCCACCGACCGGTCCTGCCGAATTCGGCATCGAGAAAGTCAGCGCCGAAGAATTCCTCGCGCCGCCGGCAGATGCGCAAGCACAGCGCTCGGCGGCGACACTGGAAGCTCCCGATTTCTCGCTGGAACTCATTCCGCTGGAAGAGGCGGTCGCGCCCACTGCTGTCGAATCGCTCGTTCACGAATCCTGGCTGGATCCGGATTCGATCGCGGCGAAGACGAAGGTACGCCGCGTCTGGGTGCTGGGCGCCTCGATCGGCGGCCCGGAGTCGGTGCGCGAATTCCTCTCCGACCTGCCGCGTGACTATCCGGCGCTGTTCCTGCTGGCGCAGCATCTGGGCGGCGAATTCGTCGACATGATGACGCGCCAACTGGCCAAGGCGACGCCGCTGACCATCCGCACGCCGACCCATGGCGAACGCGTCGGCCATGGCGAAGTGGTGGTCGTGCCGACGACGCATCGCCTGATCGTCGACACCGAAGGCGTCATCGTGCTTGAGCGCAACGCCGAGGAAGCCCCGTACAGTCCGTCGATCGACCAGGTGCTGCGCGACGTCGCCGATCGTTTCGGTGCGAGCGCGGGCGTGATCGTCTTCTCCGGCATGTCGACCGATGCGCTCGAAGGCAGCCGCTATCTCGTAGAGAAGGGCGGGCGTGTCTACGCGCAGGATCCGGATACGTGTGTGGTCAGCTCAATGGTCGATGGCGTCGTCGAAGCCGGCCTGGTCGGTTTCGTCGGCTCACCGAAGGAGTTGGCCGAGAAATTGCTGGGCGAACCGAAATAGACGATGCATCGTTCGCGCGCATGGCGCGACAACAAACGTGCAGCAGCTGCCTCGATGCAAGCCGCTGCGCTCAGGGGCAATAGAGATGGCCGAACTCCCACGCGAAATCCGCGGCGTCATGGTCCCGGTGACCGACGGCCGCGTGTTGCTACCGAACGCGACCGTGGCCGAGGTGATCAGCTACGCGCAGCCGGAGCAGATCCCGGGCGCGCCGAACTGGCTGCTCGGCCGCCTCGCCTGGCGCGGCTGGCGCCTGCCCCTGTTCTCGTTGCCGATGCTGACCGGGCGCCTGCAGGAGGAAAGCCGCACGAACGCGCGCGTCGCCGTACTGAAGGCGATCGGCGGCCATGCCGGTTTGCCGTTCATGGCCCTGCTCGCGCAGGGGTTTCCGCGCCTGACGACGATTACGCAGGAACTGCTGATTCCAACCTCCGACGAAGTCCCGCACGCGCCGGGCGTCCATTCGGAAGTCCTGGTGCGCGACGACCGCGCCATCATTCCGGACCTCGATGTGATCGAGAGCATGGTGGTTAAGGCGCTCGCGGTATAGATCGTCGGCGCGTCACTTCGGCAGGCGCATCACGCGGGTCCCGACGAGCAGGTCGTGCCAGCCGCGACGGTCGCGTTCGAACAGGCACCAGAGCAAACCGAGGCCGCCCGCGAGCAGCGAAATCAGCGCAGCACCAAAGCGTGCCAGCGCGCGCGACCATGGCAGCGCAGCGCCTGCCGTTGTGACTACCCGCAGCCGCCAGGCGCGCATGCCGATCGTCTGGCCGCCGCGCGACCACGAGATCACGAAGTAGCCGGCGGTGACGGCGAGCAATGCGACGCGTAGCGCGATGCGCCACCCCAGCGGCGGATGCGCGAGATCGACGTGGCCGCCCACCGCGAGCAGGCACAATCCGGCCGTCAGCATCCACAATGCGATCAGTGGGAACAGGTCGTAGACGGCGGCGGCGAGGCGCAGCCAGAGCGAGGCGGGTGTCGGCAAGGGCATCGATGTGGCATGGGCGGTGACGGCGGTTAGGGTCACGGTTTAGGCTCGCGTGTGCAAGCAAGTGGTGCGTCGAATGGCTGCAACAAGAAAATCGGTATCGAAGGCAGAGCCGTCGCGGCCCCGCCGTCCCGGCCTTTCATCGCGAGCGAGGAAGGAGACAGGTGTCGACATTCCGCAGGCAGACGCCGCGCTGATCGCGTTCTTCATCGAACGCGCCTGGTCGGAACTCGGTCTGGCCGACAATACCTTATTGAACTACCGACTCGATCTGGCGGGCTACTCACGCTGGCTGGCGATGCACGGCAGTTCACTCGCTGCGTGCGGCCGCGCGCAGCTGCAGAGCTATCTCAGCGAGCGCAGCTCCAGCGGGGGTTCGACCGGCCGCGGCTACAAGGCGCGCTCGAACGCGCGCCTGCTGTCGTGCCTGCGGCATTTCTATCGCCTGTTGGTGCGCGAGGGTCGCATCGAGTCCGATCCGAGCCTGCTGCTGGATGCGCCAAAACTGCCGCGCAGTCTTCCCAAGGCCCTGTCGGAGAACGAAATCGAGGGCGTTTTGCGCGCGCCGCCAGCGACGCCGCTTGGCCTGCGCGACCGCGCAATGCTGGAGCTGATGTACGCGACCGGCCTGCGCGTGAGCGAACTGGTCGGCATCGCGGCGGCGCAGGTGAACCTACGCCAAGGCGTGCTGCGCGTGCTCGGCAAGGGTGGCAAGGAGCGCCTGGTTCCGCTCGGTGACGAAGCGGCGCATTGGCTCACTCGCTATGTGGGCGAGGCGCGACCCTTGCTGCTGAAAGGCGCGCGCAGCGATGCCTTGTTCGTCAGCAACCGGCGCGCGGCGATGACGCGCCAGATGTTCTGGACCCTGGTCAAGAAGCATGCGCTCGCGGCCGGCGTCGCCTCTGCGCGCATCTCACCGCACGTGCTGCGGCATTCGTTCGCGACGCATCTGCTCAACCACGGCGCCGACTTGCGTGCGCTGCAGCTGATGCTCGGTCACAGCTCGCTGTCGACCACGCAGATCTACACGTTGGTCGCGAAAGAGGGCTTGAAGCGCCTGCACGAGAAGCACCATCCGCGCGGATAGACGCTGCGTTATCGCGTTATGCCGCTGCGTCGGGTGCGATGCACGATGTGCCATCTGGACCGGTTTCACTTTCTAGAATGGCCCCCGCATGCGAGAATTGACCTCTTGCGAGGGAACCAAGTGCTGTCGAAGCCGGTCAACAGCGCGCTCCCGTGAGCTTTACACGATCGGCGTGCAAGCCAGGAGACGGTTTTCCGGTCCTGCTTCTTGTTGATTCCGGTCCGATGGATTCCCGCGTACGAGGTAGTCATGCATCTTCCGCTCTGCTTTTCGTCGGCCCTGGCCGCGCTCGGTCTGTTGCTGGCCGTCAACGCGTCGGCGGCGACGCCAGAGGATACGGTTCGCCAGGCCGTCACCGCGATGGCGCCCAAGGTGAAAGTCGATGCCGTGCAGGAGTCCGAGCTGCCGGGTTTCTACGAGGCAGTCGCCGGCGGCCAGTTTCTGTATGTCAGCAAGGATGGACACTACATCGTCGACGGCAATGCGTATGACGTTCGCGAGAAGCGCGACCTCACCGCAGGATCGCGTGCCAAGGCACGCAAGATCGCGCTCGACAAGATCGGTCCGGACAAGCGCATCGTGTTCGCCCCACCGGCGCCGATGCAGACCAAACACACGGTAACCGTGTTCACCGACGTCGATTGCCCGTTCTGCCGTCGCTTCCACCAGCAGATTGCGGCCTACAACGCGAAGGGAATCGCGGTCGACTACCTGTTCTTTCCACTGTCGATCCACCCGGGCGCCGACAAGAAAGCTGAGGCGGTGTGGTGTTCGAAGGACCGCCCGAACGCATTCACCGCCGCCATGGCGGGCCAGGATCCGGGCAAGGCGACCTGCGCGAATCCGGTTTCCGAACTGACTCATCTTGCGCAGACGCTCGGCATCAGCGGCACGCCGACCATTCTTGCCGACGACGGCTCCCAGATTGCGGGACAGATCGCGCAGTCACCCGATCAACTTGCGGCCGAACTCGATCGCCTGGCCCAAGCCAGCGCGGCCCGGAACTGAGGACGTTTATGAAGCCCTATCATCAATCTGTCACGCCGTCGTCCGGCATCATTGCAGGCGCTCGCTCCAGCATCGCTTTCGTGCGCGTTGGCCTCACCCTTGCGCTGCTGTGTGCCCTCGGCTTCCCGATCGCCCAGGCCGCCGACTCCGCCCCCGATATCGCCGCTCGCAAGGCGCTGCAGGAGCTCGTGCCGAAAGCGAAGATCGACAAGGTCGAGCAAGCGCCGCTGCCGGGGTATCGGCAGGTCATCATCGGCGGCCAGATGGTCTATGTGAGCGACGACGGCCGCTTTCTGCTGCAGGGCACATTGTACGACACGCAGGCCAAGCGCGACCTGACCGCTGCGCGCATCGCCACCGATGCGAAGGCGAAGGTGGATGCGGTACCGCTCAGCAAGCGCATCGTGTTCGCGGCCGACGGCGGCAAGCCGAAGTACAAGGTCACCGTGTTCACCGACATCGATTGCGGCTACTGCCGCAAGCTGCACTCGCAGATTGCCGAGTACAACAAGCGCGGTATCGAGGTCGATTACCTGTTCTTTCCGCGCAGCGGAATTGGCTCGCCGTCGTACGACAAAGCGGTGTCGGTGTGGTGCGCGAAGGATCGCAACGCGGCATTCACCCAGGCCAAGGGCGGCAAGAATCCGACGCCGCTGAAGTGCGAGAACCCGGTCGCGGAGGAATTCACACTCGGTACCCAGGTCGGTGTCGAAGGCACGCCGACGATCTTCGCGCCAGATGGCAGCAAGATCGGCGGGTACCTGCCGCCGGACGAAATGCTGGCCAAGCTGCAGACGCTCGGCACGGCGAGCTTCGCCGGCAACTAAGCGGGCGGTAACGCTGCGCCTTTGACGCTGCTAGGGGCAAGGTTGCGCCTGCAGCGCTATCAGGGACGGTACTTTACGGCGGCGAATTTCGCTGCAGGCGGCGTGCGCTGAAATTCGCCGATGTCGCGATTTTTTCCTCATCCCCATCGCCGCTTGTATAGCGGGTGACGCGCTGGGCGCACAGCGCGCGCTCACGCACTTCAGCTATCATATCGAGCTGTCCCTGATCGCCCGAGCGCCATGATCGCCCTCGACGGCCTGCCTGCGCTGTCTCCGTTCCGTATCGACCGCCTCAATGCCGACCTCGCGCGTCACGCGCCGGGTTGTACGCTGCGCGCCGCGCGTCACGTCTACTTCATCGACGCCACGCCACAGGCGCCGCTCGATCTGCCGCGTCTGTGCGACGTCATCGAAGCGCAATCCGCCGGCGCACAGGCGGCGACCTTGTGGGTGGTGCCGCGTCTCGGTACACGTTCGCCGTGGTCGAGCAAGGCAACCGACATCCTGGTCGGTTGCGGCTTCCCGGTGCGCCGGATCGAACGCGGGCTCGCATTCGACATCGACGCCATGCCGCCCGGCGGCAGCGCCGCATGGGGCGACGTCGCACGCGCGTTGCACGACCCAATGACGCAATCGGTGGTTGCCACACTGGCCGACACCGAGCATTTGTTCGACGCGGGTGCACCGGAGCCGTTGGCTCGCATCGCGCTCGACGCCAACGCGACGGCCGCATTGAACGCCGCCAACACGCGTCTCGGTCTTGCACTGGCGGGCGACGAGATCGCCTATCTGGTCGAACGGTATGCCGAGCTCGGGCGCGATCCGAGCGACGCCGAGCTGATGATGTTCGCGCAGGCGAACTCCGAGCATTGCCGACACAAAGTATTCAACGCCTCGTTCACCGTCGACGGCGACATCCAGCCACGCTCGCTGTTCGCGATGATCAAGCGCACGCACGAGGTTTCGCCGGCGCACACGCTGTCGGCCTATCACGACAATGCGGCGGTCATCGAGGGCAATCCGGCGCGCCGTTTCTTTGCCGATCCGGTCGATGCGACCTTCCGTACACACGCCGAGGATGCGCCGTACGCGATCAAGGTCGAGACGCACAATCATCCGACCGCGATATCGCCGTATCCTGGCGCCGCGACAGGTTCAGGTGGTGAAATCCGCGACGAGGGCGCAACCGGTCGCGGCGGCAAGCCGAAGGCCGGTCTGGTCGGTTTCACCGTCTCGCATCTGCGTATCCCCGACTTGCCACGGCCGTGGGAAAAGGCGCGGCCGCTGCCGCCGCGTTTCGCCACCGCGTTCGAGATCATGCGCGATGGTCCGCTCGGCGGCGCGGCATTCAACAACGAATTCGGCCGGCCCTGCCTCGGTGGTTATTTCCGTACGTTCGAAGAGGAAGGGTCGACGCACGATCGGCGCAGCGGCTACGACAAGCCGATCATGATCGCTGGCGGCCTTGCCAATCTGCGTCCGGGAGATGTCGACAAGCGCAGCTTGCGCGACGGCGACGCCGTCATCGTGCTCGGTGGCCCGTCGATGCTGATCGGCCTCGGCGGTGGTGCCGCCTCGTCGATGGCGGGAGGCGCCAGTACCGAACAGCTCGACTTCGCCTCGGTGCAGCGCGACAACCCGGAAATGCAGCGGCGTTGCCAGGAAGTCATCGATGCCTGCTGGGCGCGGGGTGCGACGAACCCGATCGTGTCGATCCACGACGTCGGCGCGGGTGGCCTGTCGAATGCGATTCCGGAGATCCTGAATAATTCCGGTGTCGGTGGCCGCATCGAGCTGCGCAAGATTCCGAGCGACGATCCACAGCTCTCGCCGATGCAGTTGTGGAGCAACGAATCGCAGGAGCGCTACGTGCTCGGCGTGCGTCCGCAGGACCTGCCGGAATTCGAGGCGATCTGCGCGCGCGAGCGCTGTCCGTTCGCCGTCGTCGGCAGCGCGACGGTCGAGCGCCGCCTGCTGCTCGGCGATTCCCTGCTCGGCGGCGACCCGATCGACCTTCCGCTCGACGTGCTGTTCGGCAAACCGCCGCGCATGCAGCGCGATGTGCGGCGACGCGAAGCGCGCATCGACCTGGTGCCGGATATCGATGGCATCACGCTTGATCAGGCGGTCGAGCGCGTATTGCGTCTGCCTGCCGTGGGCAGCAAGGCGTTTCTCGTCACGATCGGCGATCGCACGGTTGGCGGCCTGTGCTCGCGCGACCCGATGGTCGGCCCATGGCAGGTGCCGGTGGCCGACTGTGCGGTCACACTGACCGATTTCGACGGCTATGCCGGCGAAGCGATGGCGATGGGCGAACGCTCCCCACTGGCCTTGCTCGATGCGGCGGCGAGTGCGCGCATGGCGGTCGGTGAGGCACTGACGAATCTGGCCGCCGCACCGGTGACACTCGATGAAGTACGCCTGTCGGCAAACTGGATGGCCGCCGTCGGCCAGCCCGGCGAGGACGCCGCGCTGTACGACGCGGTGCACGCGGTTGGCATGGAATTGTGTCCGGCGCTCGGCGTGTCGATTCCGGTTGGCAAGGACTCGCTGTCGATGCAGACGCGCTGGCAGGACGGCGCCGATCAGCAGAGCACTGTGTCGCCGGTGTCGTTGATCGTGACCGCGTTCGCACGCTCGCTCGATGTGCGGCAGGCATTGACGCCGCAGTTGGTCCTCGACCAGGGCGACAGCGAACTCTGGCTGCTCGATGCGGCAGCCGGCGCGAACCGCCTCGGCGGGTCGGCATTGATGCAAGTGTTCGAGCGCAATGGCGGTGCGCCGCCGGATCTCGACGATGCATCGCGGTTCAAGAATTTCTTCGCGGCGCTGCAGGCAGCGAATGCGCAGGGTCTGTTGCTCGCCTATCACGATCGCAGCGACGGTGGTGCGATCGTCGCCTTGATCGAGATGGCGTTTGCCGGCCGATGTGGTCTGGAGCTGCAGCTTTCCAACTGGGCCGGCAATACGATGGCGGCGCTGTTCAGCGAGGAACTGGGTGCGCTAGTGCAGGTGCGCTGCAGCGACCGCGCGGCGTTTCTCGCGCTGCTTGCCGAACACGGCGTGCGTGAGCTCGCGCATTGCGTCGGCCAGCCCAGCACGCGCATGCGCATCAAGCTTGCGCTCGAGAACGAGACGCTGGCGAAGTGGAAATGGTCGGACCTGATGCGGGCATGGTCGGAAACGAGTCATGCGATGCAGCGCAGGCGCGACAATCCCGCCAGTGCGGATCTGGAGAACGAATGGCGCTGTGATGATTGCGATCCGGGCATCACGCCCGAACTGACGTTCGATCCAGCCAAGGATGTTGCCGCGCCATTCATTGCCAAAGGCGTGCGCCCACGCATCGCGATCCTGCGTGACCAGGGCGTCAACGGCCAGATCGAGATGGCGGCGGCATTTACGCGTGCCGGGTTTGACGCGTTCGACGTCCATATGACCGATCTGCAGACAGGCCGGCGCAAGCTGTCGGACTTCAGCGGCTTTGCCGCGTGCGGCGGCTTCAGCTACGGCGACGTGCTCGGAGCAGGTCGCGGTTGGGCTGCATCGATTCTTTACAATGAGCGGTTGCAGAGCGAATTCGCCGAGTTCTTCGCGGATTCCTCGAAGTTCGCGCTCGGCGTCTGCAATGGCTGCCAGATGCTGGCAAGCCTGAAGACAATCATTCCCGGCGCCGAGCACTGGCCGCGATTCGCGCGCAACGCGAGCGAACAGTACGAAGCGCGCCTGGTCACCCTGGAAGTGCTCGACTCGCCGTCGATCTTCTTCGACGGCATGGCCGGTTCGCGCATACCGGTCGCAGTTGCGCATGGCGAGGGCCGTACCGAATTCGCGACCGCACTCGATGCGAAGCGCGCACTGGCCTGCGTGCGCTTCGTCGATAATCAGGGCGATCCGACGACACTGTTCCCACTGAACTCGAACGGATCGCTGCTCGGCAACACCGGCTTCACGGCCGCCGACGGTCGCGTCACGATTCTGATGCCGCATCCTGAGCGCGTCTTTCGCAGCATCCAGATGAGCTGGCGGCCACGCGAATGGGGTGAGGATTCGCCGTGGATGCGCATGTTCCGCAACGCGCGCGTCTGGCTCGGTTGATGCTTCTGTCGCCGATCCGCGAATTCGCGTTGAAGGCGATGCTATGGCTGCCGCTGTGTTTCGTGATCTGGTTCGCGCTGGCGCCGGTGTGGGTGCAACCGGCGGTGTTCCTGGCCAAACAGATCCTGCTCGGCGCCTGGAGCGATCTTTTCACGGCCGTTGCACAAGGCGCGGAGATACTCGATGCGAGTGGCAAAGTGGTCGGTCGTGCCGGCTACCTGGTGCAGCTGAGCACGACGGTCACCGTCAGCGTGCCGGCCGGACCGAACGGTCCCGGCGGTATCGGTGTGCTGGAGCCGACCCTGAACCCGATGGTGTATGCGTATTCGCTGCCGTTGTTCGGTGGGCTCGCAATGGCGACGCCGTTGACGGCACGGCGGCGCCTGTTGCAGATGCTGTCCGGATTCGTCGTGATCTGGATCGCACAGGCGCTCGGTGTCGTCGCCGAGAGCCTGAAGGCGGTCGCTTTCGATTCCGGTGCAGAAGGCGTGGCGGCGATCGCGCGCGCCGGGCTGCAGCAGAATGCGATCGCGCTGGCGTACCAGTTCGGCTACCTGATCCTGCCGGCGGTGGTGCCGGTGGCGTTGTGGATCGGACTGAACCGGGATTTCATCGAGGCACTGATTCGGCCGGGCGGGGAACCAGTGGGCCGTGATCAGGGTCAGAGCAGCCTCTGAGGAGTTGCGTTGACCGCCGATATGGAACAATCGGCTCCTTCCGAATGAATTTGCAGGCTTAGGGGAACCATGGCTGCCGTTGCACCGCTCGAACCTCTCGATCCCAAGCTCGACCCAAAGGCGAGCCTCGACGATCGCATCTGCCAGTTTCTGGTCGCGCGCGGTCGTCTGAAGGAAACCGATCTGGTACGTGGGCGTCGTCTGCACGACGAGGATCCGGCCTCGGGCAGTCTGGTCTCGCTGCTGACGCGGCTCGGTCTCGTTTCCGAACGTGAGATGGCCGAAGGCGTTTCGGAACTGCTGAAACTGCCGCTGCTGTCGCAGAAGGAGTTTCCGGAGGCGCCGCCGCCGAATGTGCAGACCTCGGTGCGTTTCCTCAAGCATCATCACATCTGCCCGATCGGTGAGAGCGACGAGGACGTGACCGTGCTGGTCGCCGATCCGGCCGATACGTTTCCGCTGCAGGCGCTGCAGCTGGCGACCGCGCGCAAGGTCAAGCTGAACATCGGCCTGCGCAGCGAGATCGACGACCTGATCGAGCGCTACTACGGCTCCGGCCGCTCCGCGATGGGCACCATCGTGGAGAACCTGACCGACGACAACAACCGCAGCGAAGACGACATCGAGCATCTGCGCGATCTCGCTTCCGAGGCACCAGTGATCCGCCTGGTCAACCTGGTGATCCAGCGCGCGGTCGAGCAGCGCGCATCGGACATCCACGTCGAACCGTTCGAGAACCGCCTGAAAGTGCGCTACCGCATCGACGGCGTGCTGCACGAGGTCGAATCGCCGCCGGCCGCTTCGACCGCGGCGGTGATCTCGCGCATCAAGATCATGGCCAAGCTCAACATCGCCGAGCGCCGCCTGCCGCAGGACGGCCGCATCATGATCCGCGTGCAGGGCAAGGAGCTCGACTTGCGCGTGTCGACCGTGC
>JBDTYM010000039.1:0-36553 GCA_040005635.1 Dokdonella sp. | reverse complement strand
ACGGCCTGCAGGCCGACGAGCGCGACATCAGCAGCGACCTCAAGCGCGAGAAGGAAGCGAAGAGCAAGCGCGACGTCGTCCTCCGCGAGGCTGCGCATATCCTCAGCGACGAGATGCAATGATCTGAATTGGTCTGTCGTTGCGCAGCCCTGCGGAAGCGCGTGGGGCCGCACCAACCGAGTACCAGACGCAGACTCGATCGCATCTCATCGGGAGCGCCATGAAGAACCGCCACCCTATCCCGCTCGGCAGACGCGACGCCTTGAAGGCCCACAGAAACCGACCATTTTTTTCACCCGCCGAAGAAGAGCAACGGTTCGCTCGTCGCAGGTTCGCTTCTCACCGACATGCGCGAACCCCAAGCCGCGATGAAACGCCGGAGATTTCGGATTCCGAGGCGCTGAGGTGTTGCCGTTTCGGCTCAACGCCAACATTGCGGGTTCGAGCGCCAAGCGCGTCAACTCGCTAATAGATAGCGTGCCCGCCTCCCACGTCGCGAAACTGGCTCGACAGCACCATCTGATCAACCTACGAGAACGGCCGCTCGACCAGCGAGCGACGCGCGATGAACCATTCTCCATCGTATGCGCCTTCCTGGAGCGAGCGATCGCGTGGCCGATGGCGCTTTTTTTCTTTTTTTTTCTGGCGACCGCCACGTCCAGATGAACAGACGATAGGTTCGTTGAACGCGTCAGCTCACCCTCGCTCAGTTGAACCACTGCATCATCGCCGGATGCGTTGATGCAAAGGACAGCCTACGGTCGGTCTCCGCAAGTGATCGATTGGCAATCAATTCTCACTCAAATATCGGACGATCCGAGGTCCTTCGCGCACGCGCATTCGCCGTATTTCTAGACGAAAGCCCACTCCTGCAACGCATCATTTATTTGGAATAGCAGCCCGACACACCGAGTTTCACTTGCTAACCCGGGACATCCGACTGCTCGCAGCTCGACTGCGACCTGGACGTCATCAGGGTTTGGGCAATATCGCGGCGCTGTAGCAAAGGGCACCGACCGAACAGATACCCGGCACAATGGCCGCTGCTTTGGCCTGGGCCTGGAAAAAATTTGCTCGCTCCGCGGGATCAACCGCATTGTAGAGAATAACCTTTACTTTCGGATATCTAGACTCGATATTATTTTTCAGCGCCACATCTTCAAGATAGAGATCAGCTCCGCTTTTGCCGCCCGACCTGCTGCCAGCAAAATGCAGTTCATATTCGCCATTGGGGGCCACGGCGCCGTGACTGCCCGTAAGGATATGGATTTCCCTTGCTCCTCTTTTCGCCAGGGACTCTGTCAATTCAGCGACTTCACCTGATTCAGTGCCTTCGCGGAATCCATAAGCAAGGCCGACACGCTGCACATTGTTCTCTGGCCTTCGCCGTTGGGGCGTCGAGCCGCCGCCCAAACTTGCCCAGTTTCCGTTCCCTCCGCCAAGGTTGCTCGCTATATGACCGTGCGAGCCCAGCAAGATGTCATTTGTACAGCTTATGAGATCAGCTTGCCCGGTACCACAATCATATATTCGATCAGCCAAGCCGACACCGGGTACCTCCACAAGCGGGCCGAGTCCATTATTCTCGATGCCATCGTCGTGCAACTCCACATGCTCGTTATAAGTATCGCGAAGTTGTTTATAGGTCGGCAGTCTGTTATCGATTAGTCGCTTGATATTTCTTTGTATATTATCAAATTTTGACGATCCCGCATTTTGTTGGTTGTTTCCCTTCGCTGCCCCGCGACCTGGACCCCCGGGATTGCCTGTCGGGCTGCCGCCACCGATACACAGGAATCCAAAGCAGGGATTGCTGTCGAAGCAAATGCCTTCGGAGCACAAGCCGCTAGGATCGGCGCTGTTAACGGGGTCGTTATGGGCAAATGAATACGGATTGGCTCGACTAGCCGAGGTCGACAGAACCAGCGGATCACGGCTGAGGAAGCGGCCGATGACCGGATCGTACAAACGGGCCCCTAGATGGGAGAGTCCGAGTGCCTCCAGTGCATCGCCGCCGTTCCACTGCTCGGCCGTATGCAGCGCAGTGCCGGGCTGACTGCCTGGCAGCGCATCGTCAGCCGAAGCGATGGCTTCGCCGAACGGCTGATACTCTTTGGCCTGGACGAACGCACCGGTCGCATCGGTCATGAAGCGGTTGCCTCGCTCTTCACCGAACGCGAATGTCCAGGGCCCGCCGGGGCCGTGCCGCGTCGCCACCAGATCGCCGGCTTCGATCCGCCGGGTCAGTACGGAGGCACCGTTTTCGTCGCGCTGGGTAAGCAGGCCGCCGAAGTGTTTGTCGTGGCGCCCGTCCGGTGATGTCTGCGAGTTGACAATCTGGCGTTGCAGTTGCCCGAACGCGTCGTAGTCGAACGTTGCACTCGTGTTGCCGCTCGTTACACTCTTGACGTTGCCGCCGGGAAAATACGTGAGGCTGCGTGCCCCGCCGCGTGTGGCCATCGACACGATATTGCCAACACCGTCGCTTTTCACGTTGCATGACGTTGGCGGAGCCGCGCCGCCGTAGCCCAGCCCGCACAGTTGATCCGGATCCTGTCCGGCGGCCGCGAATCCGTAGGTCGCTTGTACGGTACCAGCGTGCTCTGCACTGAGATCGACCAGCTGACTGATATTTCCGAGCGCGTCGTAGTCAAATTGCTGCTGTGCTACCGGTCTATTGAGTGAACCATCGAACAGCGACGACGATGCAATCTGACCGAGGCGGTCGTAGTCATGCAGCAACTGCGGCTTGGCGAGGCCATTGGTACTTTCGGTACGGCCACGCTCGCGTCCGATCGGGTCAAAGGCCGGCAGAAACGTCACACTGCCGTTTTCAACGCGCGGCGCCGGACCAAAGGCGATTTCGCGTGAGATGACGGGCGCACCGGCGAACGCCGGCGAGGTGACCTTGACATCGCTGAGCAACCGACGTCCGGTATCGGCGAATACGGCCTTGAAGTCGGCCAAGCCATAGGTTGCATGGCGCAGGCGCCCGAACACATCGAGATCATTGGGTGCAGAGGCCGTGAAGAGGCTCTCGCTACCGGTAGCACTCTGATACGAGGCCGATCGCAACCGATTGGCTGAGTCGTAACCGTACCGAACAGTTTCCGACTGGTAGCCGGTATCGGGCAGCAGCAGACTCAACTGGTCAGGCGTGCCGTCAGCATGTAAAGCATGTGTTTCAACGTATGCGGGGCTCGAAGCAAGCGTGCGATCGGTGAATACCTGGGCATTGACGCGGCCGAGTCCGTCGTAGCTGAAGGACACCGAACTGGTCGGTGCGACGGCCTTGGACAATCGACCCAGCACGTGCGTCGCGGTGATCGACGGCATAGCAAGGTTGACGCCCTGGTCGTAGCTGAAGTCATTCACCGTGCCGGCATCGACCACCTGGTTCGTCTGGTCCTCGCGATGTATTACTCGGTCGAGCGCGTCGAACGTCGCAATGGTGCGCCGATCGACTGGTGTTGTTCCGCTTGTATCTGTCCATTGCGTCAGTGTCAGGTTGCCCCAAGTGTCGTAGCTGCGCAGCTGCGGCACGCTGCCAACGTCATCGAGCTCGATCACACGGTCCAACGAGTCATAGCGCCAAGTGGTTGTCGCCCCAGTTAAGGGCGCCGTCGGGTGTAGCCAGCGCGTCATATGGGTGAGATGGCTGAGCGCGTCGTAGTCGAACGTGACACGCTCATCGACCGTTGCCGCGTTCGGCGTACCCGTGAGCTGTTCGCGTACACGGCCGGAAGCGTCGTAACTGGTCTGCGTGGTCACCCCGAATTGCGGCGAATTCTCCGGTCCGTTCGGACCGAGGATGCGCAGCAATGCATCCGGACGTTGCACCGACACGATCTCACGGTTGCCAATGTAGCCGAGGCTGAAACAGGTTGGCGCAATCTCGCGGCCTTCATCCGTGGTGTTGGTGAAGGGTTGCAGGCCATTGCCGCGTATAAGACAGGACGGCGATCCATCCGCGTTGAAGTAGTACGTGGTTCCATAAGCGCTCGCGGTACTTTCACTCTTTGGATGAGCGTCAGCTTCGAACAGGACACGGCCAAGCGCGTCGTAGGTGCGCTGTCCGACCACCAATGTCTGGTTCGGATAGTCAGCACCGAGTACCGCCTCGGTGCTGGTGGAACGACCCACGCTGTCGAGATAGGTCGTGGCTATACGGCCGTTCGCCGATGCCACACTGGCAGGCGCAACCGGGTCGGTAAACTCTTTCTGCACGATGCGCCGTGGACCGCCTTGGCCGAGCGCAAAACCCAGGTATTGGATCGAGGACAGCGCTCCCGACGGACCACCCGGGGCGCTTGCCGTTGACAATAGAGCGCGGCCGAATCCGTCATAGGTTTGACCCCGCGCCGTGCCGTTCGGATCGGTGAAGCTCAGCACATACAACGTAGCCGGATCGAGCGCAGTCGTCGTCGTCTGCACCGGCAAGGACGCGCCGTCCGCATTTGTTGCCAGGACACTCACGGTTTGCGGAGCCAAACCGAACGGCTCATAGGCGAAGCTCACGGTCCTCGTGGCCCCGTCATCTCGCGTGCTCTTGATCGCGATCGGATTTCCACGAGTATCGTAGGTGCTGTCGTACTCGCGTATCACGGTCACACCGTTGCTATCGCCGAGGGGTATCCCGTCAGTCAGGCGCTGCACGATGTGCGCGGTTACAAAGCCGTTGGATACAAAGCCATTGTCGAGCTTCTGCCCGGACGCCGAGGTGTCGTACTCGAACGACTCCTGCTTCAGCGTGCGACCCGTGCAATCGGTCGTGCGCTGCGACATCGGTGCATTGAGCACGCGGGCCGCCGTTCCGACCGGCTGCGCATACACCGTTTCGGCACACAGCGACGCATCCGACAGGTCGTTGTTCCAGGTCAGGTCCGTCACCCGGCCGCGATCGTCGAACGCGGTTACCGTGGAGCTCGATCCCACGGTCTGTCCGCTTGTCAGCGGATCACCCGTGCCCGGGCGCCCGCGCCAGTTGAAGGTCGTCGTCTGGAACGCGAAGCCAATCTCGGCGCATTGGTCGATGCTGTCATGTTGCTGGATGTCATACAGCGCCGAGCCCAGCCAGTCGTACGCGAACACCCTGTCGATGCAGCGCTGGGCCGACGCCGGCGTGCTGGGTAAAACCCTGCTCGCCCAGTCGTACTGCGCACCGGCGATGCGCCGCGAGTCGTTCTGAACGTTCGTGGCCAGGAGTGCCCACGCGTCGGTTCCCACGTTACCTGCAAGCGTCGTCACCGCACTCGTGCGGCCGACGGTCAAGTAACGGTTCAATCGGGCGGTCCTGTCCATCGAGGGATCGAACGGCTGCAAACCCAACGCATCGTTGATCGTCGCCGAGCCTTGCCCCGTCGCCGTCGCGCTGCCGTCACCGATCAACGTGACCTGTCGTTGATACCCCGGAAACACAAACGCATCGTAGGCTGCGTCGAAGTACTGTTCGGCACCGCCGTATGCGTAAGAGGTGCTCGACAGCACCGATGTGGTGCCATTGTCGAATCCGGTGGTACTGACCGAACTCACCACGGTTTCCGGAAACGGGACCTGGTGCAACGTACTGGCGTCGTCCTTTGCCGAGCGATACTGAATGACGGTCTTGCCACCGTAGCCGTTGTCGATGCTGTTCAAGCGGCCCACGCCGTCGAGCGGATGGAAGAATGTCGACGCCAGCGGCGCGCCGGCCAAGCCTGTGCCCACCGGACCGCTGTCGGGGGCCGCGCCCAAGTGATAAATCTTCACTTGCTCTTCGGCTGAATCGAGCACCACCATTTCCGGCGAACCGTCACCATCCAGGTCGTACAAACCACTGGTGGTGTCGGCGCGCACACTCGTACACGAATCGGTCTCGCGCGACAGCGCGAATGCATCGGGAAGACCGCCCGAGCCCTTGACCATTTCGATCGGCTTGGCCGGACCAAAGCCGGTGCCGGTGCCAAAAGACACGCTCCAGTCTGCCGTCCCGGCGGGTAGACGCCCGTGCTTGACGCCGCCGATATAATCGGGAACACCGTCTCCGTTGACATCGCGCAGCGCGCCGAGCAATTGCGTCTCGAACGAAGGCGTCCCGCTCGGACTACACGGTTTGGACGGGTTGTCGCTGGGAGAGATCGGGCCAGGCAAGGCCACCTGCACCGTGCTCATCAGCGCACTCGCCACACCGCTGCCCAACGTTGCGGTCGTGCTTTTCCAATGCTGGTTTTGGTCAAGTTCCGAACTGAACTGATCGAGGATGCCATCCCCGTTGACATCAGCAAAGCCGCAGCTGAGAAATCCTTCGTCGCCGTCCCAATCACTGACCGGGCAAAACCTGCTCGACAGCAATACCGGCGCGGAGAACACGCTCTGACCGAGGTCTCCGATGGAGCCCCCCGTCGCATTGATCATGACGTTCGTGTGGACCGAGTCGCTGGGATTGGGTTCGTCAAGGATCTCGGACGTACCGGTGAACAATTTGGCGTACTGGCCTTCCGTCGTCCCTGGTGTGGTGGGCGGACCCTGCGTCGTGATGGTCTTGAGCGGCGCGGAGTCGTACACGAAATCCGGATACCCATCGCCATTGATATCCAGCAGTTCCCATTCCGTCGTGGTGTTGCCGCCGGTGATCGTGCGCTCGTGATTGAGACCTCGGCAGATATCCGGGGCGTTGATATAGCCTTGCGGATCCTCAACCCAGATGAACTGTGTCGGGTCATGCGATTCGCGCGCCCAGCGCCAGCAGGTATTGGTCAGGTCGGCGCCGCCATTGACCTGTTTGGACAATGGCAGGAAGCTCGAATCCACGTCGTACCGCAATGCTCTGAGCGTCGCGACCATCGGTGCGATCGAGATAGAACGTCGCGCCCACATCACGATCTGCGGATTGTTCGGCGCTGGCACGTTCAAATACACGACCCAGTGCCCTGCTTCCTCCGCCGCATCGATGATATCCAGGCGACCATCGCCATTGACGTCGATCAGCTGCCGCCACAGCAGCGTGTCGTTGATGCCGGCGCGGGAAACCGTGATCGATGGATCTCTGCGCGTGCGCAACTCGAGCGGCCCGAGGGGCAAGAAATCATCCGGCAGGCCCACATCGCCGCTCAGCTGCTGCACGCCTGCCGCAGTCGGTGGACCGATCATCGGAAGGCCCTGGGCATCGGGCGTGTTGACGCCGATATCCAGGTTCGCGCCGTTCTTGAACGTCAGCTCGGCGCGACCATCCCCGTTCATGTCGTTGAACGTTTGCCAAGTGTTGTACGCCTGACCTTGGTGATAGATGTCCGGGATCGTCGTCGGCAACGTCGCTAGCGGATCGGGGAATGTGCTCGAAAGTCCGGCACGGTCAAATCCACCCGGCATCGTGGCGCTGCCTCGATAGATCCATTGCACCGCGCCACTCGACGAGGCCGAACCGTACGAATATGTCGTCACTGGCAGTGTTGTATTCGCTTCCGGCGTGCCGGCTTGGCCGCGCACCGTCACCGATTGCAGCTGTGGCGCTGCCGAATCGGCATCGGCCTGGTAGGTCAACGCGTAACGACGCAGCGCCACCATCGATCCGCCGCACGGCGCGCCGGCATCCAGGGTCGCGCGACTGGCGACGTCCACTCCCGTCAGCTTGTCCATGCGCAACAGCGGGACAGTATCGAGCATCGTCAGCGCCAGTGGCTGCGCACTGGGGGCGTCGTAGGTCAGTGTGATCTGATGCTTGTAGCAGCTGCCCGTCGCGTCCGGGTTGTAGCGGACGTTCTTCAGGTCGATCGCCAGCCCGCTGCCGCCACCCGGCAACGCAGGCGTGCTGATGCCGTACTCCAGATGCAGGTGACTGCCGCCTGGGCCGGTGACATCGCGCAACAGCGACAGATTGCCATTGTCCAAACGGCTGCCGGCGCTGCCCCCTTCGGCGGTGAAGGTGTAGGTCAGTCCGCTGCCGTCATACAGCACGAAGGTGCCACCGCCTTGGTCACGCAGTTCCAGCTGCGCCCCGTTGCGCTGCGGTACCCAGGCTGTGTTGGCTGCGTTGCGCACCAGCAGCGTGCTCTGTCCGTCCAGCACCAGCAGCCATTGCTCGCGCGCTTGCGGTGCTTGCTCCACCGCGTTGATCGGGCGTCGATGCGCGAGCGTGGTCTGGTGTGCGATGTAGCTCAGCGGCACGTCCCAACCGAGCCCTGCCGCGCCAACCTTGTTGCCTCCGTAGGCAATCTGCAGCGGGGTCGGCAAGCCGCCTCGTATCGACGGAAGTTCCAGCGGCACCTGCGTCGAATAGCCGCCCGATGCGTTGACCGAGCCCGCAAACCCTGTGTCGCTCGGCCGCGCCGCGTAGTGGCCACCACTCGGCTCCCACTGGGCCATGGCTGTCAGCGGAGCGAGCACCGCCAACAACCACACACGTCGGCTCGATCGTCCCTTCCGATTCAATTCTACGGCTCGCATCAGGCGTCCTTGATTCGACATGGCGCGCTGGCGCGGCACCTCAGAACTGGTTAAAACGAAAAACCGCATGTAAACGCGCCGTGATGCGTCCGTCGATCTTGCGCAGCGCCCCGGATCTGGTATGCACCACTGAACAGAGCGCGGCTATGCGCGCTTGACTGCGCTGATCACTGCTCGAATGACGCGTTGGCCGTGCTCTGGACAATCGCTCTATCCACTTGCTCGGCACTCAGCGTATGCAACCGCTGGTTCGCGCAAGGATTGAAAAGAGCCTCGTCGATGGCGCGATGGGCTACCGCGGCGGCGCTACCGAAGACTCCTTCCATAGCGCCGCCCGGTTGCTCGAAATTACGGCGATGACGGATGCAGCTTGTGTCGCTGAGCCGCGATCGCACGCGTCGCCGCCAGGACGATCTCAGAGGGCAATCTCACGCGATAATCAGGATGCACATACGAGAACTGCAAGAGCCCATCGGCGTCCACGATATAGACCGACGCGACCGGTAAAATATGATGCGTCTCGCCGGAGTACTGCTCGAGGTCCACCCCGGCTTCTCGGTATTTGGCCTGAATCGAGGCGTTGACGGTATAGGCGAGACCAAATGCTTCAATCGCCGATGCGGAACTGTCCGACAGCAGGGTGTAGTTGAGCTGATCCTTGCCGAGCGTCTTGCGCAGTTCCTCAGGACGATCGGGGCTGATCGCAATGATCTGGAAGCCCAACGCTTGCACGTCCTTTTCTATCAGCCGAAGTCCGCTCAGCTGAAGATTGCAATAAGGGCACCATCCCCCCCGGTAGAAAACAAGCACCGCCGGCTTTCCACCGACCGCCTTCGAAAGCGAGGTAGGCTGCCCGTCAATCGTGCGTACGGCGGCATCGGGAAGATGGCTTCCCAAGAGGATTGGCTGGACAGCATCGGGTGAAGCCGCAATGGTGGCGGCGTGGCCCGCTCCGCCGAGCAGGGCCGCCAACAACATCAGAACATAGCGCATACGAATCTCCAGTTGGGAAGCGCTCAAGACCGAGCTTCGACCGGTTGGCTTGCATCGCTTCACGCCACCGGGCCCCAATGCCAGTCAGCTCACTCCTTCACGAGAGTGTGCGTCAAGACGGATCAGGATTGCCTGATCAATGGTCCGTTCGAGCAGCGGGCGCCAGATGCCAATCGACCGGCAGCACGCATAGCTGATTTGAACCCCTAACGGCGATCTGGAAATAAATGAGTGATGCGTTCCACCCGGCCCGGTTGAGCTCGAGCTTGCCGCAACGGTCATGCGGAACTCGGACACGCTGCTTAGCGTATGCGAAGGCCCGACGTTAGCTCAGGTGTGCGTGTGCAGGTTCTGCTGCGAACGCCATCGGATCGACACCCTCTGCATGAGCGAATCCATCGAGCACCGTCCGTTTTTCCGGGCGCAGATACCCACAGAATCACTGCGAAGGACAAGTGCCGCAGCGCCCCCTCTTCCGCCTGCAACGCTGGAGACGCGACCGAGCATCGGAACGAAAGGATTGCAGCGGCACGGTTTCTGCCAACCCAAGCCGCCGCATAAATCAACGTGAGCGCCGTGGTCAAGCGCGCGACGTCATTAGCCGATGCGAAAGGTCGATCGGTCCGGCCTCTAACCGCTGTCGTCCGGTCGCGTGGCAACTGTGTTCGCCGCTGGCGTCAGCGTTCGAAGCCGTCGGCAAAAATCCCATCGCCGACATATTCGTATGCCCCCACGTCGTAGAGTTGATTGTCGGTCCGATGGGTGGCGTTGAAACCGCGCAAGTGGCCGATCACATCGGCCTCTCCGGCGAGTCCGAGTTGCGCATAGTCGACAGCGGGCGAATTCTGTCTCAGTTGGTAGTCGCCGCCGGCCGCATCGACAAAGTCTGGATCGTGGACGATCGTGACATGCGTGCTGGTCGGCAATCGAAGATCGCTACTCACCACCATATCTGCTGCGCTACTCGTCTGCTGGCGCTCATTCGTGATTATAGGTTGCGCAGGCTGCCATAGGAGCGATCTGCTTAACGCCACATCGCCATGCCAATCGACGACGCCAGTATTAGCTGTCGTGAAGACATTTCCAGCAATCGTGCACCCATCGAGCACCAGTCGAGAACTGTTGTCAGTATTCTGAATCAACGACATATCCACAGTATTTCCAACGAGCGCGCAATTCAGCAATGTGCTGGGTACGATACTGAATAGTGCGGTAGCTGGCGCATTACCGCTTATCACCAGTCGCTCCGCATCGAAAAAGCCGCTCCGAATATCGATTTCTCCAGTAAAGTCATTGAATCCTGGCTGATTTCGGTTGTCGTCGATGTGATTGCACAGCTCACCCTCTTTGCAGTCGACGGCACCCAAAACCGTAGCCGATTCCGGGCCGCAAACGTCAATCGCTTCATGACGAAAGAGCTGCACGCTGCTGCTACCCGACGACAGGGAAGAAATCGCTGAGCCGACACGAGCCTTGTTGCGACTGATGCTGTAGCCCCAGCCGCACAGGCCGCCGCTGTCAATGAATACGCCGCCGCCCGCCTTGGTTGCACCCGATGGGAGCTCGCCATCGAGCGACCCATTTCCCTCAATGCGCACTGGCTCACCCGCCTTCGTCGAGAACAGCCGCACAACGGCTCCGCCGCTGATTGCAATGCCAGCGCCGTTAAGAGCCGACTGGTTGTTCGAGATTGCACCGAAAAAGGCGCCGCCGTCATGATAGCCAGGCGAGCCGAGGTCCGCTCGCGCTGATACCCCGTCGACAGCGAGACCTCCGCCACCGTTGTCCGCACTATTGAATGTGATGGCGGTTTGCTCGGGCGTCATATAGAACCGGACAGGCTCTCCATCGCTGTCAATGCTGGACACATAGACGCCCCCTCCCACGTCGGCGAAATGATTGCCGGAGATGAGCGTTCCGCTGTACAGGATAAGATTCGCCGCACCAGAGGGACGGAAGGAGATGCCTCGGTTATTGGTATTTACTTTCGTGTTCGTCAGGCTCAAATAGCCAGAGCCATTGAAATTGACTCCCGGTGAGCCCAGGGTGACTATCAGGTCGTTCACGAACACATTGACGCCATCTCCTCGGACCCAAAGCACCGGAAGATTGCTGTCGCCCGACAAGATCGTTGAGGCGCCGACCACAGGCGTATCGGAATCACAAGGATAGCCGCCCGCGATGGTGAGAACCTGCAGGTCTTGTGTCACGAGCAGGGATTGATCGGTGTAGGCGCCGGGCTCGATCGCCACGATATCGTTGCTGCTGGAAGCGTCGATAGCGGACTGGATGTCCTGATACACCGGACAATCCGGACCGGCGTGCAGGATCGTCGCGGACGCTCCATTCGCCGCGAACAGGGTTGCCACGATCAACCACGCGAAACGAGATGCCGATCGATGCGGCGACCTAACCCAGGGGTACATCGGACGGCTTCCTTGGTAGCGTGGCATGAGCCCTCGCAGCTGCATTCGAATCTCCCGAGGACAATGGTCCCTGGAGGATGCTGCGGGCGGGACCTTCCTTGAGAAGAACGAGGTTCGGCCCGTGCGTGCGCCAGAGATGGCCCGCTCAGCCTCGACATGATTCGCCGTGGTGGGCGCGGCACGCTCTGCGCAACGGGCAACCGCCTGATGTCCGTCGGTGACACCCTTGCTCGTCGCGTCAATATGATCGGCAACCACTGGGAGTGGGGGGCATCGAGCGAACCGGCGCCGCACGTGCACGCTGCGTGCATGCGCGATCTGCTGCACTCGCCTCTACATGAGCTTGAGTGAGCGTCTTGCGGCTTTAGTCGCTACGCAGTGTCACCTGCATCGACGACAGTACCGCATCGGTCGCGGACGAGATGCTCGATCATCTCTGACTCGAGCGCTTTCTCGACCCGAAGCTGGGTGAGTGAGCTTCGCTCCGATCAGGTCATCCAGCGCCTTGAAGTTGACCAGCAGGTTATTCAGCCGCTCCTGGAGAATCTAGTGTTCGCGCTCATGCATGGTGTCTCCGGGCTCCGCGGCAGGCGTCTGCCTCAGGCCCGGTTACACCAAACTCGGGGCACGCTCTTTCTCGAGCTTTCGCAAGCTCTGCCAGGCGTTTAACCGCTCTTCTGGAACCCGCTGACGAAGATCGCGTCAGACGTCGTGAACTGGCCCAGTGCAAACGGCCCCATATTCACGGGCACGCTCGCGACTCGGACATTCGCATCGCCGACGATATTGATGACGTGCAACTGGCCGTTGTCGTGGTCGACGGCGAGCAGACGCGTGCCGTCGGGCGATATGCCCACGCCCTGCACGGCGGCGATGGCATCGTCGGTGATGGTCTGCATGACAGGGTTCTGGCCGACATCGTCGACACGCGTCAAGTCGAGCACCAGGATGATACCGAGGCTCGTGCCGACGTAGCCGCGCTTGCCCGATGCGCTGATCGCGATGCCGTTCGGCGACAAGGAGCCGAGCTGAAACGTGCGGATGACCGCCAAGCTGGCCGTATCGACCACCGAGACGTTGTTATTGCTGTGGTTGACCACGTAGACCCGCGCGCCATCCGGACTGACCGCGAGCGCGTTCGGATTGGCGCTGTCGTCGGTACCGACTTCGACGCAGTCGCCGTCGCGAACACTGGGCGGCGGCGCGACCGTGTTGATGCGGCACAGACGATGACCGACCGAACTGTCTGTGACGTAAGCGCGCGTGCCGGAGAGGTTCAGCGCGACGTCGAACGGCTTGGGAAGCGCGAGGCCGGAGAGCGGGCTGAAATCGACTTCGCTGACCTGACGCGTGCTCGTATCGATGATCGACAATCCGGCGCTGCTGAACTTGGCCACGTACACGTGCCTGCCACTCGGCTCGACGGCGATGCCCCGCGGATTGGTGCCGACGAAATAGCTGGCCGCCGTAGTGCCGGTCGCCGTGTCTATTTGGAACACGGTTTCGTTAGCATTGTCGGATATGTAGAGCAGGCCGTCCTTGCGGCTCAGGGCGACGCCGAAGAAGTCGGTGACGTCCTCGGTCCCGGTGACGGTAAACGTCCCCGGTATGGCGGCCGTGTCGGACAGATCGACCACCGAAATGGTGTTGACGAGATTCGATGGCAAGTAGGCGTACGGGCCGGCAGCGAATGCGTCCATGGAGCTCATGACGAATGCCCCGACAACGACCAGCGTATATACGCTCGGCCAGAGCCGTTGCGGACCAACTGTTGCGGTGGTACCCATGGAACGGTCTCCTATACGAGAGTGGTAGAGACACAGAACGAAGTTCGGCGGACGAAAACGCCATGCGCCCCAACTTCGCGAGCGGACCGGCGTCGGACATGACCACACCACCCACTCAGATCGATCTCGCGTGCCGCGTCCAGCCCTTCGACCGCCGCGACTTGAGCGGGATGCGACATCACTGGACCACACGGACCGACTGCACCGGCGAGGAACCCCTATTCGCAGCGGCTCCGTGCCGCGAAACACGGCCGTCGCGTGGACGGGAATATTTCTCCACCGATTCCTGTCTATATATCCGCTGAGACCCGCGGCGCGGTTGAAGTGCCGTGGCTGTCGCCATACCTCCAGATGAAGCCGCAGCCAAAAGTCGGCATCCACTGCGCTGTCTGATTGGTGTTCTCGACCAAAAATTCGATACGGGGACTCAATCACGTATGCGAGGCCAGCCTGGATGTGTGTTGCCGGACTGATGGCTGCCATCGCAGCGAGCAGCGCGGGTGCCGCCATGGTTGTCGGACCCAGCTGCCCCTACTCGAACCTGCAGGATGCGATCAACCACGTGACGGCCGCCGACTCCTCCATCGACATCACCCAGGATTACAGCGACGGCCCCGTGCATATCGACGCAGCCACCGTCCAGATCACGGGTGGCGTCGCGAGCTGTGCGGATACCGCCATTGTCTCCCGATCGAAACTCGATGGCCGACAAGGCGACGGTAGTCCGGGCGCCGTCATCGAGCTGACCGGATCGGCGCAGCCGGATCTAAGGAACTTCTAGGTTACCGGCGGCCACAACGACGGAGGCGAGGGAGGCGGCATCCGTTTCTGGAGTGTCGGTCACCAGGGCCATATCGAACTACTCAACGTTGAGATCGACGGCCGCCAGAGATTGCTCATCGTTATTGAGATTCTGTCGCGCCTGTGCCTGCATGCGTACGGTCGTCCGCAATGCGCCAAGGGAGTTCGACTCAGGACATCCGCATGCATCTGAGAGCGCGTCGACCACGATCCATATTCGCGCGGATACTGCATCGCGAACACCTGCTCTGCCTGCCCGAGTTCGAACGCGATGCCTTGCGGCATCGATAGAAGATATTCTGTCGTCTGTAGATTCGCGCGAAGCCGACTGACGAGGGGTTGGTGGGCCGTGATGGGATCGAACCATCGACCAATGGATTAAAAGTCCACTGCTCTACCGCTGAGCTAACGGCCCGAAGCGAGGTGCGCACGCAGGCTTTGCCGCAGTGAGGCTGAGGCGGCGGTGCGGTCGCGAACACCGGTGTCGAACGATCGCCGGAGCGATGGGCGGAACGCAACCATTGCTGCGTCCGACAGCCGGGGCGCGGATTGTAGCCGCTTCGGCGGCTGGATGCGCACTTGCCGGGTTCGCGGCGTGGCCGGCCGACGCCGTGCGCCCTGGCCGTCGCTGCGCGGGGTTCGGTGGCGCGCCCCGCCGAGGTCGCGACCATTGGCCAATGACAGCCAGGCGCGCCGACGCATAAAATTCCGCGACTTTGTTCGTATCGCTCACCGCAGGAGTTCCAGCATGCCGCTCGCCCGCATCGACCTTGCCGAAGGCAAATCCGACGCCTACCGTCGCACGATTGGCGAGGTGATCTACGACGCAATGATCGCGGTGCTCAACGTGCCGCAGAATGACCGCTTCCAGATCATCAACGAGCATCCGGCGGCGAACTTCGTCGCCGATCCGAGCTACCTCGGCATCACCCGCACGGCCGACTGCATCATCATCCAGGTCACCTTGAACGACGGCCGCAGCGTCGAGCTGAAGCGCGCGTTCTACAAGGCGATTGCGGACGGCCTGCACGAGCGGCTCGGCGTGTCGCGCGGCGACGTCGTCATCAACCTCGTCGAGGTGCGCAAGGAGAACTGGTCGTTCGGTGATGGCATCGCGCAGTACGCGCCCGAGTAGATGCGCCGCGGTCAGACGTAGCGCGTCGGATCGGCCACGCCAGCGGCGGCGAATCCATCCGCGCGCAATCGGCAGGCATCGCAATGCGCGCAGGCGCGGCCATCGGCGTCGGCCTGGTAGCAGGACACAGTCGCCGCGAAGTCGATGCCGAGACGCAGACCTTCACGCACGATGTCGGCCTTGCCCAACGCAATCAACGGCGCGTGCACGTGCAAGGCGGCGCCTTCCACGGCCGCCTTGGTAGCGAGATTGGCGAGCCGCTCGAACGCGGCAATGAATTCCGGACGGCAGTCCGGATAACCGGAGTAGTCGACGGCGTTGACGCCGCACCAGATGTCCTGCGAACCGAGCACTTCGGCCCAGCCGAGCGCGACCGACAGCATGATCGTGTTGCGCGCCGGCACGTAGGTGACCGGAATGCCGGCACCGCCATTGTCCGGCACGTCGATGTCATCGGTCAGCGCGGAGCCGCCGATGCTGCGCAGGTCGACATGCACGGTCTTGTGTGCGCGCGCACCAAGCGCCAGCGCAACGTGACGCGCGGCTTCGAGTTCTGACGCATGACGCTGGCCGTAGTCGACGCTGAGCGCGTAGCAGTCGAAACCCTGCTCGCGCGCGAGCGCCAGCGTGACGGCGGAGTCCATGCCGCCGGAGACGAGGACGACGGCGCGTCTTTTTTGGAATTCAGTGGGCATGGGTTTATGGCGTTGATATCGAATGGGCTTGGGTCATTCGTCGTTGGCGGTGCATGAGTTGTCGACGAAGGCGCTGGCCAAACAGGTGTCGCGTCTTCGGACAGGTCTAGAAAATTGACAGGTCTTGAAAATGGATCGGGGCTTTCGCCGGGATGACGATCGGGAAGGTTTGGTGCATGTCGCCGACGGCGTTGCGTGTCGCGCCCTACTTTCCTGGCCTTTCGTCCTCTCGCTTCCAACTTCCTATCTTCCCGGCTCCTCGCCCCACAGCAGCTTGTGCAACTGCAGCTGCAGTCGTACCGGCAGCCGATCGGCGAGGATCCAGTCGGCGAGCTGGCGCGGCGGCAGCTTGCCGTAGACCGGTGAGAACAGCACCTGGCAGCGCGCGTCCAGCGCGTGCTCGCGCAGGCGCTCGCAGGCCCAGTCGTAGTCGACGCGATCGGCCAGCACGAACTTGACCTGATCGTGCGGCGTCAAGGCGCCAAGGTTCGACCACAGATTGCGCGCGACCTCGCCGGAACCGGGCGCCTTCAGGTCGAGCACCTTGCGCACGCGCGTATCGACCGGTGTCACGTCGATCGCGCCGGAGGTTTCCAGCGATACTTCGTAGCCGGCATCGCATAGCTGCGCGAGCAGGTTGAGGCAGCGCTTCTGCGACAGCGGTTCGCCGCCGGTCACGCAGACGTGTCGTGCACCGTAGCGCGCGACTTCGGCCAGCACGTCGGCAATCGCGCGCCACTGGCCGCCGTGAAACGAATATTCGGTATCGCACCAGACGCAGCGCAAGGGACAGCCGGTCAAGCGCACGAATACCGTCGGCCAGCCGACCGCGTCGGCCTCGCCCTGCAGCGAGTGGAAGATCTCGGTGATGCGCAGGCGCGCTTCGGGCGGCGCCAGCGATGTTGCTTCGACGTCATCGCCGATCGCGGCGATGCGCTCGGAGGCCGCGCTCATGCGAGCGCGCTAGTGGCGCGCTTCCATCTTCAGCGCGCGCAGGCGACCTTGCGCGAGTCGCGCGACGGTCGTGTCGGGGTAGGTTTGGATCACCTGGTTCAAGGTGGCCTCGGCCTGATCCCATTGCTTCAGTTCGTACTGGCTGTAGCCGACCTTGAGCAAGGCATCGGGCGCCTTCTGGCTGCTCGGATAACGCTGCAACAGAGTCTCGAACGACTGCTGCGCAATCTTGTAGTTCTGCGTCACGTAGTACGACTCGCCAAGCCAGTAATACGCGTTGCCGGTCAGTTCGCTGCCCGGATACTGGTCGATGAAACTCTGGAAGCGGCGTGCCGATTCGGCATAGCGGCCATCTTTCAGCGCTGCAAAGGCGTCGTTGTAGGCTGCCGTTGCCGCCGCCGGGGCCGCCGAAGCGGCGGGCGCGGCTGCGCCGGCAGCTTCGCCGGGAGCGAGTGCACGGTCCGCATCGGACAGATCGTTGACGCCGCCGCGCGGCGCGGAACGGGTGTCGCGCGGTGGCGGCGTTCTCGATGAGCCGAGATCCACATCCGGTGGATTGTCATTGCGTGCTGCGGGACGGCCTCCCGCCGCTGGTGGCTGCGCTGCCGAGTTGCCGCCTTCGAGGCGGCCGAGGCGCGAGTCCAGATCGACGTATTGATCCTTGTTGCGCTGGCGGGCTTCGTCGAGCGCGTGCTTCAACTCTTCGACCTGGCCTTGCAATGACTGCACCTGCGACTGCAGTGCGCTGATCTGGTTGACCAGATCGACGGCACCACCGCTGCTGCCCTGGGCGTTCGACTGCTGCTGTTCGAGGCGATCGACGCGCTCGGCCAGCGACAGGCGTTGCGACTGTGCCTGCGCCGACGGCGCAAACACGACAACGGCGACCATCAAGGCCGCCGCTGCCACTGCACTGGACTTCAAGTGCACCATCCGATCACTTCGCGGTGTAGACGATCTCGACGCGACGGTTCTTCGACCAGCACGATTCGTCGTGCTGACGGCAGACCGGGCGCTCTTCGCCGTAGCTGGTCACGTTGAGCTGCGAGGACGAAGCGCCGGCGCCGCTGAGCGCGCCCTGCACCGCGTTGCCACGACGCTCGCCGAGGCCGAGGTTGTACTCACGCGAACCGCGCTCGTCGGTGTTGCCTTCCAGCGTCACGCGTGCCTGCGGGAACTGCTTCAGGTACTCGGCGTGGCACGCCATCTGGGCGTGGAATTCCGGCTTGATCTCACTCTTGTCGAGATCGAAGTAGATCACGCGCTGGCGCAGGCAGCTGTCGGTATCCAGGCTGCCCTGGGTATAGCGGCCGCTGTTCTGGGTCGGTTCGGTCGAAACCTGGCTGGAGGAGTTGTCAACCGGCGCTGGCGTCGGCTTGACGGCCTTCTTCGCGCAGGCCGCAACGCCGGCAACGAGCAGGACGGAAAAAGCAATACGTACGATGTTCTTCATGGTGTTCCCCTTCAACTGGGCGGGTAGGTTGGATATGGCTCTCACGTACACTCAGGTCTTGCGCGGCCATCCAGTGGCCGCTTGTTCACTGCATATCAACGCTGACGGAACGGACCCCATACGGGCTCGCGCACGTCTCCCTCTGCAAGTCCGAGACGCTGCCGCACCCGGCCATCGGCTGATACTGCGTAGAGCACGCCGCGCGAACCTTCGCTCGCGGCATACAGCAGCATGCTTCCGTTGGGGGCGAAACTGGGATGCTCATCTTGGCTGCCCGGCGAAACCAACGTGTACTGGTTCGTCGCCCGGTCGAGGACCGCAATACGATACACGTTTCCGCTGCCCTGCACCATTGCAAGCTTGATGCCCTTGGCATCGACCACGCTGACGCTGGCGTTGTACTGGCCCTCGAAGGTGACGCGGGTCGGTTCGCCGCCGCTCGGCGAGACCTGATAGATCTGTGGCTTGCCGGAGCGGTCGGAGGTGAAGTACAGGCTCTGCCCGTCCGGCGCCCAGCGCGCCTCGGTGTCGATCGCGAAGTGCTTGGTGACCTGGGTGGTCTGGCGGCTCGCCAGATCCATCACGTAGATATCCGGATTGCCGCCCTTCGACAGCGTCACCGCGAGACGGCTGCCGTCCGGCGAGAACGCCGGCGCCGAGTTGATGCCCTTGGTACTGGAGACGACCTGGCGCGCGCCGGTGCCGAGGTCCTGCACGTAGATCGTCGAGTTGCCGCTCTCGAACGAGACGTAAGCGATCTTGCGGCCGTCCGGCGACCACGACGGCGACAGCAGCGATTCGCGCGAGCGCACGACCACCTGCGGGTTGTAGCCGTCCGAATCGGCGACCATCAGCGCGTACTGGTAATTCGGCGGCGAACCAGTCGCGGTGATGTAGGCGATGCGCGTCCAGAAGGCGCCACGCACGCCGAGGATCTTTTCGTAGACGACGTCGGCAACCTGGTGCGCGATGTCGCGCAGGCCGGTGCGTTGGCCGCTGATCGAACCATCGGCGATGCGCTGCTGCTTGGCCACATCGAACAGCTCGTACTCGACGCGCAGCGCGCCATCGCCGGCTTCGGACATGCGGCCGACAACGAGATAGTCCTGCTTGAGCAGCTTCCAGGTGCCGAATTTGACGTCGGCCTGGCGCGTCGGAAATTCGACGATGTTTTCCTTCGGCAGCGGGCGGAACTGGCCGGAACGCGCCAGGTCAGAGCGGACAATTTCGCCGGGGTTGAACTCCGGCGGCTGGCTGGAACCTTCGAAGCCGAAGGGAACGACGGCGATCGGTAGCGCCGAGGCATTGCCATTCTGGATTTCAACCGTCAGGCCGCCGCTTTGCGCGAACACGCCGCCACTCAGCAGGAAACCTGCACAGAGCAGGAAGAGTCGGGCCAACCATCCGTTTCGCTTCGTCATCGAGATTATTGTCCGTCGTATTTGAAATTGAATTTGACCGAGCGCTGGAACACTTTCTCGTAGCCTTGATAAGGCAGCGGCGCCGCTTTCATCACAGCCTGCTCGATCGAATTGCGTGTCGGTTGATCCGCATTGCACGGCGAACCCACCGTTACCGAAATCACGTCACCGCCGGGAATCTGCACGATGTTCAAACTGCAGCGCAGGCCCGTTGAAGCGCTGTCGGGCCGATTCCAGTTTTGTGTCACAGCCGCTTGGATCGCCGCGGCATAACGCGCCGTCAGATCGTTGTCCTGGCCATTCGCACCCGTCATCGCCTTGGGCGCCTCCTGCTCCGCCGCCGGCTGCGGATCATCCTTTTCCGCCTGTTGCCGGTTGTGATCCTCCAGCTGCGCCAATTTCTGCTTTTCCTTGTTGAGGCTCTTTTCGGCAGCCTCACGCTCCTTCTTGATATCTGCGAGCTGCTTCTGCTGCTCTTCCTTGATCTTGCGTTGCTTCTCCTGCTCGTCCAGCAAAACCTGACGCTGCTTCTGCTTCTCTTCCTGCTCGCGCTTCTGCTCGTCGGCTTTCTGCTCGGCAACGGCAGCAATTTTTTCCTGGTCGATCTGATCCTGCTTCTGCACTTCGGCCGGCGTTTCCTTCTGCGGCGGCTTCGGTGCGGGCGGTTCGGGTTTCGGTGGTTCGGGCGTTGGTTTTGGCGGCTCCGGTTTCGGTTCCTGCTTGACGGGCTCCGGCGCCGGTTTCGGCGGCGTCGGTCTGCGGCTGCCGGACTTGGGCGCCGCGGTCGGTCCGATCAGCGTTGCCTCGATCACCGGCCCCGGCATCACGACCGGCTTGCTCTCGTTGGTCCACCACAGCCCGATCAGCAGGGCCGCGATAACCACCAAGTGCAGGCCGAGCGCAAAGCCGAACGCACGTGCCTTGTCGCCGAAGCTCTCAATAGGCTGCGCCCTCTCCATCCGGCTAGCGCGCTCCGCTCGGCTGCAAAGGCTGGCTCATCAAGCCAACCTTCGGTACACCGGCCGATTGCAGCAGCACCATCGCCTGATAGATCTTGCCGTAATCCGCGCGCTGGTCACCTGCGACCATCACCGGAACCTGTGGATTCTCGCGGACGAATGCTGAAATTTTGTTGACCAGCGTTTTCTCATCGATCGGCTCGCGCTTGTCGGCGCCCATCGTGAGGAACAATTTGCCGTCCTGGTCGACGCTGACGACGGCTGGTTCCTTGTCGTTCTGGATCGACTTGGCAGCCGACTGCGGCAGCTGGATGTCGACGCCGAGGTTCATCAGCGGCGCGGTCACCATGAAGATGATCAACAGCACGAGCATCACGTCGATGTACGGCACAACATTGATCTCGGCTTTGAGCTTGCGGCGCTTGCGCCTTCCGTAACTTTGCATGGGCTACTCCAACGCGATCCGGTCCGACGCGGGGTTCACGGCGAGTCTTCCAGATGCGCCTGGCGCGCGAGAATCGAAGAGAACTCCTCGACGAAGGTGTCGTAGCGCAGGTTCACGCGTTCGAGCTTGGTCGAGTAGCGGTTATAGGCCCACACTGCCGGAATGGCCGCGAACAGGCCCATCGCGGTCGCGATCAGTGCCTCGGAGATGCCCGGCGCGACCATCGCGATGGTCGCCTCCTTCACGTTGGCGAGGCCCTGGAACGCAATCATGATGCCCCACACGGTGCCGAACAGGCCGACGTAGGGACTGATCGAACCGACGTTGGCGAGGAATTCCAGGCTCTGCTCGAGGCGATCGATCTCGCGCGTCGAAGACACCCGCATCGCACGCTGTGCGCCTTCGAGCAATGCGCGCGAATCGACGCCGCGGCGCTGGCGCAGGCGTGCGAATTCGCGAAAGCCTGCCTCGAAGATCGCGGCCGTGCCGGTGACGCGATCGCCGCCCCCGGTGATCTCCTTGAACAGCCCGGCGAGGTCGGCGCCCGACCAGAACCGCTCCTCGAACTCGTCCGCGCTCGCGTTCGCACGGTCGATCAGCGCCTTCTTGCGGAAGATGATGAACCACGAGGCGATCGAGAACCCGATCAGGATCGCCAGCACGCATTTGACCGGCCAGCTGGCATTGAGAACCAGGGCGAGGACGTTCAGGTCTGTACTCATGTCTTCATGATCTCTTGCAGAAGATGGGGTGGAATCGGGCGCGGGCGAAAGCGACCCGCATCCAGGCAGGCGATGCGCACGCGCGCCTCGACCAGCACGTTCGGTTCGGTTTCGCGGCGCAGCAGCTGGCGCACGATGAAGCTGGCGCTACGGCATTCCTCGGGTTGCACGCTCGCGCTCAGCAGATCGTCCAGGCGCGCCGGCGCCTTGAAATCCAGCTCCATGCGATGCACGACGAAGACGATGCCGGCCTCGTCGCGCAGCTGCTGCTGGCCGATGCCGCTGGCGCGCAGCCATTCGCTGCGTGCACGTTCGAGGAAATGCAGATAGCGCGCATGATAGACGACTCCGCCCGCATCGGTGTCTTCCCAGTACACCCGCAGCGGCCAGGAAAAAATGGTGTCAGAGTCATTTTTCACGGCGCGAGCACCCCGGCCGGATGGCCATCGCGACGAAAAATCACTCTGACCCCATTTTTGTTTCGCCTTCGACGAAGAGGTCCTCCACCAGCGTGCGGCGCGGCGGCACGAGGCCGAAATGCCGCCAGCATTTGTTGGTGACCATGCGTCCACGCGCAGTGCGCATCAGGAACCCCTGCTGGATCAGGAACGGTTCGAGCACGTCTTCGATGGTGCCGCGCTCTTCGCTGAGCGCGGCCGCGAGCGATTCGACGCCGACCGGTCCGCCGTCGAAGTGCTCGATGATCGTCGTCATCAGGCGGCGATCGTTGGCGTCGAAGCCTTCGGCGTCGACCTTGAGCATTTCCAGCGCGGCGCCGGCAACACTCGCCGTGATGACCCCGCCGGCCTTGATCTCGGCGTAGTCGCGCACGCGCCGCAACAGGCGGTTGGCGATGCGTGGCGTGCCGCGCGAGCGCTTGGCGATCTCGCTGGCGCCTTCGGGATCGCAGGCGATGCCGAGGATCTTCGCTGCGCGACGCACGATCGCAGTGAGTTCGAGCGGACTGTAGAACTCCAGGCGCTGCACGATGCCGAAACGGTCACGCAATGGCGCGGTCAGCAGGCCCGCGCGCGTGGTCGCACCGATCAGCGTGAACGGCGGCAGGTCGAGCTTGATCGAGCGCGCAGCCGGACCTTCGCCGATCATGATGTCGATCTGGAAATCCTCCAGCGCCGGATACAGCACTTCCTCCACGATCGGCGACAACCGGTGGATCTCGTCGACGAACAGAACATCGCGCGGTTGCAGATTGGTCAGCAGCGCGGCGAGATCGCCGGGACGTTCCAGCACCGGGCCGGAGGTCGACCGCAGGTTCACACCCAGTTCGTTCGCGATGACATGCGACAGCGTGGTCTTGCCGAGACCGGGCGGACCGAAGATGAGCACGTGATCGAGCGCCTCGCCGCGCCGACGCGCCGCCTCGATATAGATGCCGAGCTGCTCGCGCACGACCTGCTGGCCGAGATATTCGGCGAGCCGCTGCGGACGGATCGTCGCCTCGACGACATCGTCTTCGCGGTTCGCGCTGGCCGAGCTGAGACGATCGGTCATTGTGGGCGGGAATGGGGAATCGGCAATGCGCGGATTATGGTCGGGCACGCGGCAGGTAGATAGCGCCTGCGGAAAATCCGGCAGGAAGCATTCAGGATGACGACAGACATTTCATGTGCTTCACCCAATCTCCGTTCCCGATTCCCGTCCACTCAAATCTCGACCTGCGTGCCGAGTTCGATCAGCCGGTTGCCGGGGATCTGGAAAAACGCAGTCGCCGGTGTCGCATTGCGCGCCATGAACGCGAACAGACGATCGCGCCACAACGCCATGCCGGGGCGATCCGTCGCGACGATGCTCTCGCGACTGAGAAAGTAGGTTGTATCCATCAGGTCGAACGGCAAGCCGCACTGACGCACCAGCGCCAGCTGCGCCGGCACATCGGGATCTTCGGCGAAACCGAAACGCAGGGTGACCTGATAAAACTCCCCGCCGAGCGGCTCCACGGTGACGCGCTCGTCCATCTCCGCGTGCGGCGTTTCGGCCGTCTCAACGGTCAGCAACACGTTGCGCTCATGCAGTACTTTGTTGTGCTTGAGGTTGTGCAGCAGCGCGTGCGGCACGCCTTCCAGATTTGCCGTTAGGAACACCGCGGTGCCTGGCACGCGCAACGGCGGATGCGCGGCGATCGAGGCGATGAACGGTTCGATCGCGAGGCCACCCTGCTTGATCTCGCGCACGACCAGCTCGCGCCCGCGGCGCCACGTGGCCAGCAGCGTGAAGACACAGCCGCCGAGCACCAGCGGGAACCAGCCGCCGTGTTCGATCTTGATCGCATTCGCGCTGAAGTAGGCGAGATCGATCGTGATGAAGACGACGCCGACGACCGCGACCAGCGGTCGGCTCCAGCCCCACATGCGGCGCGCGACGATCAAGGCCAATGCCGTCGTGATCAGCATCGTGCCGGTCACTGCGATGCCGTAAGCGGCGCCGAGATTGGTCGAGGAACGGAAGCCGATCACGGCGGCAATGACGAGGATCAGCAGCAGGCGGTTGATCCACGGCAGGAAGATCTGCCCGCGCATCTCGCGCGAGGTATGCACGATCTGCATGCGTGGCGCGAAGCCGAGCTGGATCGCCTCACGCGTTATCGAGAACGCGCCCGAGATCACCGCCTGCGAGGCGATCACCGTCGCCATCGTGGCGAGCACGATCATCGGTATGCGCAGCATCTCCGGTACCAGCAGGTAGAACGGATTTTCGATCGCGGCCGGATTGTTCAGCAGCAGCGCACCCTGTCCGAAATAATTGATGACCAGCGCCGGCGAGACGAAGCCGAACCAGGCCAGCCGGATCGGCTTCTTGCCGAAGTGTCCCATGTCCGCATACAGCGCCTCGGCGCCGGTCAATGCGAGCACGACGCCACCAAGCGCGACGAACGCGTGGATGCCATGTGTGCGGAAGAATTGCACTCCGTGCCAGGGATTGAGCGCATACAACACGCTCGGCCGCTCGGCGATCTCCATTGCGCCGAACACTGCGAGCACGATGAACCAGACGCACATGACGGGACCGAAGATCGCACCCATCTTGGCCGACCCGCGCCGCTGGATCACGAACAGCCCGATCAGTACGACAACCGTGGTCGGCACCACGAAATGTTCGAGCTGCGGCGCGACGACTTCGAGTCCTTCCACGGCCGACAATACCGAGATCGCCGGCGTGATCACGCCATCGCCGTAGAACAGCGAAGCGCCGATCAAGCCGAAGATGACGATCCACCAGCGCGCGCGCGCGCTCGTGCGCGCGCTGCGCTGCGCCAGCGCCATCAGCGCCATCATGCCGCCCTCGCCCTTGTTGTCGGCGCGCATGATGAAGACGACATACTTCAGCGATACCACCAGCACCAGCGACCAGAAGATCAGCGACAGCACGCCGAGCACGGGTTCGGCTTCGACCGCGAGACCAGGCGTATTGAAGATCTCCTTGACCGTATAGAGCGGACTGGTGCCGATGTCGCCGTAGACGACACCGATCGCGCCAAGCGCCAGCGCCGCAAGGCGGGCGCGCGTACTGCCATCGTGGGCGGCGGGATCTTTCATCGTCACGTTTCTCGCAGGGTGTTCATCGGAGCGCCGCCTTCAGCGCCTTGCGAATGATGTCCTCGGCGCTGTCGCCGGGTGCGGCCGCAGTGCGCACGAGGCGCGCGACTTCGACCGGCTTGTAGCCGAGCGTCTGCAGGGCGACGGTCGCTTCGGCGACCGGATCCTGCGGTATGCCGCCGCTCGCGCTCGGCACGCCGCTGGCGAGGCCGTCGACGCGGTCGCGCAGCTCGACGATCATGCGCTCGGCGGTCTTCTTGCCGATGCCCGGGATGCGCGTCAAAGCGGTCACATCGCCGCTTTGCACGAGCCGCGTGAATTCATCGACGCTGACGCCGGACAGCACCGCGAGCGAGATCTTCGCGCCGACACCGCTGACTTTCTGCAGCGTTCGGAACAGGCTGCGCTCCGATTCGCGCAGAAAGCCGTACAGCACGACGGTGTCCTCCTTCGCGGCGTAGTGCGTGCACAGGTTCACCTCGCGGCCGAGTTCGGGCAAGTCGAAGAAGGTGGACATCGGTGCTTCCAGTTCATAGCCGACTCCGCCGACATCGACGACGATCCACGGCGGCTGTTTGGCGATCAGAGTACCCCTGAGCCGACCGATCATCGTCCACGTCTCCAGGCCGTGCGCGGGATGCCGAGGCGCTGCACGCTCGAACGCGTATGCGCGTGCGCGATCGCGATGGCGAGCGCGTCGGCGGCGTCAGCCTGCAGTCGATCGGGCAGGTTCAACAGGATGCCGACCATATGCTGCACCTGGGTCTTGTCGCCGGCGCCGGTACCGACGACCGCCTGCTTGACCTCGCGCGCAGCGTACTCGGTGACGCCGACACCACGCGTGACGATCGCGCAGATGGCCGCTCCGCGCGCCTGACCGAGCTTCAACGCCGAATCCGGATTGCGCGCCATGAACACCCGCTCGATCGCCGCTTCCTGCGGCGCGTACTCGACGATGATCGCGCTCAGCTCTTCAAAGATCTGCTTGAGGCGATCGGCGAAACTGTCATTGCCCAGCAGATGCAACGCGGTGTGGAAGACATGGCGCGATTTGCCGGCTGCATCGACGTCGATGATGCCGACGCCGGTACGCTGACTACCGGGATCGATACCGAGGATGCGTACCGACGGCTGCAGGCTGATGGCCGATGGCGAGAATGCGGATTTCATCGTTCTTGCGCCGACGCGAAACAGCCGTCGCGCAGGAAATCGATCGTCAGATCGGCGACTTCGGACGACAGCAGCATGCCGGTATGCGAGGCCGCCACCGTGCGGTGATCGGCGATGCCGGGCAGTACCGTCTCCGCGACTGCGACGGTGCCATCGTGCGGTGCAGTCAATGCCCCGAGCGTGACGCCGAGACCGAATGGCAGCTTGCCGGCAATCACACCGACCCTGCGCGATCCGCGCCACGCATCGACGCCGTCGAGCAGCGGGTCGACGCTGTGTCCCATCAGCCAGCGACCGCCCGGCAACGCGGCGAGTCCGCGCGCGACCGCACTGCCGCGCAACGGTGGACCGAGGCAGACGACGCGCCCGCGCGGCAGCGCGCGCAGGCCGCGCGCGGCTTCGAGGGCAACCAGCGCGCCGAGACTGTGACCGACCAGATGCACGGCCGTTGCGTCGATTTCGAGCATGCGTTCTCGCAGGCGCTCCACGGCCGGAGCGAAGCCGGTGAAGACGCTGGCATAGTCCATCGACTCGACGCCGTAGCCGGCCTGGTGCAAGCGCCGCGACAAATAGGCGAGCGTGATGCCGCGCATCCAGATGCCGTGCAACAGGATCACGTGTTCGCCGGTCGACGCGTCTGCGCTGCGTTGGTGACGCGTACGCTCTGGCGGCGCCGCGCGCAGCGCCGCGCGTTGCGGCGTCTGGCGGCGTGCGCTCACTTCTTCTCCGTCTCCACCACGCGCACATGCAGCTCGGCTAGCTGCGCGACGGGCACGGCGGAGGGCGCGGCGGTCATCAGATCCTGCGCGCTGGTGGTCTTCGGGAATGCGATGACGTCGCGGATCGATTCGGTGCCGGCCATCAGTGCGGCGATGCGATCGATGCCGAATGCGATGCCACCGTGTGGCGGCGCCCCGAACTTCAGCGCTTCGAGCAGGAAGCCGAATTTCGCCTGCGCCTCGTCTGCACCAATGCCGAGCAGATCGAACACGGCGCTTTGCATGTCGGGACGGTGGATACGGATCGAACCGCCGCCGATCTCGTTGCCGTTCAGCACCATGTCGTAGCCGCGCGACACGGCAATTTTCGCATTCGCCCTGAGGTCAGCCACATCGTCGACTTTCGGTGCCGTGAACGGGTGATGCAAGGCGACGTAGCGCTGCGCCTCGGCGTCGTACTCGAACATCGGGAAGTCGACGACCCAGAGCGGCTTCCACGCATTCTCGACGAGACCGCGATCGCGTCCGATCTTGAGGCGCAGCGCACCCATGAAATCCGAGACGGTCTTGTAGGCGCCGGCACCGAACAGCACGAGATCGCCGCTGGCCGCGCCGACCGCGTCGAGCAGCGCCATCAGCGTCGCTTCGTCGAGGAATTTCGCGATCGGCGAGTTGAGGCCCTCGCGGCCTTTGGCACGGTCGTCGACGCGAATCCAGGCGAGTCCCTTGGCACCGTATTTCGCCGCATGCACGCCGAGTTCGTCGATCTGCTTGCGCGTCAGTTCGGCACCCGCTGGAACGCGCAGCGCGGCGATGCGCGCCTCAGGGTCGTTCGCGGCTTCGGCGAACACCTTGAACTCGACTTGCTTCAGCAGGTCGGCGACATCGACCAGTTCTAGCGTGATGCGCAGGTCCGGCTTGTCCGAGCCGTAGCGACGCATCGCCTCGGCATAGGTCAGACGCGGGAATTCGGCAGCGAGTTCGACATCGACGACCGCCTTGAAGATCGCGCGGATCATGTCTTCGACGGTGTCCTGCACGTCGCGCTCCTCGACGAACGCGAACTCCATGTCGAGCTGGGTGAATTCGGGCTGGCGGTCGGCGCGCAGATCTTCGTCGCGGAAGCAGCGCGCGATCTGGTAGTAGCGATCGAAGCCGGCCATCATCAATAGCTGCTTGAACAGCTGCGGCGACTGCGGCAGCGCGTAGAACTCGCCGGCGTGCACGCGCGAGGGCACCAGATAGTCGCGCGCGCCTTCCGGCGTCGCCTTGGTCAGGATCGGCGTCTCGATATCCTGGAAGCCGCGTTCGTCGAGGTGGCGGCGCAGCGTCGACACGAGCCGCGTGCGCATGCGCATGGCGCGCTGCATGTCGGGCCGGCGCAGGTCGAGATAGCGGTATTTGAGCTTGAGGTCTTCGTTGGTCGTCTCGTGCAACACGAACGGCAGGTCGCGCGCGGCGTTCAGTACCTCGATGCGAGCGGCCAGCACTTCGACGCGGCCGCTCTTGACGCGTTCGTTGACGCTGACGCGGCGACGCACGTTGCCGCTGATGCGCAGGCAGTATTCGTAACCAACCTCGCTGGCCGTCTTGAACGCGGCCGCGTTGTCGGGATCGATGACGACCTGGACCAGGCCCTCATGATCGCGCAGGTCGATGAAGATCACGCCGCCGTGATCGCGACGCGTGTCGACCCAGCCGCAGAGGACGACGTCTTTGTCGAGCAGGGTCTCGTCGATGAGACCGCAATAATGTGTGCGCATGCAGATCCGCAGAACGCCGTCAGTGGCGCGTTACAAGGCGCGGAATGCTACGGAGGAAGTTGCTGCACTGCAATGTTGCTGCATAGGGGATCGATTGGAAGCCGCGTTTAGTTGAAAAGTGCGGCCATGGATGGTCGCGTTTGGACTCCATGGCCGCATCTACTCGGCAAAACCTCATCCCCTGCAGGAGGCAGCGATCACGGACGATCGCAGAAGTACCTCCAACTCAGCGCCAGCGGCGATCGACGCGGAATTCCGCTTCGCAACCCTGGTCGACCCAGATACCCGCACGATTCCAGCCCCAGGTGCGGCCTTCGATGCAGCGCGTCTTCGATATCTGGCGCTGCACGCGCACCGCGCTGCCACGGCCGGTATCGACCTGGCACAGGTTGTACTGATAGTCGGTACTGGCGCAGCGCAGGACGATCGGTCGGTTAAAGTCAGGACCCGGACGCCAGTCGCCACCCGGCCCAGGGCCCGGTCCTGGGCCTGGACCCGGTCCGGGGCCACCCGCCCAGCGGCGTTGCACGCGGAAGATCGCCTCGCAACCCTGATCGACCCAGACGCCCGCACGGTTCCAGCCCCAGTTGCGTCCTTCGACGCAACGAGTCTTGGAGACCTGCCGCTGGATGCTGACGCGACTGCCGAGACCGGTATCGACCTGGCACAGGAAGTAGCCATAGCCCTGGCTGGCGCAATGCACATCGATATCGCGATCCCAACCCGGACCCGGACGCCAATCGCCGCCGTACTGCGCCATGCCAGCCGCGTCAATCGCTGCCGCCAATGTCGGCGCATGCTGCGCGGATGCACTCGCTGCCGCCCCGATCGACAACACAAAAGCAAAGATTCCGCAAACCCACTTGCTCATCGTGATGCTCCCCGTTGAAAACCGGGGCAAGTCTAGACCATCGACATGAACGCTCGGCATCCGCCTCGAATGTTTACGTCTCGCTCGCGCCGTCGCTCTTCGGCTTCGGCGCGACTGCCGCTGCCGCTGCAGGGGCATCGGCCTTCGGTTTTTCGGCCGTTTCCGGCTTGCTGTCGGTCTTTGCCGCCGGCGGCTCATCCTTGGCCGCAAGATTGCGCTTGGTATCGCCTTCTTTCTTGAAATCGGTTTCGTACCAGCCGCTGCCGGCAAGGCGGAACGCCGGTGCGGTCAGTCGCCGCTTGATGGTTTCCTTGCCGCACTCGGGGCAGACCGTCGGATCGGGGTCGGACAATTTCTGCAGGCGCTCGAAGCGGGCGTTGCAGCTGCGGCATTCAAAATCGTAGATCGGCATCAGGTTTCCTCACAGCCCGGTGCGCCAGGACGGGCGCACCGCGACGCGGACTATGCGGATATGTGCCGGGATTTCAAGCGCAGCTTGCGTATGACCGCTGCGGCCGCGCTGCAAGCGCGGCCTCGGGCAACCCGCAAAACCGGACTACCAGACGCGGAATCGCGCGCGGCAACCGTCGCTGACCCAGATCGAGCGATCGTCGTAGTCCCAATTTTCGCCGCGACGGCACGGCGCCTGCGACAACTGCTCGTCGATGTGCACCTCGCGCGCATCGCGTGGAAGTCCGCAGCGCTCGCGGCCACCGCCCTGGCTTTCGCAGGTGATCGTGCTGCCACCGCGATCGGCCGCGTCGTGCTCGTAGCCGCTGCTGGAATGGGAACGGCGATCGTCGTATCCGCCGCCGCCCGCGGCGAAGCGGCCGGAGCAGCCCTGGTCGACCCAGAGCCCTTCGCCATCGACACCCCAGCTCTGGTTCTCGATGCAGCGCGAATCGGACAACTGCTGGACCAGGCGCGCCGAGCGCCAGTGGCCGCCGCAACGCGTGAACTTGTAGCCGGCGCTCGCGCATTCGATTTCGCTGCCGCCGCTGCGGTCGTCGTCATGATGCCGTGGCGGCGGTGGCGGCGTGTCGCGATCATCGTAGACGCCGCGATCGACCAGCGCGCCTTCCGCAAATTCGCCGGCACAGCCGCCGGAAACCCAGACGTAACCGGTCTGCTGATTGAAGCCCCAGGTCTGCTCCTGCACACAAGCCGTTTTCGACAACTGACGCACGAGGCCGGCACTACGGAACGGCGTGTGGCACTCGGTGTACTTGAAGTCGTTCGAGCGGCATTCGATCGCGCCGGCCTCGCGCGCGTGCGCAACGCACGGGCCCAACACGAACGCAGCGACGAGCAGCAGCAGGCAACGCGCAGACATGATGACTCCCCAAGGTCTCGTATCGTCGAGCCGAGAATATCATCGCCCTGCGCCAGGCTGGTGGCGTGAATCGAAACGTTGCCTTCGCGATCCACGCCCACAGTACGTGCGCGGCTCAGGTGCGCGCGAAACGCAGGTGGCCGGCATCCGCATCGACCGCCACCGTGTCGCCCGGCTGAAACTTGCCTTCGAGGATTTCGCGCGCCAGCGGATTCTCCAGTTGCTGCTGAATCGCGCGCTTGAGCGGACGCGCGCCATAGACCGGATCGAAGCCGGCGTTGCCGAGCAGATCGAGCGCTTTGTCGCTGAGCGTGAGCTTCAACTGCCGCTCGGCCAGGCGTTTGCCGAGATAGGCGATCTGGATGCGTGCGATCGCGCGAATCTGCGTCTTGTCGAGCGCGCGGAAGACGACGATCTCGTCGAGGCGATTGATGAATTCGGGCCGGAAGTGCGCCTGCACGACGCCCATCACGGCCGCCTTCATCTTGGTGTATTCCTCGCTGCTGTCGCCATCCGCCTCCTGGATGTATTGCGAGCCGAGGTTCGAGGTCATCACGATCACGGTGTTGCGAAAATCGACGGTGCGGCCCTGGCCATCCGTGAGACGGCCGTCGTCGAGCACCTGCAGCAGGATATTGAACACGTCGTGGTGCGCTTTCTCCACTTCGTCGAGCAGGATCACGCTGTACGGACGACGGCGCACGGCTTCGGTCAGGTAGCCGCCCTCTTCGTAGCCGACGTAGCCCGGCGGCGCGCCGATCAGGCGGCTGACCGAATGCTTCTCCATGAACTCGCTCATGTCGATGCGCACCATCGCGTCGCCGGAGTCGAACAGGAACTCGGCCAGCGCCTTGCACAATTCGGTCTTGCCGACACCGGTGGGGCCGAGGAAGAGGAAGGATCCATTCGGGCGGTTCGGATCGGACAAGCCCGCGCGCGAACGCCGGATCGCATCGCTGACCGCGTGCACGGCTTCATCCTGGCCGACGACGCGCGTGTGCAACGCGTCTTCCATCTTCAGCAATTTCTCGCGCTCGCCTTCGAGCATCTTGCTGACCGGAATGCCGGTCCAGCGCGCGACGACCTCGGCAATTTCTTCGGCCGTGACCTTGTCCTGCAGCAGGGTGAAGCCCTTGGTCTCGGCTTCCTGCGCGGCCTTCAGCTGCTTGTCCAGTTCCGGCAGCGTTCCATACTGGATTTCGCTCATCTTGGCGTAGTCCTGGCGGCGCTGCGCGGCTTCGAGGTCGAGCTTGGCCTGCTCGATCTGCTCCTTGATCCGGGTCGCGCCCTGCAACGTCGCCTTCTCGGATATCCATACCTCGTTGAGGTCGGAATAGTCGCGCTCGAGCACTCCGATCTCACTCTCCAGATCGGCCAGGCGCTGCTTCGACTCGCTGTCCTTTTCCTTCTTCAGCGCCTCGCGCTGGATCTTCAGCTGGATCAGGCGGCGCTCCTTGCGATCGAGCTCCTCCGGCTTGGAATCGATCTCCATGCGGATGCGCGAGGCGGCCTCGTCCATCAGGTCGATCGCCTTGTCCGGCAACTGGCGGTCCGCGATGTAGCGGTTCGACAACGTCGCCGCAGCGACGATTGCCGGGTCGGTGATCTCGACACCGTGATGCACCGCGTAGCGTTCCTTCAGGCCGCGCAGGATCGCGATCGTGTCCTCGACGCTGGGTTCTCCGACGAACACTTTCTGGAAGCGCCGCTCCAGCGCGGCGTCCTTCTCGATGTACTTGCGATACTCGTCGAGCGTGGTTGCGCCGATGCAATGCAGCTCGCCACGCGCCAGCGCGGGCTTGAGCATGTTGCCTGCATCCATCGAGCCCTCTGCCTTGCCGGCGCCGACGACCGTATGCAGCTCGTCGATGAACAGGATGACCTGGCCTTCCTCCTTCGACAGATCGTTCAACACGCCCTTCAGGCGTTCTTCGAACTCGCCGCGGAACTTCGCGCCTGCAATCAGCGCTCCCATGTCGAGCGAGAGCACACGCCTGCCGCGCAGTCCTTCAGGCACTTCGCCGTTGATGATGCGCTGGGCGAGGCCCTCGACGATCGCAGTCTTGCCGACGCCAGGCTCGCCGATCAGTACCGGGTTGTTCTTGGTGCGCCGCTGCAGCACCTGGATCACGCGACGGATCTCCTCGTCGCGCCCGATCACCGGATCGAGCTTGCCTTTCTCCGAGCGCGCGGTCAGGTCGATCGTGTATTTCTCCAGCGACTGACGCTGGTCCTCGGCGTTTTCCGACTGCACCTTTTCGCCGCCGCGCATCTTCTCAATCGCGGCCTCGACATTCGCCTTCGTCGCGCCAGCCGCCTTCAACGCGGCACCGACTTCGCCCTTGTCGTCGAGCGCGGCGAGCACGAACAATTCGGACGCGATGAACTGGTCGCCACGCTGTTGCGCCAGCTTGTCGGTGACGTTGAGCAGGCGGTTGAGTTCGTTCGACACATTGATCTGACCGTCCTGGCCACTGACCTTCGGCAAGCGATCGAGCATCTGGCCGATGCGCGCCCGCAGCACGGGCACATTGACGCCGGACTGGGTGAGCAGCGGCACGGTCGAGCCCCCCTGTTGTTCGAGCAGGGCGGCGAGCAGGTGGGCCGGATCGAGCATGTTGTGGTCGCGCCCGACCGCAAGGCTCTGCGCATCGGCGAGCGCCTGCTGGAAGCGCGATGTCAGTTTGTCCATTCGCATGGCGGATTAGTCCTTGTGAGTGCGGCGCAGAGCCCTCGCAACGCGCCGACGAATGATCGCAGGTCAGGCGCGCAACGCGCCCGCAAGTGCGCCAGATGGGTGGTACCGGCGCCCTCTTCAAGCGGAGCGCCGGTTTGCAAAGGTTCGCAAAGCGGGGGCGAACAGCCCTCTAGACTTGGCGGCTGGCTCGGGACGCATCCATCGATGATGCATCCGGCCTGCATGCCGCCGTCACTGCAAGTGCAATTGAGGAAGATCCGGATGTTGGACCCACTGATCCGTGAAGTCGACGAGCGATTCGCGCTCGGCGACACGGCTCCTGCTTTGCTGACGGAACTGTTGACACTGATTTTCAATGGCCGCAACGGCGGCGTGCCTGGTCTGATGGCGAAGTTCCGAAACCAGGGGTTCGGCGACCTGTTCGAGTCCTGGCTTGCGCATGCGTCGCCGCGGCCGATCGAGCCTCAGCAGCTGGAACGCATCTTTGGTTCCGGCACGCTGTCGGCGATGGCCGATCGCCTCGGCGTCTCCCGCTCCGCGACGACGGCCGCCGCCTGCACCGCGTTGCCGAAGCTGATCGGACTGTTGACCCGCGGCGGCAAGTTGCCGACCAGCCTGCCGGGTGACTTCAGTCGCTATCTGAGCCGCCGCTACAGCAACGAAGCCAGCCTGATTGCGGCCAAATCCGTGCGCATTCCAAGCCCCAGGGAATCCCACGTCGACGTCAATCTGACGCCGGGTCTCGGCTGGATCAAGTGGGTATTGCTCGCCACCTGCCTGATCGCACTCGGCTACTGCATGGTGCATCGTCGGCCCGCAGCGATCGCGACCACACCATCGACCGAAGTGACGACGCCAGGCGCGGCCGCCCTCACCCAGTCAAAAACCTAGCGGCGCTGGCGAAGCGTTCCGGCGCCAGGCGGCGGCTTGTCAGATCAACTCGAATCAGTGCTTCAGGAGTCGGCAGCGCGCCAGATCAGCGTCGCAAAACGGCCGGTTTCGCGTTCGCGCCGATAGGAATAGAAACGCGCGTCGGTGAAGGTGTCGCTGTCGCCTCCGACTATCCGCGTGACGCCGCTCCGGATGAGGCGTCGACGCGCAAGCGCGTACAGATCGCAGTGCCAATGCCCGTGGTGCGTCGCCGCGAATGCCGATGCGTCGCCCGCATCGCACTCGACAAACGCAGTGCGCACTTCATCGCCGACTTCGTATGAGCGTGCCGCGATCGCCGGACCCAGCCAGGCCGAAAGCTGCTGCGCGGGCACGGCCATGCGCGCCAACGTCGCTTCGATCACGCCGGCCGCGAGACCGCGCCAGCCTGCATGGGCAGCGGCGATCGACGAACCGTCGTCCGCACAGAACAGGATCGGCAGGCAGTCGGCGGTGAGGATCGCGAGTACGGCGCCGGCGCCGCGCGCGACCGCGGCATCGGCTTCGGGTTCGGACTCCCACGGCGTATCGGCATCGTGTACATCGACGCCGTGTACCTGGCGCAACCAGCGCGGCGCGGCCGGCAACGGCAGCAGCTTGGACAGCAGCGCCCGATTGGCGGCGACGGCTGCCGCATCGTCGCCGCAGCGCGCGCCGAGGTTGCAGGCATCGAAAGGAGGCGCGGACTGGCCCGGCAGGCGTCGAGTCGTCACGATCGTGTGAACGCCCGGCACGGTCGGCCAGTCGGGTCGGAGCCAACCCTCTCCATGCCCGATCGGCACACCCGCCGCGCCCGCCCGACTCATGCCGCGTGTTCTTTTACGTCCACGCGCAGCGCGGCCAACAAGCCTTCCATGTCGGCTGGCCGCTCGGCTTCGACCGCAATCGTCTTGCCGCTCTTCGGATGCAGGAATTCGAGCCGTTCGGCGTGCAGGGCCTGGCGACGGAAGCCGCGTAGCGTCTCGACAAGCTCCGCGCTGGCACCCTTCGGCAGCTTCAGCAGGCCGCCGTATTGAGGATCGCCGAGCAGCGGATGGCGGATGTGTGCCATGTGTACGCGGATCTGGTGTGTCCTGCCGGTTTCGAGGCGGCATTCGACCAGGGTCATCGTGCGGAAGCGCTCGCGCACGCGGTAATGGGTGACCGCGTCGCGGCCGTCCTCGCGCACGGCCTGCTTCAGGCGATCGTGCGGGTGCCGGCCGATCGCTGCATCGACTCGTCCGCCGGCGACCATGGCGCCGTATACGATCGCGGCGTACTGCCGGTGCACCTCGCGTGCCGCCAGCTGTTCGACCAGTGAGGT
>JBDTYM010000038.1:0-37589 GCA_040005635.1 Dokdonella sp. | reverse complement strand
GAGCGTGCCGGCGTCGGACACGTAGTCGAGCACGTCGTCGGCGATCTGGAACGCATAGCCGAGATCGAGGCCGTAGCGCGCCAGCGCTTCCTCCTGCTGCATGGGCAATTCGGCCAGCACCGCACCGAGACGCGTGGCTGCTGCGAACAGCACGGCGGTTTTGCGTTCGATCACGTCGAGATAGGCGCGCTCGCTGGTGTCCGGATTGCCGATATTGAGCAGCTGCAGCACCTCGCCTTCGGCAATGCGGTTGGTGGTGTCGGCAAGAATCCGCATCACGCGCATGCTGTCCAGCTCGACCATCATCTGGAACGAGCGCGAGTAGAGGAAATCGCCGACCAGGACGCTGGCTGCGTTGCCCCACACCGCGTTGGCAGTCTGGCGACCGCGACGAAGATCGGATTCGTCGACGACATCGTCGTGCAGCAACGTGGAGGTGTGGATGAACTCGATCAGCGCCGCCAGCGGGATATGGTCGGCACGACCCGGCCGCTCGCCTTCGTAGCCGGCTGCGTGCGCCGCCAGCAGGTGCAGCATCGGCCGCAGGCGTTTGCCGCCGCCGCCGATGATGTGCTCGGCGACCTGGTTGATCAGTACGACGTCGGAGGCGAGTCGCGTGCGGATCAGCGTGTCGACCGCCGCCATGTCGGCGGCTGCAAGCGCCTGGGCGTCGGCGAAGCGTTCGATACGGCAACGGGCGGCGGACTGGGGGACGGCGGACATCAAGGCGGCTTTGTGGTCGCGAAGGCGATAAGTATAGCGGTCCACAATGCCGCCTATGCGCAGTCTGCGCGAGCGGCAAATGGACGCCATCGGTGAAATCGGACGACATGCAGCGACGGATGCCGACAGCCCCCGTCGCCGGAAAGGATGCGGTCCGGGCGCATGCAGGCGATAATCCCGAACCAGAGCGCAATGTTTTCGGCAGAGGAATCCATCCATGGCACGCGGCATCAACAAGGTCATCCTGGTCGGCAATCTCGGCGCCGACCCCGAAACGCGCTACACCGCGAATGGCGGCGCCATCACGAATATCCGCCTGGCGACCTCCGAAGCCTGGAAGGACAAGCAGAGCGGCGAGAACCAGGAACGCACCGAATGGCACCGCGTGGTGTTGTTCGGCAAGCTCGGTGAAATCGCCGGCGAGTATCTGAAGAAGGGCCGTCAGGTCTACATCGAAGGCTCGCTGCGCACCAACAAGTACACCGACAAAGAGGGTGTCGAGCGCTACAGCACCGACATCGTCGCCAATGAGATGCAGATGTTGGGCGGCCCGGGCGGCGGCGGTGGCGAGGGCGGCGGCGGTGGTTTTTCTAGCGGCGGTGGAGGCGGAGGTGGAGGTGGCGGCGGTGGAGCTGGTGGCGGTGGAGCTGGTGGTGGCGGCGGAGGATACAGCCGCGACCGCGGCGGCGACCGTTCGGGTTCGTCGCGCGCTCCGCAGTCGCAAGCTCCTTCGCGCCAGGCGCCGCCTGCGGACAATTTCGAGGATGACGATATTCCGTTCTAGGGCGCGAGGGGGAGACCGTCGTCCATTTGCGGGATGGGTGGGAAGCCGCAATCTCCTGCCACGTTCGTGCTGGCCCGGCGATCGATCCGGTCCATCTGTGCGCGGGTTGGTTGAATCCCTGGCGGGCAACTCCTCCGGCACCGACTGCTCTGCGGCCACGGGCAGGTGACGAGCGCTGCCCGACGTTCGGCTATGGCATCCAGGTCGATGGGTGGCGTCAGCGCATGCGGGGACAGGCTCTAGACGACAGGCCTGTGCGTGACGGGCATGCGCGATCAATCATTGGAGCGAAGACGACCTCGCGCGTCGGGCGGCGCGTTGGCTAGAAAACAATGCGGGCCTTGCGTCGACGCTTGCTGGCGTTTCCCCGCGCAAGCCGCTGTTGCAGCAAACGCGAAGAATCCGGCATTTGCGGCGTTTGCGTTCCGCCATAGGGCCGTCGTTCGCGGCAAACGGCAAGCGCGTTCGGCGACGCTTGAGCGTCGTTGACCCGGCCAGAACGGGCGGCTGCCGCCTTCCATCGCGCAAACAGGAGTCAGACGGTAATATGCGGGCCCCCTGCCGCAGACCGGGTCTGTTGCCCTCCAACGAATGAAAAGTCTACTCGTCACCGGTGGCGCCGGCTTCATCGGTGGCAACTTCGTGCTCGACCTGCTCGCCGCAGGCGGCTGGCGCATCGTCAATCTGGATGCGCTGACCTACGCCGGCAACCTCGACACACTGGCGTCGGTGAAGGATCGCGCGGACTACGCGTTCGAACACGGCGACATCGGCGACGCAGCGTTCGTCCGGCGTGTGCTCGCCGAGCACCAGCCGACGGCGATCGTGAATTTTGCGGCGGAATCGCATGTCGACCGCTCAATCGATGGACCGGCCGCGTTCGCGCAGACGAACGTCGTCGGCACCTTGAGCCTGCTCGAATGCGCACTGGCTTACTGGCGTGCGTTATCGCTCGATCGGCAGGATGCGTTCCGGTTCCTGCACGTGTCCACCGATGAGGTCTACGGCTCGCTTGGACCGATCGGCCGCTTCAGCGAGGAATCCCCATATCAGCCGAATTCGCCGTATTCGGCGTCCAAGGCGGCATCCGATCATTTCGTGCGCGCGTTTCATCACACGTATGGCCTGCCGACACTGACCACCAATTGCTCGAACAACTACGGGCCGTATCAGTTTCCGGAAAAGCTCATCCCGCTGATGATCCAGAAGGCTCTCGCCGGCGACGCACTGCCGGTCTATGGCGACGGCCGCAACGTACGCGACTGGCTGTATGTCGGCGATCACTGTTCGGCGATCCGGCGCGTACTCGAAATCGGCCGCGTCGGCGAGGTCTACAACGTCGGCGGCGATGCCGAGCGCGAGAACATTCATGTCGTGAAGACGATCTGCGCGCTGCTCGATCAGCGCCAGCCGCTCGCCGACGGACGCAAACGCGAATCGCTGATCGGCTACGTCAAGGATCGTCCCGGCCATGATCGTCGCTACGCGATCGACGCATCGAAAATCAAGCGCGACCTCGGCTGGCGTCCGAGCGAATCGTTCGAATCCGGTATCGCACGCACGGTCGACTGGTATCTGGCGAACCAGATCTGGGTGCGCCGCGTGCTCGACGGCAGCTATCGCATGGAACGTCTCGGCAGCGAGATGTGATGTTACTAGGCAATCTTAGGAACTGACGTGTCCCCCAGACGTGGCATCATCCTCGCCGGCGGTTCCGGCACGCGGCTTTATCCGCTGACCCAGGCGGTCAGCAAACAGCTGTTGCCGGTGTACGACAAGCCGATGATCTACTACCCGCTGTCGACGCTGATGCTGGCCGGCATGCGCGAAGTGCTGGTCATCAACACGCCGCACGAGCAGCCGCTGTTCGAACGTCTGCTCGGCGACGGCTCGCAGTGGGGCATGACGATCCGCTACGCCGTGCAACCGTCGCCGGATGGCCTTGCGCAGGCATTCGTGATCGGACGTGAATTCGTTGCCGGCGAGCCGAGTTGCCTGATCCTCGGCGACAACATCTTCTACGGACATGGCCTGACCGAGCAGCTCGCCAGCGCCGCGGCGCGCGTGCACGGTGCGACCGTGTTCGGCTACTGGGTACGCGATCCGGAACGCTACGGCGTGGCCGAGTTCGACACCCATGGCAAGGTCATCGGGCTGGAGGAAAAGCCCACCGAACCGCGTTCGCACTGGGCGGTGACCGGCCTGTATTTCTACGACGAGCGCGTGTGCGACTTTGCGGCTGGATTGCGGCCTTCGCCGCGCGGCGAGCTGGAGATCACCGATCTCAATCGCTGCTACCTCGACGATGGCTCGCTGATGCTGGAGAAGTTCGGCCGCGGCTACGCCTGGCTCGATACCGGCACGCATGAGTCGCTGACCGAGGCATCGAACTACATCGAGACGATCGAGAACCGGCAGGGTCTCAAGGTCTGCTGTCCAGAAGAAATCGCCTGGGAAAACGGCTGGATCGACTCCGAGCAGGTGCTGCGACTGGCCGCTCCGCTGTCGAAGAACGGCTACGGTCGCTATCTGATGCAACTGGTCAAGCAGGGCAAGGTTTCGTGAAGCTGATCAAGACCGCCTTGCCGGATTGCGTCGTCATCGAGCCGACCGTGCATGGCGATGCACGCGGCTTCTTCTACGAAAGTTTCCACGCGAAGAAATTCGCCGATGCCGGACTCGACCTGAACTTCGCGCAGACCAATGTCTCGCGCTCCGCACACGGCGTACTGCGCGGCCTGCACTACCAGTGGCCAAATCCGCAGGGCAAGCTGGTCAGCGTGCTCGAAGGCGAGGTTTACGACGTCGCCGTCGACATCCGCGCCGGTTCGCCGACCTTCGGGCGCTGGGCGGCGGCGATCCTGTCGGCCGACAACAAGCGCCACTACTGGATACCGGAAGGATTTGCCCATGGCTTCGCCGTGCTGTCCGAGCACGCGACCTTCAGCTATCAATGCACTGCGCTCTACGACCACGCCGCCGACGCCAGTGTGCGCTGGAACGATGCGGCCATCGCGATCGACTGGCCGCTCGCGCAGCCGCTGTTGTCCGACAAGGACGCGCGCGCGCCATTCCTGGCCGATGTGCCGCGCGACCGGCTGCCGACGTACCCGACATGACATTGAACGCGTTCCCTTTTCTTGTGCCGGTATTTCCGCGAAAGCTGGAATCCATATGCTTTTTGCGCGGTCGCATTGCCGGGCACAGTGGATTGACCCGTTTCGCAGTTGTAGAGCGCTTCCGCTTTTCGCGCGAATGACGGCATGAGGATTCTGCTGACAGGCGCGACCGGGCAGGTCGGTTTCGAATTGCTGGCCGCGCTCGCACCGCTCGGCGAAGTCATTGCGGCGACGCGCGACGGCCGCCTGGCTGACACCGGCGCCTGTGTTCGCGCCGACCTTGCCGATGCCGGGTCGCTGGCTGCAGCGCTCGATGCTGCAAGCGCCGACCTGGTCGTGAATGCGGCGGCCTATACCGCGGTCGATCGTGCCGAAGACGAGCCGGAGCTGGCCGATCGCATCAACCATCGCGCGGTTGGCGAAATCGGTGCCTGGGCTGCGCGCAACGGCGCTTGCGTCGTGCATTACTCGACCGACTACGTTTTCGATGGCACTGGCACGCATCCGTATCGCGAAGACGACGCGACCGCGCCACTCGGCGTGTACGGTCGCAGCAAGCTCGCTGGCGAACAGGCGTTGCAGGCAAGTGGTGCGGCCCATCTGGTCTTGCGCACGGCCTGGGTCTACGCCGGACGCGGCACGAACTTCCTGCGCACGATGTTGCGCCTGGCGGGCGAACGCGAGGAACTGCGCGTCGTGGCCGACCAGGTCGGCGCGCCGACGCCGGCGCGCTGGATCGCCGAGGCGACCGCTGCCGTATTGCTGCACTGGTGCGATGGCGATGCGTCGATGCGCCGCTCGCTGGACGGCATCTATCACCTCGTCGCCGCGGGCCGCGCAAGCTGGTTCGACTTTGCCGGCGCGATCATGCAGGAAGCCCACGCGTGCGGCCTGCTCGCACGCATGCCGCGCGTGCTGCCGATCGCGACGGCTGACTATCCGACCCGCGCGCTGCGCCCGGCCTGTGCGTTGCTGGACTGCGGCAAGCTAGGACGCGCGTTCGGATTACAATTGCCCGAGTGGCAGGACGGCCTACGCGAGGTGCTGCGCAGCCTGCCAGCAGGACGCCCGCAGGGCGGTTGATGTGCCGTGCGGCATGGCCATGAGAACATTTGAGTACACGCCGGTGTCGATGGCCATGGCGACGGCGCTGCGCCCCGGCGTTCGCCGGGGTGACCAAAATGGTTGTGGAGGTTTGCTTCAATGCTCGTACCCGTAATTCTTTCCGGAGGCGCCGGCACGCGGCTGTGGCCGGTCTCGCGCAGCGCGTATCCGAAACCCTTCATGCGTATGGGCGATGGCGAATCCCTGCTGAAGAAGACGCTCGACCGCGCACTGCGCGTTGCCGACGGCGGCCCGGTGCTCACCGTGACAGGACGCGACTATTATTTCCTGACACGCGACGAGTACGCGCAGCACGCCGGTGCCGATCTGGACAAGCTGCCGTTCCTGCTCGAACCGGTTGGCCGCAACACGGCGCCGGCAGTCGTGCTGGCCGCCCTGCATGCGCGTGATCACGTCGGCCCCGATGCGGTGCTGCTGATCCTTCCGGCTGATCATCTGATCCGCGATCTTGCCGCATTCGCCACCGATGCACAGCGCGCCGCGGCGCTCGCGAACGAAGGCTGGCTGGTCACGTTCGGCATTCGTCCGACGCATCCGGAGACTGGTTTCGGTTATATCCGCATGGGTGAGGCGATCATGCCGAGCACGCCAGCGCCATTTGCTTTTTCGCCTTCCGCGCAGGTTCCGTCGCCGCACGCAGGCCGGCGCGCGGAAGACGCGGCTTCGATGGGGCGCGCGGTCGATGCCTTCGTCGAAAAGCCGAGCCGTGAAGTCGCCGAAAGCTATGTGGCCAGCGGCGACTACGTCTGGAATTCGGGTATGTTCTGCTTCCGTGCCGACGCCTTGCTCGAGGTCGCCGCTGCCGTCTGTCCCGACGTGCTCGCCGCGGCTGAGGTCTGTCACGCGGACGCGGTCACGCGCGAGAGCCCGATCGAGTTCGCGCGCGAGTCGTTCCTGGCGCAGCCAGACATTTCGATCGACTACGCGATCATGGAGCGCGCGCCCAAGGTCGCTGTCGTTCCTGCCGCGTTCGATTGGAGCGACATCGGTTCGTGGAAGGCGATCAGCGATCTCGACGAAGCGGATGGCGACGGCAACCGCGTACGTGGCCAGGCGATCATCATCGAGAGCGAAAACTGCTATATCCAGTCCGATGCGCGCATCGTCGCGGCGGTCGGCGTCAAGGATCTGGTCATCGTCGATACTGGCGATGCGGTACTGGTCTCGCATCGCGAGCGTGCGCAACAGGTCAAACTGGTCGTCGAGCGCCTGCGCGCGACCAATCACGCGGCGGCGAGCGTGCACCAGACCGTGCATCGGCCGTGGGGCAGCTACACGGTGCTCGAGGATGCCGACGACTGCAAGGTCAAGCGTCTTACCGTGAAGCCAGGCCACGTGTTGTCGCTGCAGTTGCATCATCGTCGCAGCGAACACTGGACCGTCGTCGACGGCGTAGCCAAGGTGCGCGTCGGCGAGCGCGAGTTTCTGCTGAACCGCAACGAGTCGACCTATATCCCGATGAATACCGTGCATCGACTGGAGAATCCGACCACGACGGATATCCATCTTATCGAGGTGCAGTGCGGCGACTATTTCGGCGAGGACGATATCGTGCGGCTCGAGGATCGCTACGGCCGCACGGCGCCCGCGCTGCGCTGAGGCGCGGTGCCGACGCCGACGTGCCGCCCGATCGGAACTTTGAACGGTAGCCGGCAGTCTGCCTGTCGTCGGGTGGACAGGCGCAGGGAGGAGGCGGGCATGCGGAGGTTCCAGGGAAGGGTGTTATTTCCGTTGCTGGCGCTGCTGTCGGCGCCCGTGGTGCAGGCCGAAGTTCCACTCGCGGACTTTGCCCGCGTCGCGCAGTTTCGCGATATCAAGATCTCGCCTGAAGGCGACTACGTCGCCGCCAGCGCGGTCGTCGACGGCAAGGCGGTGATCTCGCTGATTCGCCTCGATGGCATGAAAGGCGTCAACCTGCGCCCGCGCGACCTCGACGAAGTCGCCGACTTCTGGTGGGTGGCGCCGCATCGGCTGCTCTACAGCGTCAGCCAGAAAACCAATGGCCTGGAGCAGCCCGTCGCGACCGGCGAACTGTTCGCCGTCAATGCGGACGGCAGCAACCAGAAAATGCTGGTCGGCTACCGCGCGAAAGGCGATCCGCTCATTTCCGCGCCGATCTTCCCGGTATTCTCCGACGATCGTCGCGTGCTGGTTTCGACCCAGCGCTGGAACGGCAGCCACGATGGCGCCTATCCGAGCGCGGCATGGCTCGACCTCTCCAGCGGCGCGGTCGCGCCTCTCGTCACGGCACCGATGCGCAATGCGCAGTTCGTCGCCGACAACCGTGGCGAGGCGCGCTTCGCCTACGCGCAGGGCACCGATCAGAATTGGCGTGTCTACTACCGCGACAAGGGCGGCGACTGGGAAACGCTGTTCGACGAAGCCAAGCATGATTTCGCGGGCTTTCCGCTGCGTTTCGCGCGCGACGACAGCTCGGTCTATTTCAAGTGCTCGGGCGAGCATCGCGTCGAAGGCGTCTGCCGCTGGGACGTGGCGACGCGCAAGCTGAGCCGCATCTGGGGCGATGACGATGTCGAGCCGGACGAATTGCTGCCGACCTTCGACGGTCAGGATGCATTCGCGATCCGCTCGACGCCAGGTCGTCCGCAGACCGCCCTGATCGACGCCGGCGCGTCGGAGGCGAAGCTGCTGAGCGCGATGTCCGCGCAGTTCCCTGGCGAAGACGTACGGTTCACCAGCCACACGCGCGACGGCCGCAAGGTGATCGTGCTGGTGGGCGCGGCCAACGATCCGGGCAGCTTCTATCTCTACGACGCCGATGCGCGCAAGGCGTCGTTCCTGTTCGCGCGGATGCCGTGGATCAAGCCCGAGACGATGAGCAAGGTCGAGCCGATCGCACTGAAGGCGCGCGACGGACTCACACTGCACGGCTACCTCACGCGGCCGCGCGGAAAGGAGGTAGCACGCGCGTTGCCGCTGGTCGTCTATGTGCACGGCGGACCATTCGGTATCCGCGACACCTGGGAATTCGATCCGGTCCTGCAGGCGCTGGCGAGTCGCGGCTATGCCGTGCTGCAGGTCAACTTTCGCGGCTCCGGCGGCTATGGTGCCGCCTTCGATCATGCCGGCTACCGCGAATGGGGCGGCAAGATGCAGGACGACGTGACCGACGCCACGCAGTGGGCGATCGGGCAGGGCATCGCCGATCCGAAACGCATTTGCATTTTCGGCGCGAGCTATGGCGGTTATGCCGCGCTCGAAGGCGCGGTGAAGGAACCCGACCTCTATCGCTGCGCAATCGGCTACGTCGGCGTCTACGACCTCCCGCTGATGTACAAGCGCGGCGACATCCCGCAATCGAGGTACGGCGAGAATTATTTGAAGAGGGTACTCGGCGAGGATCCGGCCGGATTGTGGGATCGCTCGCCGATCGCCCATCTGGATCGGCTGCGCGCGAAGGTCATGCTGATCGTCGGCGGCGCCGATACGCGCGTGCCGCCGGTCCATGGCGAGAATCTTCACTACGCCCTCGAAAAGGCGCACATCGAGCACGAATGGCTGTACCAGCGCACCGAAGGCCATGGCTTCTACGAGCAGGGCAATCGTACCGATCTGTTGACGAAGCTGATCGCCTTCCTCGATCGCCATATCGGTACGGCGCCGCAGTGACGATTGGCGTCGGTGGTGTACGCGACGGCAGAGGCGAACGTACGTCCCGCGCTCAGCGCACGCCGTGCATCCAGCGTTTCATCAGCGGCGTCAGCAGCAGCACGCCGAGGCCGCACAGGATGCCGATCTTGGCCGAGAACACGAACAGTTGGTCGTACTTGGCGAGTGCATCCGCAATGTTCAGGGTTTCACCTTCGGGGATTTGGATAGACGACAGTTTGCCGAGCGCAGCGGCGAGCACCTCCGAATACGACGTGCCGAGGAACCAGCCGCCCATCATCAGACTGGTCACCTGCGGCACCGACAGCTGCGTGACCGCGGACAGGCCGATCGGCGACAGCAGCATCTCGCCAGTCTCGAGTACGAAGTAGGCGAGCACGAACCACCAGATGCTGGTCAACCCGTTCGCCTGCGGATTGCGCGCGCTCCACACCAGCACGAGAAACGCGATGCCGGCGAGCACCAGTCCGTAGGCCGATTTTGCCGGTTTGCTCGGATTCCAGCCGCGCGATTCCAGCCGCGGCCACAGCCACGCGAAGATCGGCGCCAGCACAAGGATGAAGAACGCGCCAAGCGAGGTCAGCTCGCTTGCGGTCCATTCCACGCCGAGCGCGCGATGGTTCATCACGCGATCCGAAAACAGCACCCACGAACCATAGGTCTGTTCGTACAGCGTGAAGAAGATCAGGCACAGCACGATGAAGCCGAGCACGACGAACATCTGCTCGCGCTGCACCTTCGTGCAACGCGTCACCATGAACCAGAGAATGCCGCCGAGCAGGCAGGCGGTGATGAGGTGCATACCGAGCAGCACCGGGCTCGGCTCGAACACGCCGGGCACGATCTTGAGGAACAGCGAATGCGCCTGGATCAGCAGCCAGATCACGAACAGGCCGGCGATCGCACCGAGATAGATCAGGTGCTCGCGCGAAAGGAATCCGAATACGCGTTCGCGCAGCGCGACCGGATCGCGCGGCTCGGCATGACCCTGCAGATATTTCTGGCCATACAGGAAATTTGCCAGGCCTGCGAGCATGCCGATGCCGGCCGCGCCGAAACCCCAGCCCCAGCCATAGGTTTCGCCGAGCCAGCCACAGAGCAAGCCGGAGATCGTCGCGCCGAGATTGATGCCGGCGTAGAACAGGCTGAAGCCGGCATCGCGGCGCGGATCATTGTCGGCATACAGCTTGCCGACGATCGTCGAAATGTTCGGCTTCAGGAAGCCGACGCCCATGATGATCAGCGCCAGCGAGAAATAGAAAATCTGCAGCGCGTGCGCGTCGCGCGTGACGACGCCGTTCACGGTCGTGGCCGGATGCCCTTCGATCGCCATGCCGAGATGGCCGAGCACGAGCAGGACGCCGCCGAACACGACGGCCTTGCGCATGCCGAGCCAGCGATCGGCGAGCAGGCCGCCGATCACCGGCATCGCATAGACGAGGCCGCCGTAGGCGCCGACGAGGTTGTAGCCGTTGTCGTCGCTGAACAAGTGGTACTTGGTCAGGTACAGCAGCAACAGCGCCTTCATGCCGTAGAACGAGAAGCGCTCCCACATCTCGGTGAGGAAGCAGATGTAGAGGCCCTTCGGGTGGCCGAGGAATTCTTCAGGTGCTGCGACGAGGCCGGCGCTGACGGTTGCCATGCGAATCTCCGTGCGGGCGCGCGCATCGCGTGCTCCGGATCAAAAAAATACCCCGGCCGAAGCCGGGGTATTCAGCGGGTCTTGAACGGTTCAATCGTGATGGTGGTCATTGCCGCGGTTGCCGCCCCGATCGCCGCCACGGTTGTTGCCGCGTGCCGGCGCGGTACGGTGCACCGCCGGGCGCGCGTGTGCGGGCGCCGCACGCATGCTGCGCGCAGGACCGTGCGCGTAGTTCGGGCGCGCGCCGCCATGCGGATAACCGTGTGACGGCCCGCCGTGGACAGGGCCGCGATGAATCGGGCCGCGCGGACCGCGGTAGCCGGGTGGTCGCGGCGGTGCCCGATAGCCGAAATGGCGGTGTTCCCAACTGGAGCGCTGGCGATACCACGGTCGACCGCGGTAGTAGTTGTCCCAGTAGGCGCCAAGAGCAAAGGCGACGATCGGAATACCGATGCGCGCGCCGTAGTCGGTCACGACGACGCGCTGGCCGCCGTACTGATTCTGCACGAAGGTACCGGCGACCCAACCCCGATTCGGTCCGGCGATCACGTCACACCAGGTCCAGCCGTCGATGCAGCCCTGGATCGCGACGGGCGCGCCGCTCGGCAGCAGCATCACCGCCGGATAACCGACATCCGGGCCGGCGCGCAGGTTCACGTTGGCGGTGACGAATCCATCGTAGGCCTGCGCGACCAAGGGCAGGAAGAGCATCGCGAGTGCGAGCCATGCGGAGCGTTTCATGTCACAAATCCTTGCAAGATCGATCCGTCTTCTGTCTACACGCATCCGAAACGAAAAACCACCCGGGAAAAGCCCGCATCGTGCGAAGGAATGTAAAGGCGACCGCCACCGCTGCGGACTGCCGCTTGCCGCGGCCGCTTGGTTGGCGAGCGGGCAGGCCTTAACATCGCGCCTTTCACTCCCAGGGGCTTGCCATGAAATCAATCCTCGTCGCCGCCGCGCTGGCGGTTGCGCTGCCGGCGTTCGCCGATACGTCGCACCCGTTCGACGTGCACGATCTGGTGATGATGGAGCGCGTCAGCGACCCGCTGCTGTCGCCGGATGGCAAGACCGTCGCATTCCAGCTGCGCGAGACCGACTACGACGCGAACAAGGGCGTCAACAGCGTCTGGATCGTGCCGGCCGCGGGCGGCAAGCCGCAGCGGCTGACCGAGAAGAGCCTGAATGCATCGAGTCCGCGCTGGTCCGCCGATGGCGCCGGCGTGTATTTCCTCGCGTCGAAGGACGGTACCAGCCAGCTCTGGCAGGTCGCCGCGAAGGGCGGTGCCGCGCGCCAGATCACCTGGTCGCCGCTCGACATCGACAATTTCAAGTTCGCGCCGGACGGTAAGCACGCGCTGCTCTCGATCGGCGTGTTCACCGATTGCGACACGATCGCCTGCAGCAAGAAGAAGCTCGACGCGACCAAGGCCGACAAGGCCAGCGGCATGCTCTACGACAAGCTGTTCGTGCGTCATTGGGACACCTGGTCCGACGGCCGCCGCTCGCAACTTTTCGTCACCGAGCTCGGCACCGACGGTCGCATCGACGGCGAGCCGCGTCTGCTCAGCAAGGGAATCGATGGCGACGTGCCCTCCAAGCCGTTCGGCGACGACAGCGAATACGCCTTCTCGCCAGATGGCGCGACCGTATATTTCGACGCCCGCAGCGCCGGCAAGAGCGAGCCGTGGTCGACGAATTTCGATATCTACTCGGTCGCGACCGACGGCTCTGCCGCGCCGAAGAACCTGACGGCCGACAATCCGGCCTGGGATGGTTCTCCGCTCGCTTCGGCAAATGGCAAGACGCTGTACTACCTCGCCATGAAGCGCGCCGGCTTCGAAGCCGATCGCTTCGGCATCTGGGCGCTCGACCTTGCCACCGGCGCGAAGCGCGAAATCGATCCGCAGTGGGATCGTTCGGCCGCGCCGCTGAAAGAGTCCGCCGACGGCAAGACGCTGTACACGACGACCGACGACAAGGGCGAGCACCCGCTGTTCGCAGTGGACGTCGCCAGCGGCAAGGTTACGCGCCTGATCGACGGCGGCACCGTGGCCGGCTTCGACGTCGGCAAGAAGGCGCTCGTCGTCGGACGCAACGACTTCAAGCATCCAACGGACGTCTATACGGCTGACCTGCGCGGCAAGGGCCTCAAGCAGATCACGCATTTCAACGCCGAGCGCCTGAAGAACATCCGTTTCGGCGACGCCGAGTTCTTCACGTTCAAGGGCGTCGGCGGCGATTCGGTGCAGGGCTACGTGGTCAAGCCGGTCGGCTACAAGTCGGGCAAGAAGTATCCAGTCGCCTTCATCATCCACGGCGGTCCGCAGGGCGCGATGACGAACGATTTCCACTATCGCTGGAATCCCGAAACCTATGCCGGGCAGGGCTTCGCGGTCGTCACGATCAACTTCCACGGCTCCACCGGCTACGGCCAGAAGTTCACCGATGCGATTTCCGGCGACTGGGGCGGCGCACCACTGGAAGACCTCAAGCTCGGCTGGGCCGCCGCGCTGGAGGATTTCCACTTCCTCGATCGCAGTCGCGCTTGTGCGCTCGGCGCGTCCTACGGCGGTTACATGGCCTACTGGATCGCCGGCAACTGGCCTGATCCGTGGAAGTGCATCGTTGCCCACGATGGCGTGTTCGACAGCCGCATGATGAGTTATTCGACCGAGGAACTGTGGTTCGACGAGTGGGAACACGGCAGCAAGACGCAGTACGAGGATCCGGCCGGTTACGAGAAGTTCAATCCGGTCAACCATGTCAAGGATTGGCGCGTGCCGATCCTCGTCGTGCACAGCGACCAGGATTTCCGCATTCCGCTGGAGCAGGGTCTCGCCGCATTCTCCGCCGCGCAGCGACGCGGCATTCCGAGTCAGTTCCTGCGTTTTCCGGACGAGAACCACTGGATACTCAAGCCACACAACAGCGTGCTGTGGCATGACACGGTGAATGCGTGGCTAAAACAGTGGACGGCCAGCGACGCCAAATGAAACCTGCCGCCGCACTCGTATCGGTGTTGCTGATACTCGCCTTCGGTGCGTCCGCGATTCGCGCGCGCGCCGCAGACGACTTGGGTGCCAGGGTCGACATTGTCGCCCTGCGTCACAGCGAGGCGGCGCTGCGCGCGACCTACGCGAGCGACAAGACGATGAACCTGCCGAGGCTGCTGTTGTTCGATGGCGACGGCAAACCGCTGCTTATCGAGTTCGGCATGCGCGACGGCGTCGGCCGTCGTCTGGCCAAGGCGTTGGAGAAAGCCAAGCCGCTGTCGTCGCCGGTGACGCTGGCGATGGTGCTCGGCGAGGTCGTCGACGCCAATGGCATAGCGGTGGCGTCCGCGGATCTGCCGCGTGCCGACGGCTATGTCGTCGACTATTGGGCAAGCTGGTGTACACCGTGCCACCTGCTCGCGCGCGATATCGAGGGTCAGCTGCGGCGCTGGGACGGCAGGCATATCGTCTGGCTGAAGATCGAGTCAGATCCGGAACAGCTGCCGAAGGAAGAAATCAAGGGCTGACGCCTGCGCTCGCCGGGTTTTGCCGGTGGCAGGTCTCGGGTGGAAACTGTCGATGCGAACGCAGGGGAACAACCGATGCGAGTGTTAGCCATCCGGAAAGTCGTACATGGTTGCGCAGGCGCAGTCCTGGCCATGGGTGCGCTGCTCGTTGCGGGCGTTGCGGCGGCAACTGATTTCCCGCTGTCTGGCACGCTCAGCGTGAACGGCAACAGTGGTGCGCTGCCTGACGGAGGTACCTTCGCCGGTTCCTCATACGATGGCTTGACGGGTGTCATCGGCGCGGGTGCATTCACGTTTCCACAGGGCACGATCAGCACCGATTCGCCGCTGGGCCCGATCGTCGTGACCTATGTGCTGAGCCAGACTGACACGTCCACCGGCATGGTGGCTGCCGACGGTGTCGCCGCACTGACGACCGCATCGATCCGCCTGCTGATCGTGTCGGTGTCGACGATCTTGGGCCCGCTCGATATCGGTACCTGCGAACTCGAACCGATCGACATCGATCTCAGCGGCCCCGCTGACGCCAGTGGACTCGACCTTGCCGATGCGGGCTTCACGATCCCCGAGGTCGCATCCAGCGACTGCGGCGGCTATGGCGACGAGATCAACACCGCAGTTGCCGGCAACGACACGGCCATCGAGGTCCTGATGAGCGGAGACTTCACGCCGCCCGCCGGCAACGACACGATCTTCGCGAACGGCTTCGAATTGCCGGCCGGCTAGACGAGTGAACGGCGGCGGCGCGCAGGGCCGATGCGCGACGACGACGGCCGGCGAGCGACGTGGCCGGCGCAAACAATCCAGGGAGCGCTGTTGCCATGAGCCGGACGAGTCTGCTGCGAAAACGCGACCACCGCGACAGCGGTCGCGTCACGATGGTCGAACTGTTCTTCGATCTCGTTTTCGCTTTCGCGGTTACCCAGCTGTCGCATCGCCTGCTCGCGCATCTCGATCTGGTTGGTGCGGCGCAGACGGCATTGCTGATGTTCGGTGTCTGGTGGGTCTGGGTCTACACCTCGTGGGTGACCAACTGGCTCGATCCGGAGCGCACGCCGGTACGCCTGTGCCTGTTCGCGTTGATGCTGGGCGGCCTGGTGCTGTCGGCATCGATTCCGCAGGCGTTTGCCGAGCGCACGCTGGCCTTCATCGGTGCGTATGTCTGTATGCAGGTCGGCCGCACCCTGTTTTTCCTGTGGGCGGTGCGCAATGAGTCGCTGCCGCGCCGGCGCAACTTCCAGCGCATCCTGGTCTGGCTGCTGGCTTCCGGTTCGCTGTGGATCGTCGGCGCCTTCCTCGATGGCGAAGCCCGATTCCTTTGCTGGGTCCTCGGCCTGTCGATCGAAGTCCTCGGACCAGCGCTGTATTTCCGCGTGCCCGGCCTTGGCCGCTCTACGACCGCGGATTGGGACATCGATGGCGGCCACCTGGCCGAGCGCTGCGCGTTGTTCATCATCATCGCGCTCGGCGAATCCTTGCTGGTCACCGGTGCGACGTTCGCCGAGGCGCAATGGAGCGCGACGCGAGTGATGGCGTTCATCGTCGCGTTCCTCGGCAGCGTGGCGATGTGGTGGGTGTACTTCGACCGCGGCGCCGAGCGCGCGAGCCATCGCATCGCGCATTCCGAGGATCCCGGTCGCATCGCACGCCTCGCCTATACCTATATCCACGTGATGATCGTCGGCGGCATCATCGTCTGCGCGGTCGCCGATGAGATCACGCTGGTGCATCCCGGCCATGCCGAGGCAGGCGCGATTGCGGTGATTCTCGGCGGCCCTGCGCTCTACCTGGCCGGCAATGCACTGTTCAAGTGGGTCACCAACGATCGGCGTGGACCGCCGCTGTCGCACCTGGTCGGCCTGGTGCTGCTGCTCGCGCTGCTGCCGTTCGCACAGGCGTTGTCCGCGCTCGCGCTTGGCGCCTGCACGACGGCCGTGCTGATGCTGGCGGCGGTTTGGGAAACTATCGCTCTGCGCCGCGCCTAGGCGCGTGACGAATCGTGTCGCACGACCTGTCCCGTTGCAGGCCGGCCCGCGTCCGTGTAGACATACCGTCATATTCCCGAAGTAGATGAGGTATCCGGCAACATGAGTCCGAGCAAGGTCCGCGACGGCAGCGAGCGCGGTTGGATCGTTCCGATTGGCGGGGCCGAGGAAAAGCAAAACGACGCACGCATCCTCGAACGCTTCGTCGACCTGTGCGGTGGCGCCGACGCCGACATCGTCGTGATCCCGACCGCGAGCCAGCTTGCCGATACGGGCGTGCGCTACGAACACGTCTTCTCCGAACTCGGTGCCGGCCGCGTCACCGCGCTCGATTTCGATACGCGCCGCGACACCGAGGAGCGCAACCGCCTGCAACGCATCGAGCAGGCCAGCGGCATCTTCTTCACCGGCGGCAACCAGCTGCGCATCGCAACGATGCTCGGCGGCACGCCGATCGCGCAGCTGATCCGCGCGCGCAACGCCGATGGCGTGCATGTCGGCGGCACCAGCGCCGGCGCGAGCATCCTGAGCGAGCACATGATCGCGTTCGGCAAGGAAGGCGCTTCGCCGACCGCCGGCAGCGTGCGTCTGGCGCCGGGCCTCGGACTGACCAATCGCTTCGTAATCGACCAGCATTTCCGCCAGCGCGACCGCCTCGGGCGTCTGCTCGCGGCGCTCGCCTACAACCCGTTCGCAGTCGGCATCGGCCTCGACGAGGACACCGCGGCGTTCATTCGGCCGGACAACACGCTCGAAGTCGAAGGCAGCGGCGCCGTTACCGTCGTCGACGCCGGCGAACTGCAGTTTTCGTCGATGGACCAGGCTGGCGAGGACCAGCCGGTATGCCTGCTCGGTCTGAAAGTGCATATTCTCGTCGCTGGGGCGACGTTCAATCTGCAAACGCGGCACGCGAGCGCGGGATCGTTGGCTATATCCAAGCAAACCCACTGACGACGAGCGGCCAGCTCCGGGGAGAATCAGCATGCGCATACTCGATCGTTCGGTGTTCGTCGGTCCTTCGCTGTATGCGCATTTCCCGGTCATCCGGCTCGAGCTCGACCTGGGCGAGCTCGAGCAATGGCCGACCGCGCGTCTCGGCGCGGGCTTCGTCGACGGCCTCGTCGCCGCATTGCCGGGGCTCGCCGATCACGGTTGCTCCTACCGCGAGCCAGGCGGTTTCATCCGCCGCATGCGCGAAGGCGAGGGCACCTGGCTCGGCCACGTGCTCGAACACGTCGCCATCGAATTGCAGAATGTCGCCGGCGAGGACGTCACCTTCGGCAAGACCCGCGGCGTCGACAAGCCGGGCGTCTATTCGGTCGTCTACGAATACGCGCAGCGCGAGGAAGGTATCGCCGCCGGCGAGCTCGGACTGCGCCTGCTCAATTCGCTGCTGCCGCCGGAACTGCGTTCACGCAACAGCGTGCCGGACGACTGGCAATGGCCGGTCGCGCGCGACGAATTCATCCGTTATGCGCAGCGGCGCGCGCTCGGCCCGTCGACCGCTTCGCTGGTGCGCGCGGCTGATGAGCGCGGCATTCCCTGGCTGCGCCTGAACGATCAATCGCTGGTGCAGCTCGGCCATGGCAAATACCAGCAGCGCATCCAGGCGACCGTGACCGGCAAGACGCCGCATATCGCGGTCGAGCTCGCCAGCGACAAGGAAGAGACCAACAAGATTCTCGCCTCGCTCGGCTTGCCGGTGCCGAAGCAGGAACTCGTGCAGACCGAGGAGGCGGCACTGCGCGCGGCACGCCGGCTCGGTTTCCCGGTCGTGACCAAGCCGTACAACGGCAACCATGGTCGTGGCATCTCGATTCGTCTGATGAGCGACGATGAAGTACGTGCCGGCTTCGCCGCCGCGCGCGAGCATTCACGTTCGGTCATCGTCGAGAACTTCGTGAGCGGCGACGATCACCGCCTGCTCGTCGTCAACGGCGAACTCGTCGCCGCGACCAAGCGCACGCCGGGCCATGTCGTCGGCGACGGCACCCATACGATCGCCGAGCTCGTCGAGGTCGTGAACGAGGATCCGCGCCGCGGCGTCGGCCATGAGAAGGTGCTCACGCGGCTCGAACTCGATACGCAGGCGGGCATGATGATGGACCGCGTCGGGTACACAGCCGCCTCGGTGCCCGCGTCGGATGAAATCGTCTACCTGCGCTCGACCGCGAATCTGTCAACCGGCGGCACCGCGGCCGATGTCACCGACATCATTCACCCGGACAACCGCGACATGGCTGTGCGCGCGATCCGCGCGATCGGGCTCGATGTCGGCGGCGTCGACTTCCTGTCGCCGAATATCGCCGAGAGCTACAAGACCGTCGGCGGCGGCATCTGCGAAGTCAACGCGGCGCCGGGCTTCCGCATGCACGTGGCGCCGAGCGAGGGCACGCCGCGCGATGCGGCCGGTCCGGTCATCGACATGCTGTTTCCGGCTGGGACGCCCTCGCGCGTGCCGATCGCCGCGATCACCGGCACGAATGGCAAGACCACCACCGCGCGCATGCTCGCGCACATCACCAAGATGGCCGGCTACACGCCGGGCCTGACCACCACCGACGGCGTCTACATCGACGGCCAGCGCACGGTCGAAGGCGACATGACCGGACCGGTCTCGGCGCGCATGGTGCTGTCTGATCCGCATATCGACATCGCCGTGCTGGAAACCGCGCGCGGTGGCCTGTTGCGCGCCGGCATGGGCGTGCGCGAGGTCAACGTCGGCGCGGTGTTGAACATCCAGTCCGACCACCTTGGCATGAAGGGAATCGACACGCTCGACCAGCTCGCCGAGGTCAAACGTATCGTCATCGAAGTGGCGCAGGATTGCGCGGTGCTGAATGCCGACGATCCGAACGTGCTCAAGATGTCCGGCTACACCGATGCGAAGGTCATCTGCTACGTCACCATGAATCCCTCGCACGCGCTGGTGCGCGAGCACGTGCGCGCGGGCGGGCGCGCGTGTGCGCTCGAGGCCGGCGTCAATGGCGCGATGATCACGCTTTACGACAAGGGCAGCCACATTCCCTTGTTGTGGACCCACCTGATCCCCGCCACGATGGAGGGCCGCGCACTGCACAACGTGCAGAACGCGATGTTCGCCGCGGCGACCGCTTTCGCGCTCGGCATCAAGCTCGACGCCATCCGCCAGGCCCTGCGCACGTTCGATACCACGTTCTATCAGGCGCCCGGACGCATGAACGTGTTCAACGAGCATCCGTTCAAGGTGCTGTTCGACTACGGCCACAATGCGCATGCGGTGTCGGTGATGGCCGATCTCGCGCAGCGCCTCGACGTGACGGGGCGGCGCATCGTCGTGCTGGCCGGTCCTGGCGATCGCCGCGACGAAGATCTGGTCGCGATCGCCGAGGCTGTCGCCGGCCGCTTCGATCACTACATCTGCCGGCGTGACGATGCGCTGCGCGGCCGCGATGGCGACGAGGTTCCCGGGATCATGTCGAAGGCCTTGATCGCCGCCGGGGTGCCGAAGGACGCGATCTCGATCATCCCGGACGAACAGGAAGCGATCGACGCGGCACTGCAGATGGGGCGTCCCGGCGACCTGCTTCTGGTGTTCGCCGACGCGCTGGTGCGATCGTGGAAGCAGATCATCAAGTTCCGTCCCGAGGGCGCGCCGGAGACGCTGCCTGCGGCGGTACCCGTTGCGGCGGCAGCCGCAGTCTCCGAACCGGTATTCGACGAAGCCAGCTTTGCCGCGCTCGGCGGCGTCGTGCGCGACGAACGCGGCATTCATCTGTCGCGGGAGGGCGAAGACTGAGCGCGCCGCCCGTTTCATTGCCGTTCGACGATTCGCGCCGCCTCACCGGTTACAACCTCTACTTCGCCGATGTCGGCGCGGTACTCGAAACCGTCGGCGTCGACATCGACGAAGCCGTGCTCGGCCAATGGCGCGCACGCGTGCAGCGCGCGCGTGCCGCACTCGGCTGGCCCGACGCGGCCAGCGTCGTGCGCGCGCATGCATCGAACGCCTCGCTCGCGCTTGCCGCGCCGCTCGACCAGCTGTTCACGGCGACCGAGGTCAATGAGTGGGCGCTGCTCGCTGCGCTTGGCTCCCACTCCATTCTAGTGCCGGCATTCTTTGCCCCCGGCTATGCCGCCGCCTGGGACGAAGAGTCAGCCATGCATACCTTGATCGCGTTCGCACGTGCCGAGTGCAATCGCGCGCTCATGGCGCTGGTGCACGCGGCACACTCACGCGGCCTCACCGTGCTGATCGACGATGAGACGATCTCGCTCGGAGTCGGCAGCGGCTCGCGCACATGGCCACTCTCGCCATTGCCGGCATCGGACGAGCTCGATTGGGCCGGCCTGCACGACGCGCCCATCGCCTTGGTGACGGGTTCGAACGGCAAGACGACGACGACGAGACTGCTGGCCGCGCTCGCCCGCTCGCATGGGTGGCGTACTGCCTACACCTGCACCGATGGCGTGTTCGTTGGAGCCACGGCGCTCGCGGCCGGCGACTATTCCGGACCGGCCGGCGCGCGCGTCGCGCTGCGCCAGCCTGAAGTCGACGCGGCCATTCTGGAAACCGCGCGCGGCGGCATCCTGCGTCGCGGTATCGCCGTGCAACGAGCAGATGTAGCGATCGTCACGAATGTCAGCGACGACCATTTCGGTGAGTACGGCGTGCATGACCTCGACGATCTCGGCGCAGCCAAGCTTGCGGTTGCGCGCACGCTCGGCGAGCGCGGCGTGCTGGTGCTGAATGCGGACGACGCCTTGCTGGTGCGCCATGCGCAATCGCTGCCGGTGCGACTCGCCTGGTTCGCCTTCGACGCCGACGCGCCGTTGCTGCGGGCGCATCGCCAGCGTCGCGGCGTGACGTGCGGCGTGCGCGAAGGCCGTCTGCTATTGCACACCGAAGCGGTCGATCACGATCTCGGCGCCGTCGCGGCGATGCCGCTCAGCTTCAACGGCTCCGCGCGCTACAACATCGCGAACATCGCCGCGGCGGCGCTTGCCGCGCACGCGCTCGGCATCGCGCCGGCAACTTTGCGTCAGGTGCTCGCGAGTTTCGGTGCCGCGCGCGCCGACAACCCGGGTCGCCTGGAGCATGCCTCGATCGGTGGCGTCGAAGTGTTCGTCGACTATGCGCACAACCCGGAGGGTCTGCGCGGGCTGCTTGAAGTGGCGACGCGCAGGCGCGCGTGTCGGCTCGGCTTGGTGCTCGGCCAGGCCGGCAACCGCGAAGATGCCGAGATCCGTGAACTCGCTGTGGTGGCGGCGCAGTTCGCGCCGGATCACCTCATACTGAAGGATATCGGCGGCATGCTGCGCGGTCGCGCGGCAGGCGAGGTGCCGGCGATCCTGCGTGACGAACTGTTGCGCAACGGCGTCGCCGACGAGCGCATCGTGCTGCAGCTCGACGAGTTCGACGCGGTGCGCGCTGCGCTCGCCTGGGCTCGCACCGGCGACACCCTGGTGCTGCCAGTCCACGGCAGCGCGGTGAAGCCACGCGTCGGCGCGCTGCTCGATGCCTTGCAGGCGCAGGGCTGGCGAGCGGGAACGCCGCTGCCGCAGGTGCCGGCTCGTGCACTTGCGCCGTCCGGTTGAACACCGGCAGCTGCAGCCCCCACGCGATGGCGGCCAGACGCAGCCCGGCGACGGCGACGAGGCCGGCAGCGAACGCGACGTTGCGCGGCGCATTCGACGCGAGCCGCACCCTCAGCAACAACGCCCGCCGCCATTCTTGTAGCGCGCCTGCTGGCGTTCGTTGAAGAACTCCGCATAGGTCGGCAGCGCGCGCTCGGGATGATGCGCGCGCAAATGGGCGAGATAGTTCTCGTAGTCGGGCACGCCGATGATCTGGCGGCCGATACGCACTGCACGTTGCCAAAGCGTGCTAGTGCGGGACGCGTTGCCTTGCGCGATCATGCTGCCGCTCCGATCGCCACGTACGGCTCTTCGTTGACGCTCGGCCGCGACAGGCGCCTTGCGGCGAGCACCGCGCGCACGCCGAATACGACCGCGGCGACGACCAGCAGCATGAACAGCGCTGTCAGAGCGGCATCGAGATAATTGTTGAAGACGATGCGCTGCATATCGGCGATCGACTTGGCCGGTGCCGTCACCTTGTTCTCGGCGATCGCATCGGCGAACTTCTTCGCCGCCGCAGGGAAGCCGAGTTTCGCGCTCGGGTCGAACAGCTTCTGCCAGCCGGCGGTCAGCGTGCAGATGACCAGCCAGCAGGCCGGCAGCGCCGGCACCCACAGGTAGCGTTCGCGCTTTTGCTTGACGACGACGACACAGCAGAGGATCAGCGCGATGGCGGCGAGCATCTGGTTCGCGATGCCGAACAGCGGCCACAGCGTATTGATGCCGCCGAGCGGGTCGACCGCGCCCTGGTAGAGGAAATAGCCCCAGATGGAGACGCAGAATGCCGTCGCGACGAGGTTGCCGGTCCACGACTCGGTCTTCTGCAGCGCCGGCACGGCGAGGCCGACGAGTTCCTGGATCATGAAGCGGCCGACGCGCGTGCCGGCATCGACGGTGGTCAGGATGAACAGCGCCTCGAACAGGATTGCGTAGTGATACCAGAACGCCATCATGCCTTCGCCCGGCATGATGTTGTGCAGCAGCTGCGCCATGCCGACCGCGAGCGTCGGCGCGCCGCCGGCGCGCGACAGGATCGTCGTCTCGCCGATATTCTTCGCCGTGTCGAGGAGGTCCTGCGGCGTGACGACGAAGCCCCACTGGCTGATCGCGGCGGCGGCGGACTGCACATCGACACCGATCGCTGCGGCCGGCGAGTTCATTGCGAAGTAGATGCCCGGATTCAGCGCGGTCGCAGCGATCAGCGCCATGATCGCGACGAAGGCCTCGACCAGCATGCCGCCGTAGCCGACCAGCAGGGCCTCGCGTTCGTTCGCGAGCAGCTTCGGCGTGGTGCCGGACGCGATGATCGAGTGCCAGCCGGAAACCGCCCCGCAGGCGATCGTGATGAACAGGAACGGGAACAGGCTGCCGGCGAACACCGGACCGCTGCCGTCGACGAACTTGGTGATCGCCGGCATCTGCAGATATGGCGCGGAGAACAGAATCGCGATCGCGAGCAGCGCGATCGTGCCGATCTTGAGGAACGTGCTGAGATAGTCGCGCGGCGCCAGCAGCAGCCATACCGGCAGCACCGAGGCGAAGAAGCCGTAGCCGATCACCAGCCAGGCCAGCTGCGCAGCGCTGAAAGTGAAGTAGGGCGCCCAGGCTGGATCCGCCGCGACGATGCCGCCGCCCCAGATCGACAGCAGCAGCAGGACGATGCCGACGATCGAGACTTCGAGCACGCGGCCCGGTCGCAGGAACCGCAGGTAGATACCCATCAGGATCGCGATTGGTATCGTGCAGGCCACCGTGAAGGTGCCCCAGGGACTGATCGCGAGGGCCTTGACGACGACCAGCGCGAGCACGGCGAGCACGATCATCATCAGCACCAGCACGCCGATCATGCAGATCACGCCGGCGACATTGCCGAGTTCGGCGCGCAGCATGTGGCCGAGCGAACGGCCGTCGCGGCGCAGCGAAAGACCGAGGATCATGAAGTCCTGCACGGCACCGGCGAACACCACGCCGAACAGGATCCACAGCGTGCCGGGCAGATAACCCATCTGCGCGGCGAGTACCGGACCGACGAGAGGACCTGCGCCGGCGATCGCGGCGAAGTGGTGGCCGAACACGATCCACTTGTCGGTCGGCACATAGTCGAGGCCATCGTTGCGCAACTGCGCCGGCGTCGCGCGCGTCGGATCGAGCTTGAGCACCCGGGTGGCAATCATGCGGCCGTAGAAGCGGTAGCCGATCGTGAAGACCGAGAGCGCAGCGGCGACCAGCCAGATGGCATTGATGCTTTCGCCGCGATGCAGCGCGATGACGCCGAGGCAAACCGCACCGAACGCGGCCAGTACCAGCCAGCCGATTTTTCCTGCCACCGAATCCATACCGCCTCCGTCGCGACGCTGTCAGAGTTCGCAGACTGTGCCGCAGACGAAAGGCGGTCAAGACGCAGTGCATTAGCCTTTGGTCGAATGGCGCCGCGTCGCCGTTTCCACGCCGGACCGCACGCCGCCGTATGATGCCGCGCATCAGGGAACGATAGGGCGGGAAAGCCTTGGCCAACGAGAAGGTGATCGAGCCGATCCAGGCCTTGCGCGGCATCGCCGCGCTGCTGGTCGTGCTGTGGCATGCGAGCCGCTACCTGGCGGCGAATGGCGGCGGCCCGATCGCGCGCTTCTTTCAGCCCGGCGCGACGCTTGGCGTCGATCTGTTCTTCCTGATCAGCGGTTTCATCATGGTGCACATCACGCGCGCCGGTGACGGCTCGCCGGCCTATGTCGCCGCTTTTTTCGCCAAGCGCGCGGCGCGGATCTGGCCGCTGTGGGCGATCGCGCTGACGGTCGCGGTGTTGGCGCAGAGGGATGCCGGTTTCATCTCCGACCCGATCAAGCGCGACTGGTGGCTGCGCTCGCTGCTGTTCCTGCCGACGGCCGGCGGACCCTCCGATGTGCCGCCGCTGTTCGGCGCGCCGGTGCTCGGCGTCGGTTGGACGCTCAACTACGAAATGTATTTCTACACGATCTTCGGTTCGGCACTGCTGTTCCGACGCTGGCGCTGGGTCGCGCTCAGCGTGATCCTGGTCGCCACTGTGCTGGTCGTGCCGTGGCTGAGCGGGCGGCTGCACGATCTGTCGAGCTGGCTCGATCTGCTCGCCTGCGATCGACATTACGCGTATCCGATCCAGTACCTCAATCTGGCGACGAGTCCGCTTGTGCTGCTGTTTGGCGCCGGCGTCGCGATCGGTCTGCTCCACCACGCGCGCCTGCGGCTGCCGCGCAGTGCCGCGCTGTGGATCGGCCTGGTGTTTCTGGCCACCGCGCTCGTGCTGGCGCAGTTCCTGTTCGCGTTCCGGCCTTATCACGGCGTGCTGCAATGGGGCCTCAGCCTGATCCCCTTCATGCTGGTGCTGACCTTGGCCAGCCTCCACGTCGCATTGCCCGTACCGAATGCGCTCGCCCGGCTCGGCGACGTCTCGTTCTCGCTCTACCTTTGGCATCCACTCGTGCTGGCGGCCGTTTTCGGCCTGCTCGGGCGCGCGGCGCCTGCCGGGAGCGATTCGCGTGCGCTGCTGATGATCGTGGCGATTGCAACGACGATTGCCGTCGCGATCGTGTCGCATCGGCATATCGAACGCGGCCTGTCCGATGGCTTGCGGCGCACGGCGCTGGCATCTATCAATCGATTGCGTGCCGCCTCAGCCGCACGCGTGACCGTAACGAAACAGGATTGAATGCCGGCAGCGTCGAAGTCCGTGGCGCGCGTTCAATAATCCAGATGCGCGCAGTGCGACGAAGCGCGCCGGGCCACGAGCGCGGTTGTAGCCGGGGTTGTGGACGAGCTGGAAATCCGGTGATATCTGCAGATGAGCAAGCGGCTGGAAGCGATAATACGCTTCCAGAATTTGCTCATGAGCGTAGTTCAGAGCGCCGTCGCCGAGCACGAAACCGCTGCCGCCGGCGGCCAGATAGTCGCGGTGCTGCGCCGACAGCGAATCGTCGACGAGTGCGATGCCGACATGGTCATCCGGGCACAGCCAATGCGCTCCGGAAATCTGCGCGCCGACGCTGATCGTGCGATCGACTTCGGTAAACGCGAACGATTCGGTGCGGCCATCATTCCAGCCTGCGCGCGCGAACAGGCCGGTTTCGCCCTGGTCGGCCAGCGGCAATTCCATATTCGCGGTGTAACCGTATTTGTGGCGGCCGTCGCGGTCGTCGGCGCGGATATCCGGCGTTGTCGCGTTCGCCAGCGCAAACGCGATCGCGTCCTGATAGTCGCCCATGCGTGCAACGTTGCGGAACGCGAGCAGGCGCAGCGCCCAGCCGTCCCGCTGCGGTTGCAGCGAGAACTCGACCTGTTCGCCGCGCGCACGCCGCAGCGGCCACTCCAGCGTCTGTCCGTTCGCCAGCGTGGGCATCTGGAAGACACCGTAGCGGATCGCCCAGACGGGATCGACATAGGCGAGCATCAAGCCGTTGGTGTAGCCGCGTGTGTCGGCGGCGAAATCCCACGCCGTACTGTTGATCAGACTCCAGTTCATGAACTGCGTGCGCGTGGAATTCGCGTAACGGTTCTTGTCGAAGTCGTCGCTGACCGCGAACTTGCCGAGCTTCGCCTCGATCCGATGCGTGTACTCGTTGCCGGCGAGCTGGTCCTGCCCGGCCTTGACCTTGTCGGTGTCGTCGCCGAGCGGAAGGGTGTAGCGCAGGATGCGCCGCGCGATGTAGGGGCGCTTGCCGAGGTTCGCACTGCCCGAACGGATCACGTCGCCGTTCGGCAGTCCACCGAGGCCGGTCGCATGGCTGACACCCTCGCCCTTGAACATCTCGCCGTCGAGATAGACCTGGAAATGCCACGGCAGGGTCATTCCAAAGTACGCGCCGAAGGTCTGCGAGCGCGCACTCTGACGCTCGGGATCGAGACTCAGCTGGCCACGATAGGGCGAATACAGCGGCGACTGATGCTGATCGATGTAGGTGTATTGCGCGCCGAGCAGCTGCGGCCGAAACTCTGCCGTCGCCTCGGCCTCATCGGCGTACACGCGCAGGCACAGACCGAGTCCGACGAGTATCCAGGTCCGGCGATTCCACATCGCTGACTCCGGCAGCTACAGCCACTTAGCGCGTTTCAGTACCCAGTAGAGCACGCCGCAGATCGCGATCGTGCTGCCGATCATCAGAGGATAGCCCCAGGGCGTATCGAGTTCGGGCATGCCATGGAAGTTCATGCCGTACCAGCTCGTCAGCAGGGTCGGCGCGGCGAGCAGTGCCGCCCAGCCGGCGAGGCGCTTGACCACTTCGTTCTGCGCGACGCCGACCAGCGCGAGGTTCACGCTGATCGCCGCAGTCAGCATCTCGCGCATCGTGTCGGTCGATTCGTTGATGCGCGCGGCATGGTCGAAGACATCGCGGAAGTACGGGCGCACCTCGTCGCGAACGAGGCCGGGATACTGCCGGATCAACTGGTTCAGGATGTCCTGGATCGGTGCGATCGCAAGGCGCAGCGTGACCAGTTCCTTCTTCAACTCGTACAGGCGGCGGATCGTCTCGCGTTCGAACGTGTCGCTGAACACCGCTTCTTCGAGTTCCTGCAATTCCTCGCGGAACTCGCGCACGATCGGGAAAAAGTTGTCGACGATGAAGTCGAGCACCGAATACAGCGAGTAGCTCGGTCCGAGCGCCATCAGCTCCGGCGTCTGCTCGCAACCGCGCCGAGCTGTTGCATAGCTGAGCGAGGCGCCGTGGCGCACGGTGACGATGTAGCGCCGCCCCATGAACACATGCGTTTCGCCGAACGCGATCTTGCCGTTCACGGTCTGCGCGGTATGCGCGACGATGAACAGCGAGTCGCCGTACATCTCGATCTTCGCGCGCTGGTGCGCGGTGTGCGCATCTTCCACCGCAAGTTCGTGCAGGCCGAATTCTTCACGCAGCGTCTCGAGCAGATCCTCGTCCGGTTCGCGCAAGCCCACCCAGACCCACTGGTCCGGGGTTTGCAGGATGTCGCTGATCTCGGCGATCGTGATGTCGCGCAGCTTGCTCCCGTCGGCCGAGTAGGCGACGCAGTTGACGACCATCGGATCCGTGCAGGTCGGATCGGTCGGAAGATTGGTAGCGTGCAGGCCCATCCTCCCATGATGCCGTGTCGGATATGACAACGGCAATCGGCGGCGTCTGGTACGCGCAGTCGAGCGCGACCATCGCCCGCGCTGGCCAGGTCGCGGCCATGCGTTGTTCGGCTACGTGAACCCAACCGTGACTGCGGCCGCGATCGCCGCGGCCACCACCGCGATCGCGACGCGCCGCTTCAGCCCAGGCGCGACGCAGCGCGTGGCGGCTGCGACAACACGATGGCCAGCGCGATGTGCAGCGGCAGGAACAGCACGATCCATTGCAGGTTTGCCTGCGCGAACCAGGGCAGGATTTTCGAGAACAGCGCGAACGCAGCGCCGAGCACGACCAGCCACGCGACCTTGCGGGTCCAACTCCTGGGCTGCCAGCGTCGACGCGACGAGGCGATCCAGGCTGGCAGCAGCAGCAGGCACAGCGGGCTCAGCAGCAGCAGGTTTTCATTGCGCCAGGCCGACTGATGGTCGCTGCCGAACCACAGAAACAGCAGGATGAGACCGCCAAGGCCGCAGAACAGCTCGAACAGCGTCGCGAAGATTGCCAGCGGCACGCGCGTCGCCGCGCTGCGGCGGCGACCGAGCCAAAGCAGCAGTGCGCCGAGCGCGACGCCGAGTATCAGGAATGGCCAGCGCAGATCCGGCGGCAGCACCGGCGGTTCGGCAACGACGCCCTTATTCAGCGTGCGGCCGCCGTCGGCGAGCGGCGCATTGCCATTCGGCGTCGTCACATTGACCTGGGCGACGACGTTGCGCAGGGTTTCCGGTACGAAGCTCTCCTGCCAGAAATCCAGCCGCTGATCCGCGTACGGTCCGAGGCCTAGGTCGATCAGCAGCATCAATGCCGGCTCCGGTGCCATCAGGCGCAGCGCGTCGAGCCGATAGCTGTAGCCGCGCGAACGGCCTTCGCTCTGCGCGTGCAGGACGCCGCCGAGGGCACGATCGAGTGCATCGCGCACGCGCGTCGAGCAGTTCGCGATGAAGTAGTCGTAACGGTAGAACGCGTTCTCGGGCCGTGTGTTCCATTCGAGGTATTGAGCAAGTGCGGCGGCCTGATCCGGCGTGAAGTTCAGGCGTTGCTCGACGATCTCGCGGCCTTCCTCGCGGTACATCGCGAGGTCGTCGCCGAGTTCGTCGGCAGCGATGCGATAACGCATTCGCCCACGTGCGAAGTTGGCGAGAAAGTCGCCTTCCTCGAAATCGAAGATGCCGTAGTTGTAGGCAACGGCCTCACCGCTGCTCGTCTCGCGTACGACGATTGCGTTGTGGCCGAAGCGTTCGAAGAAGATCTCACCGGGACCGATCGTCAGCAGGCTGATTTCAAACATGCCGGCGGCGGGCGGCGCGACGAGTTCGCCGGCTAGCTGTTCGGCCGCGTGGCTGCTTCCGACCGTGAACAGCAACAGCAGCGTTGTCAGAAGCACGCCGAGGCCGAGGCCGGCCAGCGTCTGGCGGCGCGCGCGGCTCTTGCGCCGGCGCGACGGAAGGCGATAGGCGCGGCTCACGCTTCGTGCACGCGTACCGCGAACTGCAGCACGCGGCGTGCGTCGGCCTTGGTGACCTGGAAATGCAGGCCGCCGAAAGCGGCTTCCTCGCCCACCTCGGGCAAGTGACCGATTTCGGAGGTGACCATGCCACCGACGGTGTCGAATTCCTCGTCGCTGAACTCGCTGCTGAAGCGTTCGTTGAACTCGGCAATCGGCGTCAAGGCGTTGACCAGGAACTCGCCGTTCGAGCTCGGCTGGATCATCGTCTGTTCGTCGTCGTCGTCATCGTGTTCATCGTCGATGTCGCCGACGATCTGTTCGAGCACGTCCTCGATGGTGACGAGGCCGGCCACGCCGCCGTATTCGTCGACGACGATCGCCATGTGGTTGCGCGAAAGACGGAATTCCCTCAGGAGGATATTGAGGCGCTTGGATTCCGGAATCATCGTGACCGGGCGCAGCAGCCCGCGGATGTCCTGCGCGGCGCCGTCGCGCATGCAGCGCAGCAAATCCTTCGCCAGCAGCACGCCGAGAATCTCGTCCTTGTCGTCGTCGTGCACTGGAAAACGCGAGTGGCCCGATTCGATGACGCGCTCGAGCACCTGGGCCAGCGACTCGTCGATCGGCAGCGAAACCATTTGCGCGCGCGGCACCATGACATCGGCCACGCTGAGGTCGGCAACCTCGATCGCGCCTTCGACCATCGACAGGGTGTCGTTCGACATCAGGCCATTGGCCTGGGCGTGACGCAGTTCCTCGATCAGTTCTTCGCGGCTCTGCGGTTCCCCGGAAAGCGCCTGCGTAATGCGCTCGAACCACGATCGCGGTGGGGGTGTACTGGGAGGGTCCTCGCTCATCTCTACAAAACAAAAACCCTCACGGGCGGGTCCGCAGTGTAGCAAATGCGTGATTACGGGCAATTTACGGGCAAATCAAGGTCTTCGTCGCGCGCGGATCAGTTCGCCAGGCGCGGACTTCAGGCGCGTTCGGCATACGGATCGGCGACGCCGAGCGTCGCCAGCACCGCACGCTCCAGTGCTTCCATGCGCCCGGCATCGGCATCGGTTTCGTGATCGTAGCCGAGCAGGTGCAGTACACCATGGATGGTCAGGTGGGCAAAGTGATCGCGCGCCGCCTTGCCCTGTTCACGCGCCTCGCGCGCAACCACCGGTGCGCAGATCACGAGGTCGCCGAGCAGGCGGGAATGCTCGCCGGGCGCGGCCTCGTACGGAAAACTCAGCACATTCGTCGCGTAGTCGCGACTGCGGAACTCGCGGTTGTAACGGCGACCTTCCGCGCTGCCGACGATCAGGATATTGAGTTCGGCCCATTGGCGACGCTTGCGTACTTCCGGAATCGCGGCGAGCCAGCGTTCGAACGAACGCAGCACCGGCACGCCGCTCCGGCCAGCCTCGTTCTTCAGCCACAGGCACAGTTTCGGTGCCGTGGCGAGCGCCTTCGCACGTGGACGCCTGGACGTCTCAGCGGCCATCCGCACCTTGCGCCGGTTCTTCTTGCACGGCGGCCTCGCGGCGCTCGTACGCACGCACGATGCGCTGCACCAGCGGGTGACGCACGACATCCTTGGCGGTGAAGAACGTGAAGCTGACGCCGTCGACGTCGCGCAGCACCTCGACCGCGTCGCGCAAGCCGGATTTCACGTGCTTGGGCAGGTCGGTCTGGGTCATGTCGCCGGTGATCACGGCGATCGAGCCGAAGCCGATGCGGGTCAGGAACATCTTCATCTGTTCGATGGTCGTGTTCTGCGCCTCGTCGAGGATCACGAACGAATCGTTCAGCGTGCGCCCGCGCATGTAGGCGAGCGGCGCGATCTCGATCACGTTGCGCTCGATCAGCTTCATCACTTTCTCGACGCCGAGCATCTCGTACAGTGCGTCGTAGAGGGGCCGCAGGTAGGGGTCGACCTTCTGCGTGAGATCGCCAGGCAGGAAGCCGAGCTTCTCGCCGGCCTCGACGGCCGGGCGCACCAGGATCAGCCGCTGCGCGCGGTTGTCGTTGAGCGCATCGACCGCCATCGCGACCGCGAGATAGGTCTTGCCGGTGCCGGCCGGGCCGACGCCGAAGTTGATGTCATGGGTGGCGATCGCGTGCAGGTAGCGCGTCTGGTTCGCGCCGCGGCCACGGATCGTGCCGCGCTTCACCTTGACCGCAACCTCTTGCGCGGCCTCGGCCGCGCGCGCATCGAGCGCGTCGATGCCGGACTCGGACAGGCGCAGGTTGATCTGCGCGCCGGTCAATGTTTCGACGTCGGTCGCCTGGTAGAGCTCGCGCAACACGCGTTCGGCGACTTTGATTGCGTGATCCGATCCGGTCACGCGGAAGATGTTGCCGCGGTTGGCGATCTCGACGCCGAGACGCAGTTCGATCTGGCGCAGGTGTTCGTCGAACGGACCGGCGAGATTGGCGAGTCGTTCGATGTCGTCCGGTTCGAGGACGAGTTCGTGCTGGGCTAAGGCATTCATAGGGTGGCAGGGTAGCGCGGGGTGTGCCAATCCACCACAGTAGTACCGCTGCCAGTCTCGGGAAGGTGATGGCGATGCCGACTATTCGATTCCGACGTCACGCTGCAATGCTGGCCATTGCTGCCGCATTCGTTTTCGCTGGCAACCTCTGTGCCGCAGCCGCCAGCGAACATTCGGGCGATGACACGTTGCTGTTGGAGCAGTATCACTGGCGGCTCATGCGGGCCGAGTCACGTAGCAGCGAACGGCTGCCGGCCTTCACGCCACCGAATTCGATGCCTTTGACGTTGAGATTCCAAGGGGTGTTCCTCACTGCCGACGGCTGCAACATGCTGTCCGAGCGTTACTCGCTGAGCGATCAGCGTCTCATTCAGTCAAAGTCAGAGTCGGATCTCGTCACGCGCACGCTGCTCGGTTGTGGCGACCGTCCGGGGCTCCGTGATGGCGCCGTTCTTATTTTGCTCAATGGAGATCCGCGATATCGGTTCGTCTCGTCGAAGGAGGCCGACGATGCCCCCGAATTGGAGTTGGAGTCGGACGCGGGTGTGAAGGTCACGTTTCTCGGCGTTCCGACGGGACGCACGCGTTTTGGCGACGAGGGCGAGTTGATTTATCTCGACATCTCCTCGAGCACTATTCGCTGCAAGCGCTCGGAACTACCAGCCCGCGATTGTCTACAGGTGCGGCAGCGGCTCGGAACGATCACACAGCTGCAAAGCTTTTCCGTCGGTGACGACCGGCTTGTCCCGGTTGGGCCCTGGCAATTGTTGTACGAGGGAATCGAAGGATTGACGTTCGATGGCATTTATAGACGCTGCGTGCCCGTGAAGCGCTTTCACCGACCGGATTTGGCTCCGGGCGAAGCCGCCTACGCGTACCTGACTGCGGATCAGTAAACAAGGCGTGTCTGCGGCCAACATCAGTCCGCCAGGTGAGGAAGCGCCCGCCATCGACGTCAGAGCAGCGAGATTTCGCCCTTGGCGATGATCGGCCCGCTTGGTTTGCCGCCCGGAGCGCCACCCGGCGGCTCGACGGTCACGGCGACGACCGCACGCGGAGCGAGCGCGGCGATCAGTTCCCTCGGGACTACGATCGCATTGGCGCGGCTCGGGTCGAGCAGGCCGAGCGAATGCGGCGTGTCGCCGGGCGGAATCAGCCAGAGCTCCGGCACACGGCCTTGCGGAATCTCGACCGTGGTCGGCTGCACGACCATGATGCCGCGGCGGACGTCGACGGTAGCGAGGAATAAGGCCTTGCCCTCGTCCTGCACCATCTTGGCGACCAGCGGCGCTACCTGAGGTGGCGGTGGCGCGACCTGCGGCAGGACGAACAGTGCGAACAGGCTCGCGGCCACGGCGGCGAACGCGCCGGCGCTGAGCCAACGCCAGAAGGGCGCGCTCTGCCACATGCCCGGACGCGGCCGAGCGCGCAAATCCGGCGCGGTGCGGTCCAGGGGCGGACCGATGCCAGCCGCCGCACAGATGCGTGGCCACAGCGCGTGCGGCACCGGCACCGGCACGATCTCATCGATCAATGGCGTAAGGCGCGCCTCCCATTCGGCCACTTCGCGGGAAAACATCGGATCGCGCAGGAGGCGTTCCTGCTCCGCCCTGCGTGTCGCTGCGTCGAGCACGCCTAGGACATACTCGGCCGCCACGTCGTTGGGGTCCGGTGCACCGGGTTGGGTGGGGCCGACGGGTGTATTCATCGCTCGAGGCAGGCCTTGAGGCGCAGCAGGCCGCGCCGGACCCAGCTCTTGACCGTGCCGAGCGGTGCACCACAGCGCGCGGCGAGTTCCTCGTAGGTCGCGCCTTCAAAGAACGCGATGCGGATCAGGTTGCGCCGCTGTGCTTCGAGCTCGCCGAGGCAGGCATCGAGACGGCGGTTCGTCTCGTTTGTTTCGGCCAGTGCCAGTGTGGAGGCATTCGGGTCATGCAGGTCTTCGGCGAGGTCGATTGGAGCGGAGTGGCGCTCGACGCTGCCGGCGCGCAGTCGGTCGATCGCCTTGTTGCGCGCCATCATCGCGAGCCAGGTGATCGCGCTGGCGCGCGCAGCGTCGAACTGGGCCGCCTTGCGCCAAATCGTCACGTACACGTCCTGCAACACGTCCTCGGCATCGCTGCGCTGCTGCACGATGCGCAGGCAGATGCCGAACAGCTTGCCCGAGGTCGACTGGTAGAGCTGCTCGAAGGCGCCCGCATCGCCGCCGGCGGTCGCGACCAGCAGATCGCGCAGGCGATCCGGGTCGAATGGATGGATATCGCTCGAGGCGGCCATGGAACCATCCGTACTCATGCTGTCGTGGGGAATAGTCGGCAATTTCCACGAGGCGCGCAATCTGCAGTGTTCAGCTGCGCCGACGGCTCCAGAACGCCGACGCAGCGAGCAGGAGCGCCGCTTTAAGCAGGCTGATGGGCTGGGTCGGGCTGCTGTCCGAGGGCGCATGCATGCCGCCTTGGGATAGTGCATCGGTGGCGACTCGCACCGCCGGTGAGCGGCCTTCGTCGAAACAGTACGAAACGGAGGCGCAGGCGGATGCAGGGCGCGGGCGCCCGCCCGACAGGCGGACGGGACGCTAGGCGACCAGGCTTTCGACGACGGCAAGGCGCCCGCGCAAGGAATTGCTCATCGCGTCGGTGATCGTCACATCGACGAAGCTCCCGACCAGGGCCGGCCCGGCCATGCGCGAGGGAACCTGGAAGTTCACATAGCGCATGTTCTCGCTGCGCCCGGTCATCTCGTGCGGATTCTTGCGGCTCGGCCCCTCGACGAGCACGCGCTGCACGCTGCCGACCATCGCCTCGCTGATGCGCTTCGCGTTCGCATTGATCGTGCTCTGCAAGCGCTGCAGGCGTTCGTGCTTGACCGCATCCGGCGTGTCGTCGGCCAGGCTTGCCGCCGGCGTGCCGGGGCGGCGCGAATAGATGAAGGAGAAGCTCTGATCGAAACCGACCTCGTCGATGAGTTTCATCGTCTTGTCGAAGTCGGCGTCGGTCTCGCCGGGAAAGCCGACGATGAAATCGGAAGAAATCGAAATATCCGGACGCACCGCGCGCAGCTTGCGCAACTTCTGCTTGAACTCCAGTGCGGTGTAGCCGCGCTTCATCGCGCTGAGGATGCGGTCGGAACCGGACTGCACCGGAAGATGCAGATAGTTCGCCAGCTGTGGCACGTTCGCGTAGGCGTCGATCAGCGAGTCGCCGAACTCGAGCGGATGCGAGGTCGTGAAGCGGATGCGGCCGATGCCGTCGATCTCGGCGATGGCGTGGATCAGCAGGCCGAGATCGGCATATTTTCCGTCGATTAGCCGCGCACCCAGCTGCGCGGCAGCGCCATCGTGCATCGCGCCACGATAGGCGTTGACGTTCTGGCCGAGCAGGTTGACCTCACGCACGCCGTGTTCGGCGAGTACCGCGATCTCGGCGACGACGTCGTCGAACGGCCGGCTGATTTCCTCACCGCGCGTGTACGGCACGACGCAGAACGAGCAGTACTTCGAGCAGCCTTCCATGATCGAGACGAACGCGGTGGGACCTTCGGCGCGCGGCTGCGGCAGATGGTCGAACTTCTCGATCTCGGGAAAGGAAATGTCGACCTGCGGCTTGCCGCTCGCGCGCTTCGCTTCGATCATCGCCGGCAGGCGGTGCAGGGTCTGCGGACCGAACACGAGGTCGACGTAGGGCGCGCGCTTGACGATCGCCTCGCCCTCCTGGCTCGCCACGCAGCCGCCGACACCGATCAGGACCGCGCTGTTCGCCTGTTTCAACTCGCGCCAGCGGCCGAGCTGGCTGAACACCTTTTCCTGCGCCTTCTCACGGATCGAGCAGGTGTTGATCAGGATCACGTCGGCTTCGGCTTCGTTCTCGGTCAGCTCCAACCCGTGCGCGGCGTGCAGCACGTCGGCCATCTTGGCCGAGTCGTACTCGTTCATCTGGCAACCGTGGGTCTTGATGTAGAGCTTGCCGGGCATGGGTCGAAATCCTAGGAAGTCCAATAGTTTACGTGGTAAAAAGGCACTTCGCCAACGGCGCTAGCGGGCGCGGGGAGTGTGCAGCTGCCGACCCTGTGACCGGGCCGGCGGAAACTCTCGCGCCAAAAAGGGTTCAATAACGTCCATGTCGCGTCCTGCCTCGCCTATCGCCGGTCTTGCCCTGCTCGCCATCGCGCTTGTCTGCGTGATGCCGCACTCGGCGCACGCCGGTGTGCTCTACAAGTGCGAAGTGGCGGGTGGTGTAGTTGCGTACACGAACAAGAGTGATGGCTTCGCCAAGTGCTCGGTTCTGTCGCGCTACGAGGACAGCGTTGCGAAGAAGTCCGTGCCGCCTCCCGCTGTTGCTTCAGCCGCCGCGCCGACCAAGCGGACGGTCACCACGCAAGGTTGGGTGTACGAGGAAAACGCGAAGGAGAAGCTCAAGGCCGATTTCTCCGTCGTCGCTGCCGGCACCGAAACTTCGGCGCCGACCCTGGCGCCAGCGGTCATCGTGGCTGCCGCGAAACCGGCAGTGCAGGTGGCGACGGCGAGCACGCCATCGATGAAGGTGCTGCGCGGCTCGGTCTACCGCGTGCAGCGCAAGGATGGCATCACCGAGTACACCAATATCAAACCGGCGGGCAGTGCGTTCGCCGTGCTGTTCACCTATATCGCGACCTGCGTCGCCTGCGATGTGCATTCGGCGATCGATTTCACGCGCACCGCGCTGAACATCGAGGCCTATCGCGCCGAGATCGCTGCGGCGGCGTCCGAGTTCGGCGTCGACAGCGCGCTGCTGCGCGCGGTGATCCATGCCGAGTCGGCCTTCAATCCGCTGGCCGTGTCGAACAAGGGTGCGCAAGGTTTGATGCAACTGATGCCCGGAACCGCCGGCGATCTCGGTGTCACCGACGCCTTCGACGTCGCGCAGAACATCCGTGGCGGAGCGCGTTATCTCGCGCAACTGTTGAAGGACTTCAACGGCGACGCCAAGCTCGCCACCGCTGCCTACAACGCCGGTGCGGCCTCGGTGCAGAAGTATGGCGGCGTACCGCCGTACGACGAGACGCAGGTCTATGTGCAACGCGTCGCGACGCTGCGCGACCGCTATCAGAAGGCGTTGTAGACCAATTGGCCGCGCTCCACGCCGGCTTGTCCGCGAAAGCGGGCATCTACCCGGATGCTGCGGCGACTCAAGCGAAAATGGATTCCCGCTTTCGCGGGAATGACGGTAAGTAGGGAATACGCTGCGGTTGAATCGATGACCGCCTTTCAGCGGTAAAAGTGCTCCGAAAGCGGTAATCCCCCCCGGCTTCCCGTGCCGTCATTCCCGCGAATGCGGGAATCCACCTGGCTTCTGCGGCGACCCAAGCGAAAATGGATTCCCGCTTTCGCGGGAATGACGGTAAGTAGGGAATACGCT
>JBDTYM010000037.1:0-37969 GCA_040005635.1 Dokdonella sp. | reverse complement strand
CGACCACGATCGCCGCGTTCGCGTTGCGCTCGTTGCGCGAGTACTGGCTCATGCCGTTGGTGACCACGCAGCCCACCTCCGAGGTGGCCGCCACCACCGTGCCGCCCGGGCACATGCAGAAGCTGTAGACGCTGCGGCCATTGCGGCAGTGGTGCACCAGCTTGTAGTCGGCCGCGCCCAGGATCGGGTGGCCCGCGAAGTTTCCGAATCGCGCCTGGTCGATGACCGATTGCGGGTGTTCGATGCGCAAACCGATCGAAAATGGTTTTGCTTCGATCGTCACACCCGCATCGAACAGCATCTGGAAGGTGTCGCGCGCGCTGTGGCCGATTGCCAGAACGATGTGGCGGCTGGCCAAACTATCGCCCGAGGCGAGTGTGACGCCGGTGGCCTGTCCTCCCTCGATGAGCAGGTGTTCGACGCGGCTGCCAAACCGGATCTCGCCGCCGAGCGCGATGATCTCGGCGCGCATCTTCTCCACCATGGTCACCAGCTTGAAGGTGCCGATGTGCGGCTTGCTCACGAACAGGATTTCCTCCGGCGCGCCCGCCTTCGCGAATTCGGTGAGCACCTTGCGGCCGTAATGGAAGCGGTCCTTGATCTGGCTGTAGAGCTTTCCGTCGGAGAACGTGCCCGCGCCACCTTCGCCGAACTGCACGTTGCTCTCGGTGTCGAGCGTGTTCTTGCGCCACAGACCCCACGTGTCCTGCGTGCGGGTGCGCACATCCTGGCCGCGTTCGAGCACGATCGGCTTCAGGCCCATCTGAGCCAGCACCAGGGCGGCGAAGAGTCCGCAGGGCCCGAACCCGATGACGAGGGGACGCTGTTTCCCGCTATCGGGAAACGAAGCGTCGGCTTTGCCGACGAAGCGATACGTGGTGTCCGGGCTCGGTGTCACCGTTTTCGAGCCGGCAAACCGCGCCAGCAACTCCTGCTCGACGATCTCTGTGGCCACGACATCGACGTTGTAGATCAACTGGATTGCGGACTTCTTCCTTGCGTCGTACGCGCGCCGAACCACCTGCAGGCCGCGCAGGTCCTGATCTGGAATACGTAGCGCGGCCAGCACGGCATTGCGCAGGTCGGCGTCGTCGTGGTCCAGCGGCAGCTTGATGTCGTTGATCCGCAGGGCCATTGGGTCAGTGCGCTGGAGAGTTGGCCGCAATTCTAGTCGCACGAAATGTGACCAGAGTGATTTTCCGATTCAAACGGAAATTGTGAGCAGTCAGCGGCTTTGGTAGACACGCAATCGACCGCGTGTTTGATTCCCGAGCTATTGATGCACGCTGGCACTGGCCGCTTCGACGACTTGACGCGCGACTCGCAGGTCGGCGATCTGCAATGGATGCGAACCGGTCAAGCTGCAGGAGGAATGGCTGCGCGCCGCCTTCGAAGTCTTCGCCGCCAAGCAATCAAACGTGCAGCTCGCGATCGGCGTGCAGTCTTCCTATGCCCGCAGCACGCGCGTGCGCGACGCAGGCTTGGTCGCGGCTGTCGCCGAAGCCTGGACGGCCATGCAGCCGCTGCTGGGGCGACTGCAGATGCCGAGCGGAGAGCGAGGCTTGGAGTGCGCCGCCGTCGGCGTGCTGCCTAGGGCAGCCTTGGGGGCTTTCAGGGACTCTTTCATAGAACGGGCGGTCTACGATCGCCCGAATATCCCCAAGATCGGCATGTAGCTCCCGCACACCCTCAAGCTCGACTCGTTGACCCTTGCGTCCGCTCTGGTCGCAAGGCAGATTGCCGGTCCGGATGTCGACCCAGGGGCTGCTGTGAACTCACGTCTGCGCGTTGCGGCGCTGTTGGTGCTATCGGTGGTGTTTGATCGCTCGGCCTTTGCGTCCGATGCCTTGCTGGATCTGGCAGACCATTCGATCTTCCCGGATTCGCCCCATCGGTTGTCGGGTGAACATAACGTCGCCGCGGCGCTGACCAAGGCGTCGGTTCTCGACCCCAACAAGACCGGCGCTGGTGCCGCCGACGAGAAGACGGAATTCGCGCGCACGATGGAACAGCTCGCGGCCGGCTACATGCAGCTCGGCGCCGATGCCCTCGCCGCACAGGCATTGCGTACGGGGTCGAATTTCTCGAAGCAATACCTCTTTGACTATGCCGAAGCGCTCTATCTTGCCGGCCAGACCGAGGAGGCCATGACGATCTTCGCGGAAGCTTCAGCCGCCGCGCCAACTGACACGTCCGGCGCCGTGACGGCCGGTTTCTACTTGCTGATGGAAAACCAAGCCGACCAGGCCATCGCTCGGCTGCGTCCGGTCGCGCAAGGCGATGGGGCCGTCGGGGATCGCGGCTACGCTGTCCTGTATCTGATCCTGGCGGCGCGGATGCAGCGTGCCGACTCGAAGCACGCAATCGCCGACATCGCCATGCCTGCGAACATCAATTGGCCGTTCGAGTTGCGCGACGTGTTGATTTCGGGCCCTTCCCGCAATATCGATTCAACACTGATGTCGAGCCAACCTGCGTTTCAGGATCGCCTGTGCGAAGCGCTTTTCTATGTCGGCTACAGCCACGAGATCGATGGCAACCGAGACAAAGCGCAGCGCTTTTATCGCGCAGCGCTCGACACCCACGCCCAGGGCATCCGTGCCTATGCGGCAGCGCGCATCCGATTGACCGATCTCCTCGCGGGCCACCGCAGAACGAAAACAGTGACGCCAAGAAATCTTTCGTCAGTCGAAGCGCGCCTACAGAAGCACAGGGGCTAGCACGCCGGGCGATCCGTCTGGCCTAAACGGAATTTCGCGTAGGTTCGTTTTTACCGCAGGCCAGACAGCGACGGTACGGCCCGTAGCGGCCATTGCGCTCGAAGCCCAGCATACCATCGCAATGCGAGCAGGTCGGTGCCGCGCCGCGCTCCCAGCGCCAGTAACGCCTGAGCGCGACAAGCATCGCGAACGCGCCCGCCAGACAAAGGCCGGCAGGTATCCACGCGATGCTCGCCGCGATTGCTCCGAAGAGCGGCGCATCGGACAGACGGCCGAGCGCGAATTCCGTCGCGACCGCCATCGCCACCAGCGCAAGCGCAAGCGCCGGCAGATTCAATCTCAGAACCATTCCTGCCAATCGACTGCCAGACATCGGGATCCCCGCTCTCGTCGCACTTCAGTACCGGGATGGCCGTCTCATGGCGTGCGGCGACGGCGTCGACTATCCGGCGGATGCCAAGGACTTCTGCTATGCGCACTAGCCGCCTATCGTCGACACCCTCGGGTAAGCGACTGACAAATTTTCACCGAAGTTGGAGTAACTCAACCGCGCTCCCGTGAAGGCATCCCCTGCCCGCGATGCCGGACAAAAGGGGCCAGTTTTCTTGGCGTATCTCAGAGCGTTTCGGCGTAGTCACCACGATCAAGCCGGCTCCCCAGGCTTGTCCTGTGATTTCAACGGAGATGCCGCCATGCCACTCGAACACGTTCACGCCCTACGCCGTCTGCTCCTGGTGAGCTGCGTGTCCTTGGCACTGGCGGGCCCGGCCTGCGCCGCTCCGGTCGTTGCGCTGGGAAGGAGCACGCATGTGGGCGGGCGTCTGGATGGCGTCGCTGCATCGAAGTCATTGACCATTCCCGGCCCGACTCCTCTTCATCCGTCACAAGTCACGTCGGTCTCCAACTGCGACGACAGCGGGCCCGGCAGTCTGCGCGATGCCATCACTGCAGCCGGCGAAGGCGACACGATCGATTTGACGCAACTAGCTTGTTCGACGATTACGCTGACCACGGGCAACATCATGATTTCCCAAGACACCTTGAGCCTCGTAGGGCCAGGCCCGTCGTTGGTGATAAACCAGGACGCCACCATCACGGTCGGACGGATTCTGAGCCATATAGGCTACGGAACATTGACGCTCAGCGGACTGAGCGTCATGTACGGCTATTTCAACTACAACGGCGGCTGCCTTTACAGCAAAGGCAATCTGACACTCGACAACGCTTCGCTAAGCCGCTGCCAGAGTGGCATGAACTTCGTTGGAAAATACGACCACGACAACCGCGGCGGCGCTGCCTACGTAAAGGGTAACCTCACCATGTCGCGCAGCACGGTGACATCGAGCGTTTGCTATTCGCAGGCGAATGGGCTCGGGTTTGGCGGTGGTCTCTTCGTTGGAGGCTCGGCCGACATTCGCGAGTCGACGATCACTGACAACTACGCGGGCTTCTTCGGTTATCCGGGCAATGTCGGTGGCATCACCATTACGGGCACGGAGCCATCCATCATCGTCAACAGCACCATTTCGGGAAATGTCGCGCTCAATCTTTTGGGCGGCATCTATGCCTACGCCGGCCTTACCTTATTGAACAGCACGATCGCGTTCAACGTGGCGGTCAACGGACTGACTGCCAGGGTGCCCGGTGGCTTGCAGGCGTACAACGGGCCGTTGACGATGAACAGCACGATCATCTCCAACAACAATGCGTCCGGCAGCAACTACGATCTCTATGCGTTCGGCGTGGTGAGTGGAACAAACAATCTCGTGATGAGCTCCAGCAACTCGCCGCCGGGAACGCTCACGGCAGACCCCGATTTGCAAGCGCTGGCGGATAACGGCGGTCCGACGAAAACACGTGCGCTCTTGGCGACCAGTGTCGCCATCGATGCGGGAAACAACGTGTCCGGAGTGAGCACGGACGAGCGTGGCGCGGGTTTCGCGCGCGTGGGCGGCGCCCAGGCAGACATTGGCGCGTTCGAATTTCAGATCGCAGCGCCGGCGACTTATACGATCGGCGGCAACATCGCTGGCCTCGCCGGCAGTGGCTTGGTACTGCAGCAGAGTGGCAGCGACAACGTGTCGATCACGACCAGCGGCAGTTTTATCTTTCCCACGGCGGTCAGCGATGGGAGCGTTTACAACGTGACCGTGCTAGCGCAGCCCACTTCGCCCAACCAGACTTGCGGAGTGACGAACGGCCAAGGCGTCGTATCCGGCGCGAACATCACCGATGTCGCCGTCACCTGCACCACCGCTACCTACACGGTCGGTGGCACGGTTAACGGGCTCGTCGGCAGCGGGCTGGTGCTGCAGCAAAACGGCGGCGACGACATGACGATCGCCACGAACGGCAGCTTCACCTTCCCGACTTCGCTGGCTGATGGCAGCACCTTCACGGTGAGCGCATCGGCACAGCCGAGCAATCCGGCGCAGATCTGCGTCGTCGCCAACGGCAACGGTACGCTTGCCGGCGCAGACATTACCGATGTCGCCGTCATGTGCTCGACCGACATCACAGACCTGATTTTTGCTGACGGCTTCGAGTGATCGTTCTTTTTCAGAGCTATCCCATTGTCCATCGTGATTTTGCCGAAGGACAGCTGCGCCATATCAATCGTGTCGCCGCTAACGGCTCATACCACTTCGTATTGCACAGACCCTGGCGTGTAGCCGCTGGAACATGGGTCCGCGCCCTCTCTCGTCCGTCAAGTTACGCCAATCGCATGGCTGCCAACAACGAGAAGTCAAGCTTGAACGACGAAGGATCCCTTCGGGTATTGGGTGCACATGTACTCTACGAAGGCTCGCACCTTCGGGCTCTGTAAACGGCGGGAAGTGTGCAGAACCCAAAGCTCGACGTCGTCGCCAGCCACTCCCCACGTCACCAGCTCGCCTTTCTGCAGCAGGCTTCCGATGATGGACTGCGGCACCAGGGCCACGCCTGCGCCGGCAGCGATGGCGTCGCGGACCATCAGCAGCGAAGAAAAACGCAGGACGGGCTGTGGCTCGATCGCGAGCTTGCCGCTGCGGGCAGACCAAACGTCTCCTTCGCGAAAGGTCGGCCCAACCACCGCAGGAATGCGGAAAGGCTTGTCGCTACGCCCTTTCGGAATTTGCACGGATGGTGCAGCAGCAAGGACTAGCCTGTCTTTGGCGAAGCACCTGCCGACCAGCGCGCTGTCCTTGCTTGGATTGACGCGGACGGCGACGTCGAAGTGTTCCTCGATGAGATTCACCAGGCGATCCTCCGCCACAGCTTCGAGCTGCACTTCGGGGTAGAGCGCCAGGAACTGGGCAGCGAGCCGTCCGAGGGCCAACTGCGAAAAGAGCAGCTGCGCCGCGATACGTAGACGGCCTCGCGGCGTCGCAAGGCCATCGCGTGCCGCAGCCACCGCTTCGGCAACCTCGTGCATCGGTCCCTGCGTTCGGGTCAGCAGCAATTGGCCCGCTTCGGTCAACTCCAGGCTGTGACTGCCTCGCTCGATGAGCCGGATGTCCAGTGCTTCCTCGAGATCGGCGACACGACGCGACAGGGTTGCTTTGGACCGACCGCTGGCGCGACTGGCTCGTCCGAAGCCTCCGTGAGTGGCCACGAGCTGAAAGTCCTCGAGCGCATTGAGATCCATGTCGTCTCATTATTGATACTTAATGTCTACATTTTAGAGTCTGTGTTTTGAATATGGAACCCCCTATCTTTGGGTCGTTCGCAACGCAAACCCTCAAGGAGTTCCCTATGAACAACGTTCGCGCAGTGATGCTCACCGAGTACGGCGGCCCCGACGCCATCAAGATTTCCGAGGTAGCGGCGCCGACGGCAGGAACCGGCCAAGTGCTGGTCCGTGTCCACGCCGCCGGCGTCAATGGACTGGATTGGAAGCTCCGCGAAGGCTACGTCCGCGACGCGTTTCCGCTGCAACTGCCGACGGTCCTCGGGATCGAACTCGCCGGTGTCGTTGAAGCGGTGGGAGTCGGCGTCACCCGGCTGCGCAAAGGCGATCGCGTCATGGGCGCACTCGGCGGACTCGGCGGACTCGGCGCCTATGCCGACCTGGTCGCGGTCGACGAGGTCAATCTCAGCCCAGTTCCCGATTCAATGAGCTTCTTGGCAGCGGCCGCATTGCCGGTGGCTTCTGTGGCCGCGTGGCAGAGCCTGAATTTTGCCGGCCCGATACGTGCCGGCCAGCGCATCCTGATCCAGGGCTCGGCGGGTGGCCTGGGCGGATTCGCGGCGCAGTTCGCGCATCAGGCCGGCGCCGTGGTCTTCGCTACCGCCCTCGGCACTCACGTCGACTACGTTCGCAGCCTCGGCGCAGACCACGTCATTGCCTACGACAAAGAACCGTTCGAAGCCTCCGCGAGCGACATCGATCTCGTGCTCGACTACGTCGGTGGCGAGGTGCTGGCCCGCTCATGGTCCGTACTCGCCGAAAACGGCGTCATCGTCAGCACCGCATCGCCGGCCATTCTCGCGAGCACGCCCAGCGGGCGCCGCGGCCTCTGGTTCATGAACAAACCCGCTGCTACACGGCTGCAAACGATTGCCAACGACGTGGCGCAAGGACGCTTGCAGTCCAAGGTCAACGCCGTTGTGCGCTTCGACGAACTGCCCGCGGCGATCGAGCGCAATCGGACCCAGCCGCAAGTGGGCAAGACCGTCGTCGATTTCTCCCTCTGAATCCATTTTCCAAAAAGGAAACGAACATGAGCATCCTAGTCACCGGTGCATCCGGCACCGTCGGTTCAAAGATCGTCCAACGTCTTGCTTCCAGTGGAGTCGAGGTGAAAGCGTTGGTTCGGGCGCACGGAAAAATGACGCTCTCTTCGGGCGTGACAGAAGTAGTCGGGGACATGAGCAGCGCGCACTCCATACGTGCGGCCTTGAAGTCGGTGCGGACGCTATTCCTGCTCAACGCGGTTGTTCCCGATGAAGTGACCCAGGCACTGGTCACGTTGAATCTGGCGGGGGATGCAGGCATCGAACGCATCGTCTATCTATCCGTGATCCACGCCGACCTCTACACCAACGTGCCTCATTTCACCGGCAAGCACACGGTCGAGCGAATGATCGAAAGCCTCGAACTACCCGCCACCATCCTGCGGCCAGCCTACTTCATGCAGAACGACGAACGCATCAAGTCCGTCGTCGAGAGCTACGGCGTCTATCCGATGCCGATCGGCAAGGCGGGGGTGAGCATGGTGGATGTGCGCGACATCGCCGATATCGCAGCAGCCGAACTGCTGGCGCGGCACCGGGCACCTAACGCCCTGCCCGGCCGCATGATCGACGTGATCGGACCCGAGGCACTGACCGGCGAGTCGGCCGCGCGCACCTGGAGCGAAGCGCTGCAGCGCGAAATCCGCTACGCAGGCGACGACCTCGACGGTTTCGAGCAGCAACTGGCAGCGCACGGGCCGGACTGGTTGGCGTACGACATGCGCCTGATGATGGATGGCATCCAGCGCCGCGGCATGCAGGGCAACGAAGGTGCCGTGGATGCGCTGGAAAAGATCCTGGGACGACCGTTGCGAACCTACCGCGATGCCGTGCGCGAGATGATTGGCTTGAGTCAATAGGTGTCACGAGGCAAGGCGCGGAGGACCGCATTTTGAGTCGCGGCCTCCGCCTCTTCCTTAGCTGCCTGCCGCCTACGCTCGCGGTCGCATCCGCATTGACGCCGATTACCACACGAATCGATGCTGCGCATATCAGCAGGGCTTTCCAGTGTTTCACTCGGGGCCGCCGATCGTTCGCAATGAGCCGCCAGAGTGTCTTAGGACTAGGACCACTGAGACACCGCTTTCATTCCTGCCACGCCAACCCTGGATAGCGCAGGTGCCTGCCGTTCGTCGGGCCCGGGCGTGTTTCATCACCTCGAAAGCGGAGTTCATCCCTTTCGGCCTTGCGAGACAGAGGTACGGGTGGGACTTTCTTCGCTCATCGCCTATAGCGAACCACCTCGCTTCGCCGATCTGACAGCATTCCTATGCTGTATGTTCTTCCAAGATCTTGGACTCCGACGCCGAGAGAACCATGTGATGGCACTTCGCCGAAACGATAGAACCGCCGGCCTCATCTACATGCTTCTCGTTCTGGCAGGCCCGCTCCGTTTGATCTACATCCCGAACGTCTTGTTCGTCACCGGAGATGCGACGGCGACGGCGGCCAATATCTCTGCAAACGAAATGCTATTTCGTGCGGGGATGGCCACCGACCTCGTTGCAGCTGTGATCCTGATCTACTTGACACTCGCTCTTTACAAGCTTTTCAGCGCCGTCAGCCAGACGCAAGCGGTGCTTGTCGTTCTGTTAGGAGGCGTGCTTCCCGGCACTCTGTACATTGTCAATGTCGTCAACGATGCGGCAGCGTTGCTGCTCGTACAGGGAGCCGACTATCTTTCTGTGTTCGACAACCGCCAACGAGCAGCGTTGGCGTTCCTGTTTCTGCGGATACATCATCAAATGGATATAGCCAGCGAAATTCTTTGGGGGCTATGGTTGCTTCCCTTGGCATTTCTCGCTTGGAAGTCCCGCTTCGTTCCCAGGTTGGTCAGCGCATGGCTCACCCTCGCTGGCGTGTCCTATGTCGTCCTGAGCTTCACAGGCGAGCTGCTGCCTCGCTTTGAAAACGCCGTCTTGGATGCAGGATCAATTCCGCGGTTGGGTGAGCTAGCGTTTGCCCTGTGGCTTGCCATTGTTGGAGTGAAGCGGACAGCCGTCGAATGCGCGCGCGTCTCGGGAGACGCGAGCCTACCGCCGTCGCGGGCCGAATGACGTCTATCTCGAGCGGCGAGTTGACGAAATATTAGCGAGAAATTCCAACCGTTCGCGGTGAACTTCAACTTCTTCGTGACGAAACCTACTCCTCCCATAAGGTCAGTTTCGCCGAATTTCTCTAGTTCTGGCTCGTACCGTTTGCTGGGATGGGGCCAGCAACGAAACCAAAACAGGCAACCAGCTCCAGTCGCGGCGACAATGTGCGCAGGGCTGCCTCATAAGTCTTTCGAGAAGACTCAGGCTGCAAATAGATAATTCACGCTGGATGCCGTAAATCTGCCATCTTGGTTTGGGCGTAAACCTGAAACAAACAATCAAATCAGGGCAAATCGCACAGCGGCTTGAGCGTGAATCTTCAACGTATCGAATACCGGACGGTCGAAATCTTCCTGATTTATGAATAGCGGAATCTCGGTGCATCCCAACACGATCCCTTCCGCGCCTCGTTCCCGCAGGGCGGCCATCTCTGCAAGATAGAACGCTTTGGTCTCGTCTCGGAAGACACCTTTGCCAAGCTCTTCCTTCAGAGTTTCCTGGATGCGGTCGCGGGATTCTTGGCGGTCAGGAACAAGCCCCTTGATGCCCGCGTCGCGAAAAGGTTTTCCGTAGAGATCGCTCTCCATGACGAACTTCGTGCCTAGAACGCCCACTGTCTTCAGTCGCTGGCGCTGCACTTCGAAAAGGGCCGCGTCAACGATGTGGATCAGGGGAAGCGGAATCTCTGCACGAATCGCCTCGGCGTGGAGATGCGCGGTGTTCGCACAGAGGACTATAGCCTCCGCGCCCCCCGCGTGGAGGCGCCGGCACGCGTCGATCAACATGGGGAGTCCGTGGTCCCATCCCCGCTCCTGCAAGGCGCCGAAGTTGATCGAATACATCAGGCAATCCGCGAACTGGAGCCCGCCAAGCTCGGCGTTGATGCCTTCATTGATGTATCTGTAGTAGTCGATGGTTGAAACCCAACTGATGCCACCAACCAGACCTAGTCGTCTCATAAATCAATGCTCACCTGATTCCCGATTGACGCGCGCTCCTTCGATTCGTCGCAGACGAGCACGCAGATTTAGAATACTCACTCTTGGCCAACGAAAGTACGCTCGCGTGCTTGTGGCCGCCAAATCATTGGCGGTCGCGCAAGTCAGAGCGAATTATCCATGGTGTACTCCGTGTCGATAGACCGCATCCAAACCGACATGACAGATGCAGACGCCAGACTGTCACGGCAGAGTGGCTGGCTAGATGGCGCACATCGTGCCGCATGGCTGACAGCAGGCCTGGCACCGGCTCGATGCACTCAGGCAGAATGCGCGGAGCCGACCTCTCGACAAAGCTTCAGCGATTGACCTTCTCTGATGCCGCGGTATTGGAGAATCTGCGCGCCCCCATCCGCATTGGAATCAGCATCGGCACGCGAGCGCGGTAACTCAAATAGGTGTCGCCGAGCTTTTGTACCAGGTCGTGCTCCTCCAACCGAACTCCGATGAAAATGTAAGCACTCAACAGCATCGCGAATACCAGATGCCCCAGAGTCATGGTGGGAGTCGCCCACGCCGCGACGAAAAATCCGAGCATGATGGGATGCCTTACGAATCGGTAGAAGAGCACCTCCTTGAACGCCGAGTCGGATGGAGCCAAGTCACGGGTGCGGCGCCACGCTTGCGTGAGCCCGAACAGTTCGAAGTGGCTGATCATGAAGCTAGAAAGCAAGACAATCAGCCATCCCATCATGTAGATGGTGAGCAGTAAAGGCGCGCCCCACGTTCCGCTCACGTCCCAAATCTTTGCCGGCATGGGCTGCCATAGGACGAATATCAAACACAAGAATACGCTCGAGAAGAGAACGTATGTGCTTCGTTCGATCGCGGCTGGAACGAAACGCACCCACCACCGTTTGAACGATGGGCGTGCCATCAAGCTGTGTTGAGCCCCAAACGCAGCGAGCACCAAGGTGTCTATGCAGAACGCGGTGAAGCCTCCGCTTGCTACGGGTAAATCGAGCGTCTTGGGTACAACCAAATTATCGACGAATCCGACTGCGTATAGGAACGATAGCAAGAACAGCGAGTAGCTGAAGACGGAGTAAAGCGCATAAAACGGGTTCATGGTCATCTAGCCTTTTGTTGATTGGCGCGCATCCGAACATGTCTGTCAGCGCAAAATCTGGTTCGTTGCTGGGTCGAATCCATTGCGGAATACGACATCCGTGTCCCCGTCCAGAGAAAATGTCGCGTTGAAAGTCGGTGCCGGATCGCCGCCGACGATGTCCGTGCCGACGCGCAGCCAGTCCGGGTCGAGGTTTTCATTGCGTATCCAGGCCTGAAGATCACCATCAAAGGGCGTTCCTGGCACGACGATGGGTTTCGGCGCGGACAGCCAAAAGAAGTCGCCGTTCGCAACAGATACCTGTGGCACGAAGAAGTAGTGGCCTGCCGGCAGTTCAAACGGCGGGTCGAACTTGACGTCGAAGACGACCTCTTCCCCGCTGACAGGCCCGTCGCCGTGCGTGGTCTGATACGGCAAAGCGTGAATCCCGTCGAGAACCGAGTTGGCAGCGCTGAAACTCTGATTGATGACCAGCGCCGTGTAGTCGAGCTGCGATTTGCTGCCCTCACGTGTGTCGAAGGCGACATCCGATGGGGACTTTGTGCGTGTTGGTACACGCCCCGACGGCGGGTCGACCGAGTCGAACGGAAAAACGCGATAGATTTCGACCACAACTTCCGCGATATCGAATGGCGCAGTCGTCCCTGACACGATTCCAGTGAATGTTGCGTGCCTGATATGGGCTGGTTCGGGCAACACAAAATCGTCTCCGGTTTCAGTCTCGATTTCCGATGAAGCTTCCGGATGAGTCGCCATGGCGATCGCTCCATCCGGATCGTTCGTCTGAAAATGTACCGTCCCATCCGTCGTCCCATCCAGGGAAAACGCGAGGTTGAACGTTGGCGGCGGATCGCCGCCGACGATGTCAGTCCCGACACGAAGCCAATCCGGCGCAAGATTGCCGTCGCGGACCCATGCCTGAAGATCGGTATCGAAGGGCGTGCCGGGTACAACGATCGGCTTCGGCGCTGATAACCAGAGGAACTCGCCGTATGACGTGGCCACCTGCGGAACGAAGAAATAGTGGCCCGCCGGAAGTACCAAGGGTTCGACAAATTCAACATTGAAGCGAACTTCTTCGCCGCTGACAGCGCCTTCGCCACCCGTTGTCTGATTGGGGGCGGCGTGAATTCCGTTCACTACTGAGTTTGCAGCGTAGAAAGTCGGACTCACGATCACTGTGTGGTAACTCAGACCGTTGTATGAGCTGTCGCGGCGATCAAACGCCACATCGGACGGGGAATTGCTGCGCGTCGGGACGTGGCCTGATGGCGGATCCACCGAGTCAAAAGGGAACACCCTGTAGATTTCCACCACGACTGATTGCACGGCTTCCGGGTCGGCGCCGTCGGCGAACAATCCGGTAAAGCTGGCGCTCGTCATTCGTGTCACGTCGGACAGCACGAAGTCATCGCCGGCTTCATGCTCCAGCGCGTCGTTAGAGTCCGTACGGGCGGCCACTGCCATACGGCCGTCGGGATCATTGGTTTGAAAGTGAACAGGGTCCGCATGTGCGGTGGTAGCTAGCGCAAGGGCAAGAGACAGAAGATGCGTCATTGTCATGGCGGTCATCCCAGGTTGACGGGTAAAGAATGCGTCCCTGCGTTTGCTCGTCGCAGGACCTCCGGACTGCAGTTGTCCTGCACTCCGGCACCGCGTACAACGCAGCCAGGCGAAGAGACACGCCACTTTTATTTGCGGCGAAGTGCTTCGGCCTCTCGATCTTTGCGACTCTGACGATGCTGCCGCCATGGCGTGTGGTCGATGGAGCTGCTTCTGGACGCATCTTGTGGGCGGCGTTTACGCTGATATGGCGAGTTGCGGTACCGAATCGCGTTATGCGCAAGTCGAGAGCTCTCAGAGAGATTTCCCTTGCGTTGAGCACGATCAAGCATGCGAATGACGTGCTGCTACCACCCGAGTACAGGTGCGTAGCTATCAAGGGATAGGCGCCGTACGATACTGGCGTTCGTGTAGGCACTTCGACCTTTGCACAAGAGTTCGCATGCCTATGTTTCCGCGCACGGCGAAGTCGCTTCTACGACCCATCGAGCAATCTGAAGAACGAATATGGCGAACAACATTTCACTTCGAGACCATTTCGAGGACCTTCTGGAACTCGAGCCGACGTTGCGCAGTGTTCGGATCGCATCGTTGGCGTTGCCACACGAAGTCGCCGAGCGTCTCATGGCGATGCTGCGCTTTGACGAATCGGACACGTCGAGCAGGAAAGAGTGTCTGCTGGACCAACGAGCTGCGGACCTGCGCGAACGGATGGATAGAATGCTCGAAAGAATGCTCGTCCCGGATATCGATGCCACCTCACCGTTGCGTGAGGAGGTCGCGAATAGACTGGTCGCATCGCGGGGTGACGACGAGCAATTTGTCGATCGCTCGTTGGTCGGAACCGAAATAGGAACTTTCAAATTACTCGAACTGATAGGCGAAGGCGGCTCATCGGCCGTATTTCGAGCTGTGCGATCGGCGGGCGATGGATCACAGTTCGTTGCCTTGAAAGTTCTTCGCACCGGATTGTATTCGTCGGACGCTCAGCGAAGATTCCGAAGAGAGCAGTCGATTCTTGCCCGACTGGCCCATCCGAACATCGCCAGATTCATCGAAGCTGGAATCAGTGCTGCCGGTATTCCGTACATTGCAATGGAACTGGTGGAAGGCGTCGCCATCACGAGAGCGGCCGACAGCCGCTCATCGAGCCTCCGGGATCGATTGAAATTGTTTTGCCTGCTCTGCCGAGCTGTCGAGGCGGCGCACGCTTCGCTGATTGTTCATATGGACTTGAAGCCGTCCAATGTACTCGTCACACAGATGGGTGATCTCAAAGTCGTGGATTTCGGAATCTCCAAACTCCTGGATCAGGAATCGGGCGCATCGCCCACGCGCTCGGTTGCACTCACGCCGGGGTACGCAGCGCCAGAGCAATATCGCTCCGATCCGTCGACGACGGCAGTCGACGTCTATGCCATGGGTGTCGTCCTGACCGAATTGCTCACAGGGCAAATCGGCATGAGCAATACCAGGCCGAGTGCGCTGCTTCATCTTCCAGAAGCAAGGCAATCATCCGTGCCAGCGGGAATGGCGCCGCGAGGAATTCTGGAACGCCAGCTCCGTGGTGATCTGGACGACATCGTACTCAAAGCGGTTGCGGACGAGGCTCAGCTTCGCTACCCGACAGCAGGCGCTTTGGCGGACGACATTGAGCGATATCTCGCGGGAGAACCGGTAAGAGCGCATCCGCCATCTGGCTGGTACAGGGCGCGAAAATTCCTGAGTCGTCATCAGGCCGGGGTTACGCTGGCTACCTTTCTGCTTTTCGCGATCCTGGCGGCTATGAGCGTCGTTGTTTGGCAGGCGCGCGACATCCGGCGGGAGGCACAACGCGCCAACACGATTCGTGACTTTCTGGAGGATATGTTCGCGCCAATCGAGGACGGCATGATCAACGACAAACAGGCCAGCGTACGCGACTTGCTGTCTGCGGCCACTCAAAAGCTGGGAGATAATGCGACGCTGGACGACACAGCACGTATTGATTTGGAGTTCCTGTTTGCGCGACTTCACGAAAAACTCAACGATGCCGATCAAGCCGAGGCTCTCGCCAACGATGCGGCGGGACTAGCTACATCGAAACTCGCCGCAAGCGATCCGGTGCGGGCGGACGCCGAGATTTCGCGGGCATACATGCTGCTTGAACTTGGCAAAGAGCGGGACGCCGAGCCGTTGTTCGATGCACTGCAATCAAGTCTCGATGACGGACATGCCGTTCACGGACCCCCGTTGATACGACTGTATGACGGCTTGGCCGAAGTCAACGACGCCCGAAACAAGCACGCTGCCGCCGTCGACTACGAGCGAAAAGCGCTCACTGAGCGCATCTCCTTCTATGGAAGCGAGTCCTCGAAGGCAGCGACTGGCTATGCCAATTTGGCAACCAGTCTCAACTTCATGAATGGACATCTGGACGAAGCCATCGATGCCTATGATCACGCCTACAGGATTCACCTCAGGAACTTGGGTCCCAACTCATCCTTTACGGCTTTTGCCCGAAGAAACCTGAGTGTCGCCCAGCTTCTTGCTGGGCAGCTACGCGCGGCCCGAGAGGGTCTGGTCGAGATCGAGGGCGTGTTCGAATCGCCCCCGAACAACCAACGCGATGTCAACGTCGTCTACTGGGAGGGACGTTGCCAACTGGCGATGGAGATCGGCGCTGCCGAGAGTGACGATGTGTGCGACCACGCATCACGCGCCGCTGAGGCTTTCCTAAGCGCCGATAACATCGCGCTCAACGCGAGCATCTTGCGCATCCGCACACAACGGGACATCGATCGCGGAGATTTCGAGGCCGCGCAACGTCGCATTCAACGCGCCCGCACTTTGGTGGGAAATTCGGGGAACCTCGTGTGGGTTGGCGCCCAGGACTATCTGTCCGGTCTGCTGGCGATGGCATTGGGGGATGAATCCCGCGCAATCGAGCAGTTCAGCAGCGCTATCGAAAATCTCGACCACTACTATCCGGAGCATATGCGCCTCAATGCGATGTCGTTGCGGGCTCTGATCTGCGTGAACAACGCGAACTTGCCATCCAACTCCTGTCCGGCTGATTCGGATTTCTCCGCGCGCAACGAACTGGACGCACAAGTTCTGCTCTGGCATCCGCGACTTCTACCAGCTCACATTGCGATGGCTCGAATCGACATTCAGCGTGGTAAAGCAGCTCTCGCCGCAGTGCGACTCCGAAATGCGCTCGAGCACGCGCAGAACGACGTCGAACCGTTGCAAATCCACTTCGCGGAGGCGCGGATGTGGCTTGCGGTCGCCGAGTTGAAGATGGGAGATTGCGAGCAGGCTGTCGCGGAAATAAAGGCTGTCAGGGCATCGCTTGGCCAAAGTGTCCTTGACGATCACCCGTTGCTGGCCGCCGCAAGAAGTCAGTTACCAGCTACCTCGACCTGCCAATTGGCTGATTGAGAAGGATGTCGCGGTCGCCGGTTCGCCGACGCACGCGCTGTACACGAATGCCACATCGGCGAGCGTTGCTGCTCAAGTCACTTCGTCGGTCAATTGGCTTTCGTCAGCACTCCGTCAGAGAACCCAGAAATGCTCGCGCGTAGCGCCAGTCTCGATCCACTGTTCGCCGGCCAATTCCGAGCAATTTTGCGACTTGGGGCAGATCGAGGCCACCGAAAAAGTGAAGCTCAACCACGTGCGCGGCACGCGGGTCGTCTTGTTCAAGCGCGGTGAGGGCATCGTCGAGCTGCAGCGCAAGTCCCGGGTCCACATAAATCGAATCAACCTGCGGATCACTCAGATCCAGACGCACCTGATCGCCACCACGCTTGGGTTGGACTCTTCGCCGCGCGGCGTCGGAAAGTATGTGACGCATCGCCCTCGCCGCATAGGCAAAGAACTGCGCGTCTTTTTCAAAGCGATCGTCCGCGCCGCCCATGCGAAGGTAGGCCTCATGTACAAGCTCCGTCGTACACAGTGTGTTCGGCGCGCCGCCACGCAACCGTTGCCGACTCGCCATGGCTTTGAGGCGATCGTATACATTCTCGAAAACGGGACTGGATGAATCATTTGCGATGTACGGATTCGCTGATGGCTGCATGTCGTGATTTTTCCACTTTGAGCGTCGAACCAGTGGCAAGTGGGCCGCAGGTCGCGCTGGCGATCGGCACACCCAATTTTACCCCCTTTTGCGTGCGTGGCCCCATGTGGAGAGTAGTTCGTGCCTCTGGATCGTTACACTCATCGATTCAGCGAGAAAGTAGTTCAATTTCGGGTCCACTGTCCGTTCCATGACCGTTAAAACGCGGGAGCGCCGGCAGGGATGAAGCGTGACACCAATGACGATCCGCTTGAGCGCGCCATGGGCCCCTGAAGCGACTTCTGTCCGATGCAGACGATGACGACAGTTTGAAATGGCTGCTGGATGAACGCAGCGCGCCGCTGTGCGAAGAGATGCGCGCAGAGAACCTTGCGAGCCTGAACCGTGTTGTCGAGGGAATCCATCGCCAAGCGCGTTCCCAGGCGATCGAAGCGCGACATCCAGCGGTCGTTTCGACGATACGCACTTCGACGTCCGGATACGCGAAGACGACCGCGCGCTGGCCGAGACGATCAACGGCTTATACAAGACCGAGCTGATCCATCGAAGAGCACCTTGGAAAACAATGGCGTCCGTGGAACTGGCGACGCTCGAATGGGTGGCTTGGTTCAACAACCAGCGCCTGCTCGGCTCCATCGGCTACATTCCTCCGGCCGAAGCTGAGGCAAACTACTACCGGGAATTGACCAAGAGGATAGTTCTCGAAACCGTGTGACTTAAACCAAACAGCCTCCACGAAACCCGGGGCGATTCACATCAGTTCTCCATCTGCGATGCGGCGTCAAATCATCCGGCAAAAGGGTGGTGGCGCCTTTTCGTCACAGACGTCGGGCTTGGTATGAGTCGTTGTCCAATATTTGAAAAGTCCGAATTGCGTGGCTACCGCCGGGAAGCCCGGATCGGCCAATGTTCCGCGCATACTCCGATCCCAGAAGAGCGATGGCCCCGGATGTTCCTTCGTCGTAGCTATCCGGGTCGCGATCTGGAAAGCCTCGTGGTTCGCGCCGAGCTCTGCGAGCAGCCTCGCGACTGCCTCCTTCTGCTGGCCTTCGGTCAGCGCAAGCAGTGCCTGGACTGCTTGCGCCTTGGCGCCGGAATCATGCGCCGCCCGTGCGCGATACCCCTGCAGCAGGGCCGCCCGAACTTCTGCTGGAAACGACAGGTTCGGGTCGAGCACCAGATTGATGTCACCCATCTCGGTCGCCTTGTACAACGCAAGATTGTTCGCAAAGCCGGCATTCGGAGCGAGATCGATCGCCGCATCGAAATAGGGCTTGGCCTCGTCGAGCTTCCCCGCGACGACGAGCACTTGTGCCAGCGTCAAAGGCGTATACACGTAGAGAGCCAGCATGTCGTTGGCCTGGTGCAGTTGTTCGATGGCCTCGGCAGTGCGACCGACATTCGCCAGCATCCAGCCATATTGATGGTGCTCGCATCCGCAATCCAGCCGACGGGCCGCGACGGCGCGTTTCAACAGCTCTTCCCGATCGATCCAGTCGCGCCGATCGACCAGCATGGATTTGATATACAGGGCCTCGCTGTTTCCGCTGTCGATAGCGACCGCGCGATCCGCCGCTTCACGTCCACTCGCGCGTGCCTCATCGGCGATCCGACTGTCGTCCGCACTCAGTGCAACTTTCCAATATGCGCCGGCGACCGCCGCCCAACCCCAGGAAAAATCCGGAACGGCAGCGACGACGCGTTGCGCGGGAATCAGGGCCTTGCGGCCTTCCTGCAAATTGGGGTCCCAGTGTCCCTGACAAAATTGCATGTAGTCCCTGAGCACTGTGTCAGGCAGCGCCGCCTTGTAGGTGGACGCTCCGAACAGTCCGCAGCGGACCACATTGCCGTTGTCGACGGCAATGTGGCGTGGAATCCTTGAAACTTCATTCCCGGCGTAGTTGAACGTGTTGGACCACACGGTTGCGCCGGAGCGCTCGTTGGTCATGTGAGTGATGACACGGATCGTGTCGCCGACGCGCTGGATCGTTCCCGCGAGTGCGTAGGCGGGCGCTGTGCCCGGTGCCGGGGTTGGTGCCGTCGAAACACTGACAGCGCCGTCGGCGTTGAATGCCGCGGTGATCTCGGCGTCCACCGTATCCCGAAGATTTGCAGGCAAATCCGAGGACAGGAGTTGGAACCCCGCCAGGCGAACCGTCATGCTGTGAGCGGCGGCTGGTTGAGGCCGCAATACCCACCAGGCCCCGCCCGCCACAACCAGTGAGAGCAGGCCGGCGGCTGTGATCACCATCGCGCGGCCCGACAAGGAAGCCATCCGCCGGGACGCGAGCGCGGAAGCCGCGGGAGCTAGTGCCGCCGAGCCTGACATCTGCCCGATGCGGTCAACCAGCATGCCGATCGACTTGTCCCAGCCTTCAACCGCGTTGATCCACTGACGTGTGGACAATTCGTAGGCAAACGCATCGCTCGGCTCGACGTCCTTGAGGCGGAGCGCGATAACCGGGACGTGGTAGCGGCTGGCGAGTGAGAGCTCCTTCTTGATCTCATCGCTTGTGTTGGCTGCGTCCGAGAAGACGAGGACCAGCGCGCGAGCGGTGCGAAGCGATTGCACAATCGCCTCCTGGTAGTTCGCGCCGGGTGGCACATCACGCATGGAAATCCAGCATTGGATTCCACGGCGCTCGATGTCTTTGCAGACCTTTAGCGCGTCAGCGCGATCAGCTGTCGCGTAGCTAATGAATACCGGGGGCGCCGGCCGATCTTCGATTCCGATTGGTAATGCTTGTTCGTTCACCGCGCACCCCCCGCACCGGTAAAGGCAAGTCTATGGCGGTTGGGTGGCCAATAGAAGCGGATAGGAGCCGGGCAAAGGTGACCGCGGCGAAGGTCATTGAAGTCTTGACCGCGGCCTTCGCAGCACGCAAACACTCGACTCACAAGACACAGAATCCACTAGTGACTTTCTCCGTAACGTGAGTTGAGGCACCGGGCGTGATCGAGACTCTACCTGTTCCGTTCCCTGCTAGCTCCCTGTTCCTTCCCTGTTGGCTTCCCTGTTCCAGAGCACCTGATTTCGTCTCCGCCGACACCCTAACGCCGCTTCCTGCCTCGCTCTCCTGGCGTCTCTGGTCCGAAGAAGTTCTCCGGATACGCGAAATACCCTGTAATTTTCCCTGTTCACGGGAATTCCACCCCGGAGCCGAGTGATGGCCAGACTGCAACCACCGCCACGCAGACTGACCATGTGAATTCGGGTCTCGGTGAAAGCCAAAAAGCACGCCACATGGCGCGCTTTTTCTTTTTTTGGCGGACTACGGAGTCTGCATTTCTGGCCCCGATCCGCCGATTTTTACTCCGCGTCTCTGCGGGCGTTTAGCAAGAGTCCGGAGTCCTTGCTCGCCGTTCGGCTGGCGGACTGCCGTTTTCCCAACTGCGCGCCGGGCTGAGCCAGACGAACTTCCGTACCAACGCGACCGAGGACTCGTTTCGAACTTCCAGACAGACACCATCGACATTTGCCTGGAACGAGTACAAGAACGACGTACGGGCATGAGCACGCGCAAGCCACGGGCGAAAACCGCGATAGCGAAGTACGGCGGATGCGGCGTGCTCGCTGCGCTGCTCGAAGTGTTCGATGCTCCGTATCCCGGCAAGGAGGATGACGATGCTCCGCCCAAGCTTCGCCTTGTGCATTCGAGTGACCGCGATGTCCAATCGAAGGACGCGCAGAAATGATCGCCAATCTACAACCGAATATCGCCGTGCCGGCCCCGCCCGTCGCGTTTTCACACCACTACGACGATCGTGAACGGACGATTCGCCCCGCAGGCGTTGCTTTGGGGATTGCCATGGGGAAGGAAGAGGAACGCGCGAATGAACGTCGCCGGCAGGAAGCGGCGCGAATCATCTTGGACAACGAGAAGCGCGCGAAGCACAAGCGCACGGACGAATGGCTGATCGATCAGGAGGCTCTTCGACAGGCCGCGATTCGGGTCGGACTTGAGAAGCCGGACAAAGGTTGACGTTCAAGCCGCGCTAGCCCGACCCGGCGAAAACCTGCACACCCTTGCAGACCGCGAGGTTCAGCCCGTACGCGACACCTGCGTTCGTTTTGCGCCACTGCGGCATTCCATCGACCACAGCCGCGGCCAATTCGCCTGAGGTCGAACGATGAACAGCCAGACGCTACGCCTCTCCGCAACTTCATCCCTGATTGCGCTGTTGCTGGCAGGCGCTGGCGCCAGCGCGCAGGAACTTGTGCTTTCGGCCGGCACCAGTCTCGCGGGGCCGGCGCCGCTGGTCGTGCTCGGCGACGTGGCGCACGAACTGACGAACCCGATGCCGTACTACGTAGCACCCCAGCTGCCGCATGTCATCAATCTGCACGGACTGACCCTACTGAGTCGCGACGTCGCGGCCGCCAGCGACCTCGGTAGCAACGTGCCCTATACGACCTACATTGGCGTCGACATCATCGATATCCCGAGCGGATCGATCACCGGCTCCTTCCATCCGGATGGCGCGAGCGGCACGTATCGTGGCCTCGGTTCGGTCGCACTGAATCCATCCGGTACTCACCTGCTGCTCGCATCCGGCTCAAGCAATACGCCAGCGGATCGCCGGAATCTGTTCGTGGTGCCGACCCCGCTGTCGAGCGCGTCGGTCGCGAGCAATGTCGTGACGTTGCCCGGCGAATTCGGTACCGCGCAAGCCCACGGCATCGTCTTCGATCCGGACACTGGTCGGGCCTTTGTCGGCCACACCGACGGCATCAGCGTGCTCGACCCGCCGTACAACGTCATCGCGTTCACGATGACGTTGCCGTCGGACAGTGACGCAAACCATGTACGGAGCTGCGCGGTGGAACTGTCGCCGGACAAGGCGACCTTGCTCGCGGCGGATGGTGCGTCGGGTACGCTGCACATTCTGCACCCGCCGTTTTCCGCTGCAAGTCCGTACGAGGACCTCGCTATCGCCGGCGGCCAGGGGTTGGACGGCATTGCGTTCGTCCCCGACGGCAGCCGGGGCCCTCGTTGCCGAAAGCTTCGGCACCCCGGCGCCCGCCCGCGCGTACGCGGTTGCGGCACCGTACTCGGCTAGTTCCAGCGTGGACCCACTGCCGGTTCCGCAGAGCGTCAACGGTTTCGAAGATGTGACGATCAGTCCGGATGGACAATACGCGGTGCTGACCGGCAACTCCTACTTCCCGGACCCCGCGATCCTGCTGCGCGCGCCATTTACCGCGACGGGGTTTTCCGTCTATCCGATCCCGATTGCTGACGTCGGCTATCCATACGGCCCCGCCGGGCGCGGCGGCGGTACCGCGCGCTTCTGGCCGCAGCCTGCGGTGCTGCCGCCACAGATAAGTATCGATCGCGTCTCGCTGGCGGAAGGCAATTCGGGCACCACGCCGGCGACATTGACGGTTTCGTTGTCCAGAGCGTCGACGCAGACGGTCAGCGTCCACTACGCGACCGCGAACGGAACTGCCCAAGCCGGCATGGACTATCAGGCGACCTCGGATACGCTGACATTTCCGCCGGGTACGACTCGGCGCGCGACCAACGTGCCGGTCACAGGCAACACGGACAGCCAGTCCTTCGACAGCAATCTGTGGTTCCGCGTCCTGCTCAGCAACGGCGTGCACGCGCTCGTCCTGCAAGGGGATGGTTACGACTATCAGACGGATGGCCGCGTCACGATCGTCGACGACGATCGCGTCTACATCAGCACCGAACCTCCACTCCCGGACGCGACGGTCGGTGTCCCGTACTCGCTGACCTTCACCGTCGAAAACCTGGGCGGCGCGCCCAGCTGGGCCATCGTGTCCGGGCAAACACCAGGACTCACGATGAATTCCGCAACCGGAACGCTCAGCGGCATCCCGACCACGCCGACGCTTCCGGGCGACGTGATATCCGGGTATTTCCACCTCAACGTCGATGGCGGCGGAAGCAATTTCATGAGCCGCGAATATCACCTGACCGTGCGCAGCGATCGCATCTTCGCCGACGGATTCGAGGTGGGCTCCGCCGCGCAATCGCCAGTCCTTCCGGCTGCTGCCACCGATCCGTGGTCATGGGTTGCACCTGCTGTTTCCGATGCCGCCAGCGTGTCCCCGGCCGCGCTGCAATCTCACCCATGAAATCGTCACCTGCGAGGCGGTCACTTTCACGGCGGCTTTGAGAGAGAGAGCCGCAGGATGTTCGGTTTCGCGCGTGCAGACATTCCAGTATCGAAGGATCTGTGCAAGGAGCGAACGATGAACATGAAATCGGCTTATGCGGTCGTGGCATCGGCGCTGATGTCTGTGGCAAGTACCACCACAATCCGCCCGGTGCTGGTCAGCGCCGCTGGTCCAGCCGGTCACCCGGAAAGAGAATCTCGGGGCACGCGTCGGTAAGCGCGGCGCGCCGGCTCGCGCAGCACAATTCGCGAAACTCGCCGTACTCGGAGACTGTGCCGCAAGCAAGGCACCGGACGTCTTCGTCGATCTCAAGCGAGCGGTCGACGGCCTCCTCCGTGAGGCAGAAGGGCCACTTCATACAGTCTGGCGGGTCGGAGGTTCATGACGATGATGTCGCATCGATCAATCAGGTCCACAAAGTCGCGCATAGGCCGTGTCCGTCGTTTCAGAACTTCGCCACGCGCTTTATTGGCCGGCCAGATGTGAAGCCGCCAACTAGATCGGCGTCCAATCGTCGTCAAGTCCCGGCGCGTGCCACGCAGCCGGCGAGTCCGCCGCCATGTCTTTCAAGAGTTGATCGACAGTTGCTCTGCGCCGACGCTGATGATCAATCCATAGCTGATGCCGGGCTCGTTCTTTGCGGCGAAGGATGTCGGCTGTGTCGTCGTATGCGGTCATCGAGGCATAGTGGGTTGTCGTATGTGAACCCAGCCCACGAACGGCATCACAGCGCAGATCGACGCTCGCTATTTACCTGCCTTCGCGGTATCGCGAGGAAAGACGACCTCAGGACACGCCTCCTTGACCTCTTCGCGCCCGTCCTGGCACGAGGCCTCACGGAACTGACGAAACTCCGATATCTCGCCGCATACCGAGCAACGCACATCTGCATCGGGCTCCAATGCGTGATCGATCGCAGTTCCGCCGTCGCAGAGCGGACACCTGAGGCGCATTTGGTGCGGTTCGGCCTCTTCGCGCTCGATGAAGGGCACAGAGTCGGTTGGTTCCAATCGCTCGCGCATGCCGATCCCCGGAATGGTTTGCGCGGACGTTGCGCTCTGTCAACTGAACCCGGAGATGTGAAGACGCGCTTCGCAGATTCGACGATTTCGTCCCGCAACGGTTGCCGCAACGCACGGGACGTTTCGGAAACACAAAAAGATCGGGCCCGGCATTGGGACCGAGCCCGATCAAAGTTCTGTCTTGAACTGTCCCCTGCGGCTCTCACGAGCGGCCCGCAACGCGATCGACTCGGGTGGGAGTCTCTCAATCGTTGCCGGCGGGAGTGTGGACGTCGAAGTCTGAACGCGGGTGGACAAGCCCGAGAGGCAATTCACACGCAGGACAGCGCATGAAGCCCCACTCCGACAGTGACGATCGAGAGTCGCGCGCGCAGCTGCATGCGGACGCAGACGAACTGTGGGGACGAACGCAATCCATGGGATGGGAAGCGACCGCGGACCAATCAGCGTGGATTGCGACGACGAACACCTGGGCTTTGCCGCACTTCGCCGAGCAAGCCGCCTGGCTGCGAAGGCGAAGGACTGAGGTGCCACGATGCGGACGACGGCGCTGGTGAACGAGGCTTACCTAAAGATCCGCGGCACACGCGGCTGGAATACTGATGCGCATTTCTCGCGTGCGGCGGCGCTGGCCATGCGCCACGCGCTGGTCGGCGTGATCCCCCTTGCGTTGAAAACCAAGTGATCGCTCCATTCACGCCTTTCGGCTGAGCCGCTCAGAGCAGATCGCCGATGACAACGACGCTTTCATCTCTGGCGGCTTCTTGGGCACGAACACGAAAGACGGCGGCAACCGGGGGAATTCCAGTCGCCGCCTGCGCGGCGCTGACGTTCTTGAGATTGTCGCGTGAGGCTTGAAGATTATTGGATGCAAGGAAGCGCCTTGTAGGGTATTCCGCGTCACCGAAACTCACCGGGCTCATCGTGCACTTCGCCTTGTGTCGATGCCGATATCTGACCTCGATCGGATCGACTTGTTCTGCCCTTCGTTGGAGGCGCGCGACGAACGGCCTACCAACGCATGGCCTATTTACGTTGGTGCGGTCAGCCACGAAGATGCGTACGACCTTAGGCTAGGCACGGAAGCGCACATGCGAGCATTTTTTCGCAATCCCGATGGACAACTCCGCAACGGCGTCTGGATCCTGATTTTCGTCGTCTTGTTCCTGGCCAGCCGGTTCGTCTATCACCCGCTCTCGCAAGCCATCCAGCATCTGGATTTCGATGCGGCGTGGTTGCAGCCGTTGCCGTTCCTCTTCGTCCTCCTCGTCACCTGGGGTTGCGTGCGGCTGCGTCGCCAACGGTTGTCCAGTGTGGGCTTCGAAATCGACCGGCGCTGGGCGATGGAGGCAGGACTTGGGGCAGGCATTGGCACCGTCGCAATGTTGGCGATTGCCGCACTGATCGTGGCGGCGGGAGGCGTGCATCTTTCGCTCGACCCTGCTCGCAGCCTGGCGGCCCTGGGTTCGGCCGCGTGGGTCTTTGCCTGCGTAGCGTTGTTCGAGGAGACGCTGTTTCGTGGCTTCGTGTTCCAGCGCATGGTTGATGGCACCGGCGTCTGGGTCGCACAGCTCAGCCTCGCGCTGCTGTTTGCGGTCGCACATTGGGACAACCCCGGCATGGATCGAACCACTCAGGTCTTCGCGACGGTCGACACGGCACTCGGCGCCATCGTGCTCGGCTTGGCTTACTTGCGCACGCGCAGCCTTGCCCTGCCCATAGGTATCCACTTCGGCTGGAACTGGGCCCAAGGCGCCTTGCTGGGCTTCGATGTCAGTGGCTTCACGCAGGCGGGTTGGCTGCACGCGACAGTGCTCGACAAGCCCCAGTGGATGACCGGCGGCAAGTTCGGACCGGAGGCCAGCGTGTTCGCAGTGATGGTCGACCTGGTCACCCTCGTCCTGCTCTGGCGTTGGCGCAGCACGTCGCAACATCTTCCACCGCGCAGCTGACGCCTGAACCAAGCGGCCGTGTGCGCAACGATGCATGCTTGCGCCGGAACCTTCTTCCCGCCTGGTCCGCGTGAGCGCGTTGGGTGAGCTACAACACCTTGGATAAGCCGCACCGCGCAGCGGCGACCTCTTTGCGCCAGCCAGGGGCTTTCAGGGGATTGTTTCATCGTATCGATCAAATGCGCCGAATGCGGACAAAAGATCAGCACGGCCTCGTGTTGTGGATTCCCAGCATGGCATCGGCGGGTTCGCCGAGCCCGTTCTAGCCGTCCGATGAGCTGGTTCTATATCGCGGAGCTGCGCTCGTTGACGGGACGGGCCAGGCGGCTCGGGCAGATATGGACGGGCTTGTGTCCGGCGAGCGGATCGCAAAGGTGCTTCCCGATAAAGCGTTGGAGCCGGCCGTTCTAGCCGAGGCGAGGGTCCTCGATCTCCATGGCTGCTATCTCATGGCAGGCCTATATATGACTGGCGCTGTCCAGCGCGGCGAAGACGTGGTCGAATCCGACGCCGGTGCGAAAAAGCGGGGAAAAATCAAGCGTGTCCGCATAGGGCTATCCGCATAGGTTCAAGCGACATGGGCATGAAGTAGCGCAAGTCTGGCGTCCTCGCCGCGCGCCCAGATGGCATCCGCGGGTCGAAATTTTAGATTTCCGAAAATTGTTTTCAGGAGGTTTGCCCTTTCGCCAGCCGATCAGCTTGCCCATTGGGCTGGCCCATATGCATCGGTCGGCTCCCGAGCTTTGCTCCTGTCACCGCATCGACGCCGATTGGCTGGATCTCTATCCCAGTCTCATCGTCGATATAGCGCGCAAGGTTTTCACCGCAGTTTCGTTGGGCCCAGGCGCCGATCATCAGAAGGACCGGCAGGAAGTCGCGCCCTGCCTTCGTCAGCACGTATTCCTCGCGAGGCGGTCGCTCGGAGTAGATACGCTTCTCCAGCAATCCTGCGTCCGTCAACGCGCCGAGCCGCTTGACGAGCATCGTCGGCGCAATTCCGAGGTTCTTCCGGAACTGGTCGAAACGGGTAAGTCCCACATGCGCGTCCCGAAGGATCAACATGCTCCACACATCGCCGACGGAGTCGAGGCCGCGAGCCAAGGGGCATCCGAGCTTGAGGCTGTTTTTATCGACCATACCTTTTTGATAGTGACTTGCTACTGATTTGATAGTATCCTTCTGGGCCTCGGCGATCCAGCCCTAAGAGGAAGGCTATCAAATGAACAAGACGAACAAGGGCATCGCCCTCGTGACGGGCGCATCGTCGGGCATCGGGTTGGTGACAGCCCAGTCCTTGGCCAAAGCCGGCTATAGGGTTTTCGGCACCAGCCGCAAGCAGGCCTCCGACTCCAGTGGAATCACCATGCTGGTCTGCGACGTTACGGACGAGGCGTCGGTGAAAAGCCTTGTCGAAGAGATCGTCAGGCAGGCGGGAAGCATCGACCTCGTCGTCAACAACGCGGGGATCGGCCTGCTCGGTGGCGCCGAGGAGTCCTCGATCACTCAGGCGCAGCGCCTGTTCGACGTGAACGTCTTCGGTGTCGCGCGCGTTGTCAATGCGGTGCTGCCCGTGATGCGCGCCCAGAAGGGCGGCCGGATCATCAATATGAGTTCGATCCTGGGCCTGATCCCGTCGCCCTTCAACGCCTTCTATGCATCAACCAAGCATGCGATCGAGGGTTACTCGGAATCCCTCGACCATGAAGTGCGCCAGTTCGGCATCCGGGCGGTCCTGGTGGAACCCGGTGTGACTCGAACATCCTTCGAGGAGAACTTGACGCGCGCCGACCAGCCCATGGCGACTTACGCACAAGAGCGTGCGCGCAGCGAGGATCTCATGCGTAAGTGGGTAGAAGCCGGAGACGCACCGCAGATAGTCGCCGACACCGTGGTCGAGGCCGCGACGGCCGCAAAGCCGAAGTTGCGCTATTCGGCGGGCAAGCAGTCGCGCCAGGTGCGCGCCCTGCGTCGCTACCTGCCTGAAGGCGTGGTCGACAAGATCCTGCGCAAGTTCAACGGATTCCCTGCTTAAAGCCGAAACCAGCGCCATCCACGGATCCATTCGCTCGAATTGGCGTTTTGCGTAAAGGTTCGAGCCGCGTTCTCGCCGGACGGAGAGCCGCTATCAAAAGACGTTCTGCGCGATGCGATAGGCGCCTCACCTCAGTTCTCCGGCTTATGAATTCGTGAAAGCGTGGCTCAACCAGCACGGAAATCAACACCCAACGGAGAAATGCGCCAGGACGAGTAGGACGGCGCATGCGCCTACTGTTAGGTGGACCTGATACACACGGTCGAGCCCGCCCGAAGTTGCCGACGACTGTGCGCCCACGAAAGCGTCGGCCAGCGAAGAGCGCATCGGATACAAAATCCATGCTCCAGCTTTGATTGGGCGCGGTGAGATCGGGACGTTCCAATCGCTCCGCTGCCGCCCTGCGCCGACGTGGGCGTTTGGTGCGCAGATTCCGGCCAGCCAGTACATAGAGCCGGCGTACGCGCTTGTGATTGACGTTCCAGCCTTCGCGGCGCAATAGGAATGTGGATGCGACGCGTGCCATGGCGCACGCTCGCCTGCGCGATCTCCTGGATGCGCTTGGGTCAGCGGCGCGTCGAGCGTCGGACGCTTCGCCTTGTAGTGCAATGCCGTGTGCGATTGCCTGAGCAACGCGCACGACCGCCGAAGACTGACTTGATACGCCTGCTGCCAATAGCCGACCAGCGCTTTGCGCCGCGCCTGCGTGACCTCGCCACTCCGCTTCTTCCTCGAATTAGAGTGAGATCGCCTCTGCCGTGTTGACGATGGCGTTATGCCGTCGGCTCACGCCTGAAAGGGGCCCGGCCACAAAATTAACGGACGGCGGCAAGTCCAGCAGCAGACCGAGCTCATCAGCGCGACGAGCAACACAGTCATGATTGTTACCGATCACATGTCGCACTCACGAATGCAAACTCGTTTTATAGCGTAGATCGAATCCATAGACATACCTGCATTCGCACGTTGTCGATGATTGAACGGTTCAGATTACGACGCACTCTCGTTTTCAGTGCTTCGCCGGCCGATTCGAATTCGATCTCACTCGACGTCATCATGCCGCGCTTTTAGCGCAGGCAATGTCAGTGCGTGATCCACGAGGCGCGACAACGCCTCTTATCAACCATCTCAACCCAATCAAAGATAGGACCCTGCTATGTACAATTTGCACCGCAAATCCACCATCATCATGGCATCTCTGTGCTTCAGCCTAGGCTGCACGCTCGCATCGGCCAGTATTGAAGAAGCAACGGTATTGACCGAGGGAACCGGCATCCTCGCCGCCGATCATGGCCCTCTGCCGATAGCCCCCATCCACATCGAAGTGGACCCTTCGCGCCAGTACGATGCTGGCGTAATCGTGGTCAAGCTACACGTCGATGCCGACGGTAAAGTCGATCCGCGTTCGATATCGACATTGGACCAACGATCGTCGAAAACCGGCGAACTGTCGGAGCTGACCTTGCTCGCGGCAAGATCCTGGCGCTTCCAGCCCGCCGTTCACAAAGGCCATAAAGTGGCCAGCGACCTGGTCTATCCGATCACGTATAGCAAAGGCATACGGATCGGACAGGTCGTCGCTCCGACTTATGCGATCGGTGCCGAAAATACGACGCGGACAGGAACCGAAATGGCCAAGCAGGGCCGCGGCACTGACTCGAGGAGTCAATTCCTCGAGCGCACAGATCGACCGATGAGACTGCCCCTCGGGCCGTCGGTTGGCGGAAAGGTAGCGCCACGCGTTCTGTAAGCGCTGCAGTTATCCACGGCCACGACGTACAAATTGAGCCACGCATCGCATTTCCAGCGTGTGCCAAAGGACGGTGTCCGGCGTGGGCTGTATGCGGCATGAAGGGTCACCGCTCAGGCGTCAAAACAAACCATTTCAGGTGAGCGCACTCGAGTGATGTTTACCGCGACGCATTGTTGCGTCAGCCATCACGAAAATATTCTTTGCGCTGCCGTACTCCGGAGGTCAACTTCGTTTTATCAGGAAGCGGTTTCTGCGAGCGGGAGAAGCCAGTATCGCTTCATCGAGCCGTCGACGCTCGAGCGTCAACATCCTGACTTATACATATTGAAAGCATTGCCGGAGCAGGCGTTAGCGAATGTACCCTCCTATTTCGCTACTCGGGCGTTTGTCTCCGGCTATTTTCCCTTCTGAGATACATTCGCCGATTAGGGTCGCTTTCCATTCCAAGACTCGCGAAACCCATCAAGACGTCAGTATCGCAAAGGATTGGGTTTAGCAGGCTGTTGAGAAACTCCGCGCACGGGATTCTGTCATAGACACAACCTCTCGCAGAGGAGAAGCCGGTGCGCGGAGCGGATACGCAGCAGACGGAGATGTTCTCGTACGTTTCGGCGGAAGAACGCGTGCCGAAGGCTCATCTGATCCGCAAGTTACGCGTGTTGGATGACGCGATCCTGAAAGAGATGGACGCACTGCAGGGCTGCCTCGCTTCGACAGCCTATTGACCAGCACCTGCCTCACCAGCGGTCGCACGGCAGCTTCAAACAGGAGCACTAACAGGCCGTCGAAAAACTCCGCTGAAGGAATTCTGTCATAGCCACAATCTTTCGCAGCGGAAAGGCGGAGTGCGTGGCGCGGATGTGCAGCAAGCCGGGATGTTCTCGTACGTTTCGGTGAAAGAACGCGCGCCGATTCCGAACCCACCGCGACGTCGCTTGTCCGCGTTCGTCGATGGCGGAATCTCGTGGCGATCGGCGTAATCAAGAGGCACCGTCCCGTGCGCGCCCGACGCGTCCGGTATTCTTTTCCGCCTGTGGGCAGCAACGGAGACAGAGCCATGCGTCGAGGTCTAGTGACAGGCGAAGTGCTGGAGCTATTTCAGCGTGCATTGTCGGAGCCTGGCGCGCGCCGCCCGGCGTTTCTCGACGAAGCGTGTGCCCGCGATCCGGAGTTGCGCGAGCGTATCGAGCACCTGTTGCGCTTCTCACAGACCGGTGACGGATTTCTTGAACGCTCGCCAATCCGCACGGACAGTCCAGACGATGTGGCGACCGAGGCGTATATCGCTGGGCGTTCGATCGGCGCGTATCGACTGCTGCATCGCCTCGGTGCAGGCGGCACGGCTGAAGTCTGGCTGGCCGAACGCATCGAAGGCGGCTTCCGGCAGCAGGCGGCCTTGAAGCTGATCCCGAACGCGCGCGGCTCGATCCGCGAACGCTTCGCGAGCGAACGCGGGATCCTCGCCTCACTGGTTCATCCCAGCATCGCGCGACTCTACGACGGCGGCGTGGATGCCGACGGCAGCGCCTACATGGTGATGGAGTATGTTGAAGGCGACGATCTTGTCGCCTACTGCGACAAACACCGGTGCGTGCTTGCCTCACGGCTCGCGCTGTTCCTGCAGGTCTGCGACGCTGTCGCGTTTGCGCATACACGCCTCGTCGTCCATCGTGACATCAAGCCCGCCAATATCCTCGTGAGCACGGACGGCAAGGCGAAGCTGCTGGATTTCGGCATCGCCAAACTGCTCGACGCCGATCACCCTGGCGACGTCACCCATACGCTGCATCTCTCACCGGCCTACGCGGCCCCTGAACAGCTCGCCGGCGGCCCCGTAGGCACGGCCGCCGATGTCTATGCGCTCGGCGTGACATTGTTCGAACTGCTCACAGGTCGGTTGCCCTGGTCTGGCGACGCCGCATCGCTGGCGACTGCGGTCAAGCGCCTGCTCGACGCGTCGTTGCCGCCGCCGAGTCGCGCGGCCATGCCGGACGGGCCGGTGTCAAAGCGAGCGCTGCAGGGCGATCTCGATGCGATCGTCGCGCGGGCGCTGCGCCGCGAACCCAGCGCGCGCTACGCGGACGCGCGAGCACTCGCTGACGATATCCGGCGGCATCTGGAGCACAGACCGGTGCATGCGCGTGCGGATGCGCGCAACTACGTTCTGCGCCGCTTTGCGCGCCGCAATTGGTTCGCGTTGGCGAGCGCGGCCGCGGTATTCACCGCCATGGCGATCGCGCTCGGCGTGATCAGTTGGCAGGCCCGGCAGACCCGTGTCCAGGCGCAGCGCGCCGAAGCGGTGCAGTCCTTCATGGTCGATCTGTTCCGCACCAACAGCAGCAAGCAAGCCGATCCGGTGAAAGCACGACAGACCACCGCGCGTGAGCTGCTCGATATCGGCGCACAGCGCATTGAGAACGGGCTCGGTGACGCGCCGGAAAACAAGCTGGCGCTGCTGCGGGTGTTCGCAGAACTCTACTATGACCTCGGTCTATCCTCGGACGAGGAACGCCTGCGACGCCAAGCGGTCACGTTCAGTCGCAGCGTGTATGGTGCCGACTCACCGCAGCTGGCCGAGAACCTGATCGACCTGTCGAGCGCCACGTTCGCTTCGGGGCTTGTGAAGGAAGCGAAGCCGTTACTCGAAGAGGCGCGGGCAGTGCTTGATCGCCGCGGTGACACATCGTCCGCGTTGCGCGGGCGCTTGATGATGATTTCGACGGAGTACTTCCAGTCGACGAATCTGACACAGGCCTACTCGGACGCCGAGCAAGCGCTGTCGATCTTCTCAGGACGCCCCGAATCACGCGACCTCTACGCAGACGCGCTATACATGGCGGGCCTCATCGCCACTCGTATCGGCAAGCCGGAAGAGGCCATCGACTCGTTGCAGCGCGCAATCGCCATTTCAAGCGAAATCGATGGCGTGCCGAATCCCAGCCTCTCCATCTTTTTCTACCAACTGGCGGAATCGCAAAGCGATGCCCTTCTGCCCGAGGCAGCGATCGCGTCCGCGCGGCAGTCGCTCGACTACTCGCTCAAGATCAACGGGGAGGATCATATCGACACGTTCCGTGCACGCACGATGCTGGGACGCGTCCTGGCCGATTCCGAGAAGATCAGCGAGGGCATGAAGCTGGTGCAACAGGCTACGCAGGACACGTTGAAGTTGCGGGGTCCCGATGATGCGTTTCACACCCGGGCAGCGCTGACGGTCCGCGGACGCGCGCAGGTCCAGGCGGGTGATCTTGAAGCCGGACTTGCCGATTCGCTGGCGGCACTGGCGATTCTTCGCAAGCAAATGCCAGGTCTGCTCGCAGAAGCGGTCGTGCTCGAAGACATCGCGGTAGCTCAGATCGAAGCAGATCGGTTTTCCGAAGCATTCAAGGCCCTGGACGAAGCAGCCATCATTCGGGTAAAGGTCAATGCACCGGCGCGCGACCTGGACGCCTATTTGCGCGTCCGTGCGGCTCTCGACGCAGATCGGATCGCCGACGCTCGATCGCTATTCACGAAGACAGTCATAGAGGGAAGCAATCCACGCTCGATGGAAGTAGCGTCCAGTCGACGCGAACTGCTCGAGGCTCAAATCAGCCTGCAAAGCGACGACAACACAAAAGCCGCCGCGCTGGCCGCCGACGTCGGCAAACGTGCACGCGCCAGCGAATTGGCGCCGTATCTCCATTTGCTGATCGCGGACAGCGAACTGACCGAGGGGCTCGCGCGCCTGCGCGGCGGCAACCCGCAAGGCGCCTGTCCCATTCTCTCGCGCGCGTTCGCGACGCGATCCAACGTGCTGTTGCCCAAGAGCCCGAAGATTGCTGAAGCCGGGCTCGCGCTCGCCGAATGCGAACTTGCACTCGGCAAGCGTAGCGAAGCGGCCAACATGCTCGCTCAAGCGGAAGCGATCGAGTCGCAACACGCCTCACTGTCCGGACGTTATCGCAAGCCGCTCGAACGCCTGCGCGCGCAGCTGCGAACACCCTGATTGCTGGTCCGCGCCGATCGCCGCCGTGGTGCCGCGCGATCCGGATTGTTGTCGCAAACCTGCGGGCTGAAGCGCTGCTGACCTGCAGCACGATCTCCGTTCGTTCGCACGCGCTTGATGTCGCCGTCTCGAATCTCTCGATGTGCGGAAAAGGACGGAACCGATCCACCAGGACTACCGGCGTGCGGCGTCAGCAACAGGACCACTTTTGACCATCACTGCCCGATCGCCTCGTACAGCAGGGCCTTGGCCATGACCCAGTCGCGCTGCACCGTTCGTTCCGAAAGGCCGAGCGCGAGTGCGGTTTCCGCTTCGGAATAGCCGGCGAAGTAGCGGCATTCGACGATGCGGGCGAGACGAGGGGCCGTCATCTCCAGGCCCATCAAGGCTTCATCCAGGGCGAGGATGCGCTCGTCGCTCTCGACGAGGATATCCACCGCATCGATGTCGAGCAGCGGCTGTCCCTCATTGCGCTTGCTGCGCTGGCGCCTCCGCGCATGCGTAACGAGTACCTGACGCATCGCGAGCGCGGCGGTATTGAGGAAGTGTGCATGGCTCTGGAACGCTTCGCGTTTGGCCAGCTTGAGATAGGCCTCGTGCACGAGCGCCGTCGTGCTGAGGGTCTCTGCCGCCCTGCCATGCGTACGCCGGCGCTCGCGACGAGCAAGCCGTTGCAAGTCTTCATAGAGAACTTGTACGAGCAGATCGACGACCTGCTCGTTTTCGGGAACCGCTAGCTCTAGCATCAATGCATTGTGCGATATGCGATGCGAGTCTGCACCAGGTCCTTGAGGTTGCGGTGTCCCAGCTGGCCTGTTCACATCCCACGCGGTTTCTCGTTGAGAGAAAGAGCGCTGCCCCCCACCGAAAATCTGCGCGCCTGAATCGGCCCATCAAAACCATCCGGAGAATCAGGTCACCAGCGAAGGTGGATGGCGATGTACCGATGTTTTCGCAGACCGGTAACGGCTTCCACCGCCCTTGACGACGCGTGGTGATGATCGTCTGCCCCGTTCCCTTCTCAACCCCCTGCCCTGCAGTAGCCCGACAAGAAAGACCAGATCCGCTGGTACTGATTGCCGATCACATGGCCGCCATCGTCGACCAGGATCAGCTGATATTTGCTGCAGCCGGCGCCATGACCGGTCAAGTCGTAGCGGTTCGCCGTGTGGTTGTTCGCGACATAGGTTTCTTCGAGGACACCGTTGTCCAGGCCGCCGGAGTTGTCGCCGGCGAAACAGCCGTTCTGCTGGGCCCACAGCTTCATGGGATAGAACACGTCCCAGTCCAGGTTCCAGTCGATCGGGTCGTGGAACGTCGCGGTCGGCGGCGGCGACACTGCGGTGTCGTTCGTGCCGTGCAAATGCAGGATTGGCGTCGCAGAGGAATGGTGAGCGGGACTCGAATCGTCCGCTTCGCAATCGATGTCGCCGTCCTGACAGTAGAGCAGGCCGGCGTTGACCGCGACCGCAGCGAAGCGATTCTTTGTCGACGGACGCTGCAGCAGGTAGTACGGCATGTACGCCCCACGCGATTCGCCGCCTATGAAGATCCGGTCCGGGTCCACCGGCGCGCCAGCGACGCCGTCGGTGATCATTGCATCGATCAGCTGGCTCAGAAACTGCGAATCCTCAGGTTGTCCCGGCAGGTCGGCAGCGGCGTGCGTCCAGGTCCCATCGATGCCGCTCGGCGTGACGAGGATCGCCGACGCGGCGTCGGTATACGGATAGAAGCCGCTGCCGAAGCCCTCGCCGGAACCTCCGTCGCCGTGCAGCCAGATCAGCACGGCGTGGCCGTGCGCCGGTGCCGGAGTCGCGGGAACGCGGTAGAACCAAGTGTGTACCTGGCCATCCGTTGTCGACATCGTCGACAAGCCAGAGATGATGGCAGGCAGGCCAGCGGCGTCGAAACCGTCAGCGAACAGGTCGTCGCATTGCGCGCACACAGATGCGGCGGCTCCGAGGCCGAGCAACATCAGCAGCGCCACGAGCCCATGTTTTGGCGCGGAGTGGATGCGACTCCGGTCCAGCCGTGCAGCGGTCGTCATGATGCTCCTGCCTCTTTTGCGTACTGGTTCGCGCCCTGCTGCCAACGCGCGCGTCGAATAGGTTTTGTCGAAGTCGCTCGTGAGAATACGAGCGATGCGTGAAGTGCACCTCGCCATTTCGGAGAGCGGTTCCGATCACCACCGTCGGTCCGACGATCGCCCGCGAGAACGGGCGATTCGCCGGACCGACTGCAGACACCGCTTCGGCGTGGGTCAACGCTTCGGCGGGTCATCTGCTCGTCTAGTCGAACCCATCGTGGAAAACCGGGTCGGGCACTTCGCTTGCATAGGCAAGCTGGAACGAGCCTTGATACGTGCCTTGATAGCTCGCGACTTGCACGGTGAACGTACCTGAGTGCGGGGCGGTCCAGGCGACACGGGATTGAAGGTCACAGCTGTCATCGTTGCTCGCCACAATGCTGCCGCCGTCATAGACGGTTACCACGGTATCGAACGATGCCCAGCCGCCATCCGCTGCACACAGGCTGAGATCGTAGGTCGTGCCCTCTGTTGCCGAAAGATAAAACGACCACGTGCCCGCGGGTCCCAGGGCGCCCACTTCGCTGAGCTGCCAGGTGGCGTCTGGAAACAGGGTGCTGGGACTATTGTCGACGTGGACGCGCGTGGCCTGGTTGGCCCATGCGCTATTGTTGGCGGGCACGGCGTCGGCGGCGGGCAGGTAGGCGGCCAGCCAGTAGTCTCCCGTCGGAACGGAACTGGCAATCGGAAGCGACGGCGGCCAATAGGTGAACACCCAGTTGGCGGGAACCGTCGCCCCTATGCCACTGCCGATGAAAGGCGTCGTGTCGCTCCAGCTCATGCGATTCTGCGTCAGATAGAAGTCGATCTCCGGGGAGACGATATCGTCCGTGCCGGTATTCTCGATCTTGAACTGGTTCGGCAAACGCGCGGCAAGGTCTTCGCCGTGATGGATGGACACGTCGCCGGTTTGCGTCGGCGTATACAGCGCCGATTGCGCGCCGACCGACGTGTCGAGCGACGTGGTGTAGAGGCTGATTGCGGCGTCGTGGATCGACAGGCCACCGAACGCGCCGCGGGCGCCGCCGGTATCGTCGAGAAATAGCGTTGGGAAACGGTACTCGTGCGGGGTGTAGTTGAGGACGCTGTCCCAGCTGACGGCCTGCGTCTCCCACGGATGCTGCAGACCCCAACTGTGGCCGACCTCATGAAGCATGGTGCGGCGGAAACTCCAGCAGGCAGCCGTATCGTCCGTGCCCCAACGATCGTCCAGGGTCCAGCACTGAGCGGGGTTGAGCGCGGTGTCCGCCTCGATCGTCACGTTGTTGCCGTCCCAGCGTGAGTAGGTGATGCCGAGTGCGCCCGATCCCCAGCCTTCGCCGAACTGCGCAACCATGTCGTCGTTCGACGGAAACCCGGCGAGATCGAATACGCCATTGCCGTAGGCCCAGGTACCGGTCGGCGTGGTGTAAACCTGAAAAATCTCCCCGGCATATTGGTTCCAGTAGGCGAGCTGGTTTTCCTCGAACGGATGCCAGACCCAGTCATGCGGAAACGCGTTGATGACAGCGGGCGGGTTGATGCGATGGTCGTAATGCCACTCCGGCTGCTCGATCGACCGCGCCGGATGTCCGCCGATGGATTGACGCGCGCTGGCGCCGGCGGCATCCGTCCCCGCAACCTGCGGGCCACCGACGGTATCGACGGCGAGCGCAGGCGTTGAGGCAGGTGCCATGGGAGAAAGCGTCAGTGCAAGCGGCAGGAATGTCTTGGCCGGATAAGTGATGCCTGAAGGAGGTGCAGCGAGCCGCGGCTCGCGGCGT
>JBDTYM010000036.1:0-38793 GCA_040005635.1 Dokdonella sp. | reverse complement strand
TCGACACGGCAGCGGACTGGATCGTGATGCCGCGCTTGCGTTCCTGCTCGAGGTAATCGGTCGTGGTCGAGCCCTTGCCGTCCTTCGTGTCGTGCACGTCGACGATCTGGTGCTTCTTGCCGGTGTAGTACAGCACGCGTTCGGTCGTCGTCGTCTTGCCGGCGTCGATATGCGCGATGATGCCGATGTTGCGGTAGAGCTTGAGTTCCTTCTGCCTTGCCATAGCTGTCGTCTCTCGGAAAAGTGTCTGGTGCAGCCGGATCGTGCCCCGCTTCGCGGTACGCGCCCGACGGTGAAAATCGCGGCAATGCAGCCCTCGCCGCGCACACTGCGCGGCATCCTTCGAGCTGCCCGAATCCCTGTCGATACGCGAGCCGCCATCGCGGCATGCACATCGGTGAGGATGCGCCGCACTGCGCAGACGGGTCGCGATTGCCCTACGACGCCGCTCCGGCCGCTGCAACCGCCGGAGGGTAGCCTTGCCTGATTTGGCGGCGGACTTTACACGATTGCGCGCCAGTATGGGGACATCCGGCGCGCAATCAATGAGTTGACCGCCGAGCAGCGCGGTTCCAGCCTGCTGAGGGCCCACGGGCTGGCTGAACATTCGCCGAATTCAAATAGACCGTCTTAACGAGAAATAAGGGTCGCCACGGCTAGGCTCATCGCACAGCTCGCCCGGACGGACCGGTCTAGGCAGAGTGGTCTCGGCACCGGCGAGGCCGGTGAGCTGACCAAATCGTCTAGCCTCTGGCGCGAGCGCGCCAGAGTGCTGCTCCTGCGAGGGAATCAGGTCCGGCGCCACCCCAGGCGGTTTCTACTCCGCGAGTGTTGCAGCCGGGCTGCGCGTGCGTGCGTTGTCCGACAGGCATCAGTCGGCCAGCCGGGCCACCACCAGCTGCAGCAACTCGCGCAGGCGCGCCAGCCGGCGCAGATCACGGTGGTAGCCAACCCAGGTTTCGCGCGCGGGCGGATCCTCGCCGAGGTCGATGCGTTCGACTCCCGCCAGACCGTCGCCCAAGGGCCGCGGCAACACGGCCAGACCCGCACCCTGCGCGCACATTTGCGCCTGCACATCGCGGCTGTTGCTGCGCAACGTCGTCCTCGCGTTCGGCAACAGCCGCCGCAGCCAGTCGACGTCGGGCATGCGGCCGAACGCGCTGTCCATCGTCACCAGCAGGCTGCCTGCGCCGTCTCCGGCCTGCGGTCGCGGCGTGCCCGCGCGGCCATACAATCCATACGACACGCGCAGCAGCCGTCGCGAAACGATATCCACTTCGTCGAAGGGCCTGATCCGAAACGCAATATCCGCCTCGCGCCGCGAGAGGCTGAGAAAGCGCGTGTCGGTCAACAGTTCGAGGGTGACGCGCGGATGCGCGCGCACGAACTCGGCGCAAACCGGCGCCAGCACGTGCGCGCCGAACCAGTCGGACGAGGTGATGCGCAGCACACCCTCGAGTTGTCGTTCCTGCCCGGCCAGGAGCCGCTCGAAAGCGAGCGCCTCTTCCTCGATGCGCTCAGCGTGATGGACGACTGCGGCGCCTTCATCGGTCAAGACGAAGCCGTCGTGGGTGCGCTGAAAAAGCTTCTGTCCGATCGACGCTTCCAGCGCACGCAAACGCCGCCCCATCGTCGGCTGCGTCTGCCCGAGCTTGCGCGCCGCCGCGGCCAGCGTGCCCTCGCGGGCAATCGCCAGAAAAACGCGAAGATCACTCCACTCCATCGTGCTCCCTCGGGCGCATGCGCGCAGTACCGGTGCTGCGAGCCTTTGCTGCAGCGGTCAGCATCGCCGCGGCCGTACAAATTCGCATGGCTATCGTGCAATAGTTTTCATTTTCATGCCGTCGGCTTGGCTATAGCTTGCAGAGCTCCACACGGAATCCCTGCCATGACCCCACACGCTTCGATGAAGGCCGCCGTCCTGCACGAGTACGGCGCGCCGTTTCAACTGAACTCGGTCGCGCGCCCCGTGCCGGCGGCAGGACAGGTGCTCGTGCGCATTGTCGCCAGCGGCGTCAATCCGCTCGATCTGAAGATCCGCGCGGGCGCCGCCGCGCACGCACGCCATCCGCTGCCAGCGATTCTCGGCATCGACCTGGCGGGCGTCGTCGAGGCGGTCGGCGCGGATGTGAGTGCTTTTCGACGCGGCGACGAGGTCTATGGAATGACCGGCGGCGTCGGCGGCGTGCAGGGCTCGTTGGCCGAGTTCGCCGCGGTCGACGCCGCTTTGCTGGCCCACAAGCCCGCCCACCTGAGCATGCGCGAAGCGGCCGCGTTGCCGCTGATCTTCATCACAGCGTGGGAAGGCCTGGTCGATCGCGCCCGGCTCCGCGCCGGCCAGACGCTGCTGGTGCAAGGCGGTGGCGGCGGTGTCGGGCATGTCGCCATCCAGATCGGCCGCGCGTTCGGCGCCGACGTGTTCGCGACCGCTTCGGCCGACCACGCCGATCTACTGCTGCGCCTCGGCGCTACGCCGATCGACTATCGCGCAACGAGCGTCGAGGACATGGTCGCGCGCCACAGCGGCGGCCGCGGTTTCGATGTCGTCTACGACACCGCTGGCGGATCGAGCCTGGACGCCTCGTTCAATGCCGTCGCGCGCTTCGGCCATGTCGTCAGCTCGCTCGGCTGGGGCACGCATGCGCTGGCCCCGCTGTCGTTTCGTGCGGCCACCTACTCCGGCGTGTTCACGCTGCTGCCCCTGCTGACCGGCGCGGGCAAAGCGCATCACGGCGACATCCTGCGCGAGGCGACGCGACTGGCCGAGGCCGGCCAGCTGATGCCTCGGCTCGACCCGCGCCATTTCAACCTGGCCGCGCTCGACGACGCCGACGCGGCGCTCGAGAACAAGCAGGCGGACGGCAAACTCGTCATCGACATGGCCGAGTGGTCGCCGGCGCAGTCGTGAAGGTGAACGAATTGCGGAGCAGACTATGCGGACGCAGCGCGACCACCGCCGCGGCCCGCCTCGCACTGCCGATACTGAAGAGTCGCCGCCGAATCCCTTCCCGCAACGTCACACCGCCACGAGGAAAGCGCCCATGAGCACAATCACGACCGCAGACGGCACGCAGATCTACTACAAGGATTGGGGTAGCGGACAGCCCGTCGTCTTCAGCCACGGCTGGCCTCTGTCCGCCGATGCCTTTGAAGACCAGATGTTCTTCCTGGCTTCGCAGGGTTATCGATGCATCGCGCACGATCGCCGCGGCCACGGCCGCTCGAGCCAGCCGTGGCAGGGCAACGACCTCGATACCTACGCCGACGATCTCGCCGCGCTGGTCGCAGCACTCGACCTGACGAATGCGATCCATGTCGGCCACTCGACCGGCGGCGGCGAAGTTGCCCGCTATATCGGACGCCACGGCACCCAGCGCGTCGCCAAGGCCGTATTGATCGGCGCGATACCGCCGCTGATGTTGAAGACGGCCGCCAATCCCGGCGGCCTGCCGATCGATGTCTTCGACGGGCTTCGCGCCGGCGTGGTCGCCGACCGCTCGCAGTTCTGGAAGGATCTGAGCCTGCCCTTCTACAGTTACAACCGGCCCGGCGCGAAGGTTTCCGAAGGCGTACGCGAATCGTTCTGGCTGCAGAGCATGATGGCTGGTTTTCCGGCGTCCTACTTCTGCATCAAGGCATTCTCGGAGACCGATCTGACCGAGGACCTGAAGAAGTTCGACATACCGACCCTGGTGCTGCATGGCGACGACGACCAGATCGTGCCGATCGCCGATTCCGCACTGCTGTCCTCGAAGATCATCAAGAATGCGACGCTGAAGATCTTCAAGGGCGCGCCGCATGGCATGTGCACGACGCGGAAGGATGAGGTCAACGCGGAGTTGCTGGCGTTCTTCAAGACCTGAGCCACAAGCCCGCAGGCGCCCGCTGCGTTTTTTTTCAGCGGTCGCTTGCGGGCAACGCGGGAGTCGCGCCGTTGCTGCGACACTGTGTGAAATGTCGCGCAGTGATGGGCCGCCTAGCGTTCCCGCTTCGACGTGACCGTCGCGGTTTCCTCGCTCAGCGCGATGCTTTCGCGCCGTGGTTTGGTCAGAGGTGTCGGTTTTGGCTGGTTGCCGAGCAGCAACTGGCTGCCCGCCGCGACGCCTTGGGAGACGTCGAGCAGGAAACGCTCGGCATCGCGCCGGCGTACGTCCTCGGCAAGCTCGCTGGCTTCGCCCGCGTCGACCCCGAGTTCGCGCAAGGCTGCCTCGCCGAACGCCACGGCAGAATCGAACGTTTCGCGAACCTGGTAGTCGACGCCTTGAGCCACCAGCTCGACGGCGTGACGGCGGTCGTACGCACGCACGAGCAGCTTGGCCTGGGAGAATTCGCTGCGTATCAATTCGACGATCCGCTTGGTCGCCACGCGATCGTCGATGCACACGGCAATCGCGCGTGCGCGCAGCGCACCGGAAGCACGCAGGACGTCGAGGCGGCTGCCATCGCCGTAATAGACCTTGAAGCCGAAGTCGGCTGCCGAGCGGATCATGTCGGTATCGGTGTCGATGATCGCGACGTCGAAGCCACGCGCGAGCAGCGACTGGCTCACGACCTGGCCGAAACGGCCGAAGCCGATGATCAGCACACTGCCGGTCAGGCCCTCGGCCTGCTCCACGCCTTCCATCGATTGCATGCTGGCGGGCGCGAGTTTGCGCAGCGCCAATACGGTCAACGGCGTCAGCACCATCGACAGCACGACAATCGCGGTGATGTTGGCATTGAACACGGCATCGACCACGCCGGCGCTGGTCGCCGCAGCGAAGAGGACGAAGGCAAACTCGCCGCCTTGCGCCATCAGCACGGCACGATCGAGCGCTTCGGCATGGCTGCTGCGCGTCAAGCGCGCGACGGCGTAGATGCACAGCCCCTTGACCAGCATCATCGCGACGACGCCGGCGGCGATCAGCGTGCCGTTGCGCGCCACCACGCCGAGATCGAGCGACATGCCGACGGCCACGAAGAACAGGCCGAGCAGGATGCCGCGGAAGGGCTCGATGTCGGCTTCGAGCTGATGGCGAAACGTCGATTCGGACAGCAACACGCCGGCCAGAAATGCGCCCATCGCCATCGAAAGGCCGCCCAGCTGCATCAGCAGTGCCGCACCCAGCACGACCAGCAACGCGGCGGCGGTCATCACCTCGCGCGCCTTCGCGGAAGCGAGCAGGCGAAACATCGGATTGAGCAGCCAGACGCCGGCCGCAATCAGCCCGGCCAGCGCGGCAACCGCTCCGCCGATGTCGCGCAGGCGCGATGCCGCGCTGTGTTCGACCATGTGCGGCGACATGAAGGCAACAATCGCCAGCAGCGGCACGATCAGCAGATCCTCGAACAGCAGCACCGAGACGATCTTCTGTCCGTGCGGCAGGGCAAGATCGCCACGCTCGCCGAGCAATTGCATGACGATGGCCGTGGAGGTCAGCACGAAACCCATCGCGCCGATGAAGGACGCGGCCAATGACATGCCGAACAGAAGACCGACCGTGGTCAGCATCACCGCGCATACGCTGATCTGCAGCGCGCCGAGTCCGAAAATGTCGCGGCGCAGGTTCCACAGGTGCGTCGGCTGCATTTCCAGCCCGATCACGAACAGGAACATCACCACGCCAAGCTCGGCGACATGCAGGATCGCCTGTGGTTCGGAGAACCATCCGAAACCGAACGGACCGATCAGCAGGCCGGCGGCGAGATAGCCGAGCACCGAACCGAGTCCAAGGCGCCGGAAGATCGGCACCATGACGACGGTAGCGCCGAGCAATGCGACTACCCCGACCAGATCGCCCGCGCTTTCCACCGCCATTGGCCTTCATCCTCCTGCTTGGCCAGAAGTCGCCAACTCGCAATTCTGCGTTTCCCGCCAGGGGGAATGCGGCTTGCGCGGATTGACCGCAGCGAGAGTATCAGCGCCGCACGACGGCGTGCAGTCCGTGCGGCGTGGCCAAGAGCGAACGCACGATGAGCCGACTGCGCCGGCGCGGGGAAAATGTCGGCGAGGGTGCCGGCACTGACCCACATTGCGTCGAAGTCGACGCCGGCCGCGCGGACATCATCAACCTTCAGGCAATGCTTGCGGCGGCTGCGTCGGCCGGAGCAACTGCGCGGCTTCGTGGCCTGCGCCTTCGCGCGCAGGGTGCGCCGCGCCGAGCCACTCGCGCATCAATCCTATCCGAGCCTTCGACCGCAATGTGAAAGCCGCAAGCCCTCCCGCCGAGCTCGCGCTGCCGATCAGCAGCAGAGCCGATCCGATGCATCCAGGGCACATGGCGTAACTCCTCGAGTCAATTCGCGAGCCTGCCGTTCGCAGGGCTGCGGTTCATTGCGCGGTTTCAAAACGACTCAGTGTCAGTTGCCGTAGGCGATGCGGTGATTCACCCATGCCATCGGAAACGTCAGGCCCGCCTCGTCGCGCCCCTTTGGCGCGATATCGAGGTAGTGATAGGCCGTGTTGAACATGTCGATGCCGCGCGAGTAGGCGGAATAGGTATGCAGGACCTGTCCGGCGTCCTTGAGGAAGGCGCTGACGCCAGGCCTCGCCGGTCCCGTGACCTTCTCGCTGCCGTAGTTGTAGACCGCGTCGCCGCGCTCCAGCGCTTGCGGTGCGAAGCCGACGTTGAAGTCGAGGTTGAAATCGTCGCCGACACACGAGACCCACTTGAATGTCCAGCCGAAACGTTTCGCCTGCGCCTGCAGTTTCTGCAGCGGTGCGCGCGAGGCGGCGACCAGCGACACGTCACGCTGGTTCAGATGCGCCACGATTCCGTTGAAGTTGTCGGCCCAGAACGAGCAACCCTTGCAGCCGATCTCCCAATCCGGTTCGTACATGAAGTGATACACGATGAGCTGGCTGCGGCCGTCAAACAGGTCGGCCAATGTCTCCCGACCGTTCTCGCTTTCGAATACGTATTCCTTGTCGACGCGCTCCCATGGCAGCTCGCGCCGCTCGCGGCTCAAGTCTTCGCGCAGGTGCGTGAATTCCTTCTCTTTCGCGAGGAAGCGCGTGCGCGCGGCAATCCACTCCTCGTGGCTTACGATCTGATGGTTGGTCATGGCACTCTCCCATTGATTTGTCGTGTCGATGCGAATTTGCACGTGTCCGATCGGAGCGATGCGCGATTACGTGCGTGCGCCTTTCGAGCGCCTCACCGCGCGGACCTTGCCGCTCGAGCCGCCACCGCAGTAGAAAAGGTCTGCCCCATCCGATTCGAGCCCGCTGATGCCGATGCCGGGCGGCATCTGCAGGCTGTCGATCACGGCACCGCCGTTCGGGTCGATGCGGCGCAGTTCGCTATCGTCGCCCTCCCACGTCGCATGCCACAGCTCGCCGTCGACCCAGGTGACGCCGGTGACGAAGCGGTTGGACTCGATGCTGCGGATGATCGCGCCCGTGGCGGGATCGATCTGATGGATCTTGCGATCGCGGTACTGCCCGACCCACAGGCTGCCCTCGGCCCAGGTGAGCCCCGAGTCGCCGCCGCCTCCGGGCGCGGGAATCGATGCGACCACGGCGCCGCTGGCGGGATCGATCTTGTCGATGCGCGCTTCGGCGATCTGATACAGATGCGTGCCATCGAACGCGGTGCCGGCATCGCTGGGCCGATCGAGCGCGCGCGTCAGCTCGCCGCTGTCGGGATCGAACGCGATCAATTGCGCGCCCGCCGCGGCCCATACACGGTGGCCGTCGTGGGTGACGCCACCGATGTTCCGGGCGCCCGCAAACGGGCCGTATTCGCGCACGATCTCGGCCGGACGCGGGGTTGCCTGGAGCTTGTTCTTGCCTGTCTCGCGGGTCATCACGGTCTCCTTCAGCGCGCCTCGGATCGGCGCCTCGAGACCACTTTACTCAGGCGGCAGCGCAGCAGGGAGTAACAAGATCGTCGTGAATCCTGCCAGCGACGGCGCCAGCCAGCGACGCGCCCGCGCGCGTCCGATCGAGCGCACACGGGCTGCGGCTTCGAGCTCGACCAGCGCGCGCTGCACCGTGCGCTGGCTCGCGGCGAGCGCGAGCGCCAGCGCCGAGGTCGACCAGGCCGCGCCATCGGCCAGCAGGGCCAGCAGCGAGGCCTGATCGCCATCGATAGGCGGCGCCAGTACGACGACCTCGCGTGCGTCGTGCGGCATCAGCACGAAGCCGCGCGCCGTCGCCTCGATGCGCGCAAACGCCGCCATGAGCGCGCGCAGGCGGCCGATCTCGACACGCAGGCGCACGCGATGCGTCTCGTTTGGGCGGCGAATGCGGAACGCGCGCGCGATCAAGGCTTCGCGATCGATATCGCCCGGCCACGCTTCGGCGAGCGCGCACGCCAGCGCGAACAGCAGCGGTCGGCGCGCCAATGGCTGCCACGCTTCGCCGACGCGCACCCCATGGCGACAGGCGTCGACGACCAGCGCGTTCGAGTCCATCAATGCCGCGACCTCGTCGAGGCGCAGCGTCTGGCCGCCGCCGATGCCGAGGCGACGCGCGGCAGGCCGATCGAGCGACGCGCGCATTTCCGCCACCTCGGCGAGCAACGCCGGCACGCGCGCGCGCTCGGCCGCCACGTGAGCACGCTCGAGCGCGGCCTGCGCCGCGCCGATATGCAATGAGCGCAGTGCGATTTCCGCTGCACCCAATTCCGCCACCGCCCGCAGTGACGGCGGCAAGTCGCGCGAGTCGAGAAGGGCCAACGCCGCCGCCGCTTCGTCGAGGCGACCGAGCAACAACAACCGGCGCACAGCGATCAACCGCGCCTGCAGCGCGTTGGCGAGATCGCCACGCGCTTGCAGCGTGACCGATGCCGCCGCCAGCGCCCGCGGCGAACCGCCGAGATCGCGCATCGCCAGCGCGACCTCGGCCTCAGCGACGACGCAGCGCGCGCGTGCACGTTCCTCATGCGCGCCGAAACCACGTGCCGCCCGCCGCAGCAACTCGCGAGCGCGCGGGTGCTCGCCCAATTGCGCCATCGCAATGCCACGCAGCGCCAGCGCCGGCGGATCGTCGCGCAGCGCAACGCGATCGAGCGCACCGAGCGCATCGCCGACGGCGAGCGCGCGCGCCGCAGCTGCGATCAGGGAATCCATGGGGTGAAAGCTACACTGCGGCGTCGAACCTGCGTACAGGTTTCGACGCTACGTACACTCGCGGGCACTACGCGGCAGGCACCCAGCCTACGGCTCCGGCGCTTGAAAAACACACCTGAGCCTACGCTGGGCGCCTCTCAACCTCTGATAGGTGATCTCACTACTTCTGCTTTGCCGGACGGCTTTCTAAGCCATCCGAAAAGATCTTGTCAGGCCTGCAAATATTATCGTTGGACATCAACAAGGCGGGATATCCGCCTGCGACACACTGGCCGTTCAATGCAGCAACTGCAAAGAAAGAGGCCCCAGTGCCGGGGTCCTCGCCGAGCCAGACTAAGCCGTCGTCGGACTTTAGCGACGTACCATCGTACCCGACCGCAATAAACCGTAGCCCCGTCCAGGCGACGCTGGTTAAAGATCCGGCGCTCCTGACGCCAGGATCAGCCGGGCGGAAAGTCCAGTCGACACCATCACTGGAGGTAGCGATGACACGCGGATCAACCGGAATTCCCGCTGCATCGCCAACGGCGACAAGAATATTTCCGTTCGATGCAATGCTATGAAACGTTGGTCCATGCCCGTCCGTAACGATGGACCGAGTCCAACCCTGACCGTCCGGCGAAGTGAAAGCGGCATTGCTTCCATCGCCACCCGGGGGTGCGAATCCAGAATCGCCGCCGACAGCGACAAATTGACTGCCACTCCACACGACCGCGTTAAGAAGATCTCCCGGCAGCACATGGCCGTCCTGCTGCACCCAGTTGACGCCATCACTCGACGTGACAATATAACTGGCGCCCGCCTGACCAAAAGCCCCAGCCGGCTGATATCCAACGACAACGAATTGACCACCACCCCAAGTCACCCCCTTGAAGTTCGCTGTATTGGGGGAGGACTGAACCTCCCAAGTGGCACCCTCATCAATTGATGTTGCGATAGTGCCTTCGTCGCCGACAGCGACGAACTTCCCATTGCCCCAAGCGATCGCATTTGCGATGAAGGGCAGCACCGACGGGAGCACTTCCCAAGTCGATGTTCCGATTGACCTGAGGATTGATCCCCCGTCTCCTGCAACGACAAACGCGACGTCATCGGTGGCGATCGCAGTAGGGGTTTCTGTCGTCAACGACGACGAGGTCGTTGTCCAATCAACGCCATTCGAAGAAGTCGCCACCTCGTCGGCCTCGGTGAATGCGACGATGGCGTCAGGGCTGGATGCCAGGCGATAGATGTCCGATGAGACGTCAATCGCCTGCTGATCCCAGGTCGCTCCGTCCGATGAGACAAGTATTCCCAGCGTGCCTCCGGCGACAAAGGAGCCGTTGAACCAGGTGATGTCGAATAGAACGTAACCGTCTTCTGCCCGCACCTCGGTCCATGAGCTGCCGTCAGACGATGTCAGAATGCTTCCCGCTTCCGTAACGGCCGCGAACCGATCTCCACCCCACGCAACGCCACGAACAGTGGCGGATGATCCGAGCGAGCCCGCCTGCCACTGCAATGCATCAACGGATGTGATCACGGTTCCGAGGCGCCCTACGGCGACGTACTCGGAACCATTCCATTCGACAGCAAAAAGCAACGGGGTGGCCGTAGACGAATAACGCTCGTCCCAGGTCACGCCATCGGCCGACGTAAGTATTGCGGAATCTCCACTACCATCGCCGAACCAATTTCCTCCGACGGCGACGAACTTGGAGCCGTCCCAAATGACGTCGAAGAATTGCTCCGGATAGGCGGTTTGCTGTTGCCAAATCCGCGCGTCGGACGAAGCCCATATCGAACCATTGTCGCTGACGCCGACATAGATACTGCCGTTCGTGGCAATACCTCTCCAAAATGAAATGTCGCCGGTGAAATAATTGCTCCAGTCGATGCCGTTGGCCGACGCATGCACTAATCCTGAAGCGTCTGCGGTTATGAATTCGCCGTTCGCCCAGACGGCTGCCGATATGAAATTAAGTCCCGGGAGCGGACTGATGTATTGCCAGGATGGCGAAGTTCCGCTTTCAGGCAGATGCGGCGAGATATCGACCCACGGTCGCTGCCCCCCTGACGTTGCACGAGGATGCTGTGCCGCGAGTGCCTGCACATCGGAATAATCGTACGCGCCGCTGAGCGAATCTGTCGAAAGCGGCCTGATATCCGTTGAATACGGCATCGATAACGAGTGACTACCGCGGACCAGACAAACCGATCCTGCGATAACTAGATAAAATAATCCGCTTTTGACTTTCATTGTTTAGCCCCGGGTATTAAGTGGCCACGCTTATGGTTCTCTCGCAGTTCAGATAAAATGACGGAGACTTCCACGTCAGCCAACACTTTGGGCCTATCAAACTCAAGCTTCAACTAGCCAATCAGGCCATTTTGCGCCATTGGCCAAAACTGGCCACGTGTCTTGCGTCGCCGCATTCACGGGCGATCCTGACAAGCTCCAAGTCCGCATCTGGATGGGTTCCGTGGCCACCAGGGATATGAAGGCCGTCCCCTTCTCGCTCAAACTCATCTAACCCTTCGGCGACGATCGAGGACGCGGTGAGCGCCCTGGAAGCGTTCGAGCGCGCCAAGAGTGGCAAGCGCTGTGCGTCTGGCGCAGCGCATGGGACAACGTCGTGCCGTTTTCCAGCTCCCACCGAGATCCACATGATCATCTTTGCGGATAACACGATCGAATCGCTCTACAGGGTGATGCGCCAATACGCGCGCAACCAACGCATCTTCCGAGCAGCGAATCGGCGATGAAGTCACAGCCCCTGGCGATCCGCGAGGCGAGCCGGCAGTGGCGTGGCGTGCATCGCTGGACGCCGCCGATGAAGTTCTGCGAGATCCTGTTTGGCGAAGAGCTCGTGCCGATCAACAGGGGATCTCAACCGCAGCTACACAGCTGGACTGACCCACCCTCACGCGAGCTTTCCTGTGCCACCTAATCGTCGTCGAGGCCCGACAACAAGGAGTCCACGCCAAAAAGCCAATTATTATTCGGATTCGAATCCGGAAACACTCGATCAAGTGGATCAATAGCCGCACCTTGATCTATAAGCCACTCATTCACGGCCTCTGGCTGAATGAACTCTCTTTCAGAGATGTCCAGGTCCTCTTCATTGAATCCTTCCTTGTGCGGGAAGTAAACATTCTTGTTGAACCATCCACGATAAACGTGATCTTGGTTTCTGCCCAATTTATCCAGCGGATGCTCGTGAATGCCCCTTATCTGGAACCAGCCATCTTTCTGTCTGTCATTGTGGCCATTGGATGTGCGGTACCAGGCCTTTCCGTTTTCCACGGTGATAAGTCGCCCGTGATGCCGAATCGCCGGCCGCTTGGCAGCGCCGCCGGCGCCATCAACGCCCCCGAAGGATTCTCCAGCGCCGCTCAAAGGATTGCTGCCGCCACCGCTACCTGCCGCAGCCGCGGTCTGGCGACTCACAGAATTCTGCTGCGCTTGACCAGCCCCTTCAATATAGTAATCAGCCGGACTCCTAAAGCCACCGAGACAGTCATACAATTGATCGGCAAGGCCCGCCAGAGAATGGCCTGAGCGGACCAAGTCCCTCATTCTGAATGCTATCGTCATGCAAGGCTTGATTGGCGCGAATTTGGTCGTTCAGCCATCCCAAATCCAGGGACCTGCTATTCTGAGAATTATGACTTATTGAACTCAATCCACGCCATATCTTTGGCCTGTGTTCCAGATCCTCGTTCGTACTCACCGCAATCACGACGGGGCAGGCAACTATTAAGGCTGAGCGTCGGGACGAATAAGGGGCCGCTTGACTTGTGGCTAGCGCGTCACTCGCGGTTGGCCGTCAGCGCTACTTGTGCCGGTGCCGTCGTGCGAATGGGCGGCCAGCGCGGCGAGCCAGCCTGCTTGAAATCGGGTATCTGCACCGAAACGTCTCATCAGCCCCAAAATTCGCCGTGTCAACGTTCGGCGTGAGAGTCCAAGCTCGTATTCGATGGACTTGTCGTTCAAGCCGGATGCCAGGAGTGCCAGCAAGTCGTCCTCCGATCGGTCATTTTTTATCGCCACGTCGATGCGTTCAAGATCCGAGCTGCACAAATATGGCATAGCGACGTGCCAGTACATCTCGAACATCTCGCACAGCGCGTCCAGCAGCGATGAGGCGCGCACTAGCAACACGGGGCCGTTTGGCTTCGTCGGGCTCAATGGCACGATGGCTGTACGGCGATCGACGATGACCAGTTTGAACACAAGCGTTGGCGCGACGCGAAAGCTTGCTCCAAATGGAGTCATCGCATGTAGCCGATTCAATGTCCCCGCGAGATTGACGACCTCTGAGTCGACGATCGAACGCCAACGTACACCTCGCGCTAGGCTACTCAGCAGGGCATCGCTAGGCCTGTCGTTGCTCGTCGCCAGCTTGGGAAGCTTGTCCAGGCACAGAATCTCGATCTGCGATGAATCGATCAGTTGAAGGTAGACCTTGACCGCGGCCTCGGCGCTCAATATCTCCACCACCTGTTCTCTCCTTCGCATCCCATCGCGTTCATTCTCGATGGATTCGTGGAGATCCATCATTACGGCGCGGGCCTTGTGGAGTTCGGTCTGACGGCGGGCGAAGAGCAAGTCGGCGACTATATCGGGGGGCAGTGCCGAATAGCGCTCGATCGTTTCCGGCATCCGCGCGACAATTCCTTTTTCCTCGAGCGCACGAAGACAATTCCGGGATAGTCTTCGCGGCAGGGAGAGTTTCACCGCGATCTCTTCGGCGCTAGCCGAGGAACAATGCAGCAGTTCGCCGTAGATGCTCTCCTCCAGCGGAAGCAAGCCAAGTGCGACGAGCTTGCCGACCTCTCGCGTGGGATCAAGCCCCTCTTGCATCACCATGCATTTTCGCGGCCGAGCGCGTTCGCCGAGCACTTCCTGCGGTCGATAGTGCGTCATCGACGAGTACTTGCAGCATGTTTCGCCCGCATTGAATGACTCCGCTTTTGACGATCAATAGACACAGCACCTGTCATATAGAACGAACAAACGCGACTCATTGCGTCATTCTAGTTTCAACCACGATCTTTCGACGCAGCTTCTTCCAGTAGCGGGCGACATTGGTGTTCGCGCACACCTTTGTGGTCGCCAGCGAAGTGGTATGGAGATCGACACATGCGAGCGCTTCCTTCTTCGGCGCGGACCTCCGCGCGACCAGAAGATGGCAGCAGCCACGCGCGAATTGGCGTGGGTGATGGAGGAACGAAAGCTTCTTGTGCGGTGCAGCGGTGTTCTTCGCTAGGAACCGGGCTGAAATATCAAACGATTCCACATTGCCTCGGTAGCTGGCTATCAGAACGTGCGTCAATGCCTATCCGTAGTCACCGCTGTCCGGGCCGGCCGGCTGACGCGCCGATCGCCAGGCACGCCAGCCGCGCCTGCGAGCGGGGATCGATTCGACTCGGGCAGGATCCGCCAGTGCGTCAGTTTGCACATCCCCTGACGCTCACGTCATCGATTGCCCAGTTCGGATCGCTGCGATGGTCGAAGCGGTCGTGTCCGAGGCGGAAGCGGAACTTCACGGTTTGGCCGGCGTAGCCTTGCAGGTTGACGATGGAGTTCAGATACGCCTGCGGGTCGCCGCACCAGCCCTGATGGTTCGCGAGCGGATTGCCGAAGCTGCTGCTGATCGGACCGTTGTACGGATCGGTCAGCAGCTTGCTGCCGGGAATCTGCGTCCAGGTGCTGCCATCGTCGGAAGAGATCTCCACCACCGCGCCGTCCTGGCAGCTGCTGCTGGTCAGCGACTTCAACGACTGCTGATTCCAGAACTCGAGGCTGAGCGGCGACAAATCGTTCGGCAGAGCGATGCTCGGCGAGATCAGGTACTGATCGTTCGGCGTGCCGGCGGGCGGCGCATCAGCCTGCCACGCCTGCGTGCCGCGATGGGCGGCATCGCCGAGCGCCCAGGAGTCGACGCTGCCGATGGCGGCGCCGTGCGTCCAGGCGCCAGCGCCGTTCTCCATGTCGTCGCTGAAGACGATCGTCGGAGTGACGTCCACCGAACAATCGCCCGGCTGCGCCAGCGTCGTGAACGTCTGCGCACCGACGATCGTGGCCGCCGGATCGAAACCGTCTTCGAAGATCGTGTCGGCGGTCGGTCCGACCGCTGCACTGTCGCCGCAGGGGTTGCGCGCAATCACACGCCACCAGTAGCGCGTGCTGGAAGCCAGCAGCTGTGGCTCGGTCAGCGTCCACGACGTGTCCAGCGTTTCGGTCGAGGCGACGACGTGCGTGAAAGCGGCGTCGCTGGCGATCTGCACCAGGTAGCTGTAGCCCTGCGGCGCGGCCTCCCAGGTCAGCATCGGCAGCTGCGAAACGTCCGAGCTGTCGGCGGGCGGGCTGTCCAGCGCGGGTGCGGGTGGCACGACGTCGTAGATGCCGAGATCGATGCCCAGCGACTTCGTGATCGATCCGGCGGTGCCGGTAATGGTCAGCGGATACGTTCCCGGCGTCGCCGATGCCTGTGCGACGATTGTCAGTGTCGGATTGTCCGGCGGCGTCGCCGGATTCGGATTGAACGATGCGTTCGATCCGTTCGGAACGCCGCTTGCGCTCAAGCTGACCGGATCGGCAAAGCTGCCGACCTGACCGAGATGGATGGCCATCGCCACCTCGCCGCCGCTGCAGACCTGCGCGGCAGGCTGCGCGGAAGCCAGGGTGAACGTCGACACGATGTTGCAGTTGTTGCAGGCGAGTGCAAAGTCCTGGTTCGGACCGTTACCGCTCGCGGTCGCATCGCCGGCGATGTTGCTGGCGGTGACGGTAACCGTGACTTCGCCCGAGCTGCCGGCCGGCAGGAAGACGGCCTCGTAGTTGTTCTTGTTGTCGGCCGTACCGCCGGTCGTGCTCCACTGATGATCGAAATGGTTGCCGAGATAGGTCTGGCCGTTCACCGTGACTGCGAGATCGAGATCGTTGACCTGCGGACTCGTGCCGAGCGCACCCGGCGCATCGGTATAGGCGAGTGCGATGCGCAATGGCCGGGTTGGATCGGCAACGCCCCAGATGTAGCTGCGCGCGTCGCCTGTCATGGTGAGGAGGTCGCTCTGGTCGAGCAGCACTTTCGGCGTCGTGCTGAACATGTCGCTCATGTTCGGCATGCCGTAGCCCTGGCTGTTGCTCGGCAGATCGTCATTGGCGCCGACGCCGTCGAGATACATCGGATGCGCCATCAGCCAGGCCTTCATCAGCGCCGGGCTCGGCGCGCGCGGGCCGCCGACCTCGACGATCTTGCCGACCGCGTCGCCGGCTCCGCCTTGCGCGATCCACCAGTACGCCAGCGAAGCGAGGCCGGAGATTGCCGGCGTCGAATGGCTCGTGCCGCTGGACGCGGCAAATTCGGTCTGGCCATCCGGATGGTATTTGTCGCAAACACCGCTGCCGTCGTAGCCGGAGAAATTACTTGCACCGGATTGGATGTGCGATCCGGGCGCGATGACCTCCGGCTTCACGCGATTGCCGGGTGCGGGGCCACGGCTGGAGAAGTCCGCAATGTCGTTGGCGTTGTCGGCGCCGCTCGGTCCGGTGCCGCAACCGTCCGTCCAGTCCGGCCGGATGTTCTCTGAGGCACCGACCGTGATGACATTTTTGCCGCCAGCTGGCGAGGAAATCGTGGCCGCGCTCGGCCCCGAGTTCGCCGCGGCGACGACGTAGATCAATTCCTGGTTGCCGGCCGTCGAGGGATCGGCATCGCGCACGCCGGCGTCGTAGACCTGATCGGTATCGTCGTAGGTCGTCGGTGGCAGACTCGATCCCCACGAATTGCTGCTGATCTTCGCGCCGTTCTGCCAGTTCGCCTCGACCAAGCCTTGTGCGTTGTTGCCGCACGCGGTCGTGTCGAAGCCTGGCACGAAGATCGCGGTCGAGCCGATCCGCACGAACGGATTGACGCCGAGCCCGAGCTGGAAACCGTCGGAATCCTGGTACGGAAAACCGTTGCGCTGGTCGTAGCCGGCAATGATTCCCGCGTTGAACGACCCATGGCCGTCGATGGCGCCGACCTGATCGTCCGGAGTCGACGAGCAATTGTGGAAATACACGACGCGCGAAGGTTGCGCCGCGTCGCCGGCGACGTGCAGCTTCACGTCGGCGGTATTCAGCACGGTCACGCCGGTGCCGCCTTCGTCGATCGTGCTGTCGGTCAGGTCGACGATCGGATAGGCATTCGGATCGTGGCTGAAGCCGTGGTCGGTCAGGAACTGCACGTAGTCGACCGAGGCAGGGCTCGGCGCGAAATCGCCGGTCATGATGACGACCTGCTTCGCGTCCATCAGCTTGAACGTCGGTTTCAGGCCGACGAAGGTCACGTCGGGACGCTCGGCGATCGCAGCGACGTCGGCAACGTGCACGCGCAGCGAAAGATTGGCGAATTTCAGGATCGGCGCCCAGGCGTAGTTAACCGTGCCGGTGCCGAGCGGAGCTTGCTGCGAAGTCGGCACCAGTCCCCTGCTCTGCACGAACTGGCGGGTGGCGCCGTCGCCGTCGTGGCGGTAGATCTGCACGGTCACATCGATCTCGTCGCTCGACGCGGGATCGGCATTCAAGCGCTGCTGAAGGTTCGGATCGATCTTCAGGAACGCGTAGAACGGAGCGGCGAACTGCAGCCAGGACGCCTGCGTGCGCAGTCCGGCAAGCTGCGCTTGTGCCGCCTCATCGGCCCAGACGATGTAGCCGTTGCTGGCGACGTACTGCAGCGGCCGGATACCGCGCGCGGAGAGTGCATCCAACCAGTCCTTCTTGACGGGGCCGACGAACTGCACGATCTGCAGCGCCGCGCCCGCCGCGCTCTGCAGCGAGAACGGTGCCGGTGGCGTCAGGCTGCCGCGCTGCGTATCGAACGGCTGCGCGGTGAATTGCAGCACGTCCATTTCGGGATCGGCCGCCAGCGCTCCCTTCGCACTGTCGAGCGACGACGTCGCGGCCCGATACAGCGCGAAGCTGCCGTAATCCTGGATCAGATCGGCACCGGCTGTCGTGGCTGACAATGCGCCTTTCGGCGCGATGATCTTGTAGGCGCTGCCCGGCGGGTTCGCGGCCAGCGCGGAAGATTGCGCAAACGGATCGGCGGTTCCTGCAAGTACGGCCAGGATGGCCAGCGAAATCGGGGTGCGCATATACGTCATCCTCTTCATCGTGCTGCAGTCGCTGCTGCAAGCCGCTTTTATTGGAGACGGCGAGCGCTCGCGCGAAACGGCTGCGATGGCGAAAAAAGTCCTGCGCCAACCCCGCTGCCTTGATGGGGGCAAGGAAAGATGGGATGACGCAGGATTGGGCAAAGTCGCCGGCCGCCACAGCGGCCGTGCGAGGTTCAATCATCCGATCAGTCGTCGACGTTGACGGCCTCGATGATGTGCATGTCGGCGAAGCCGATGTCGGTCGTTGGTGTCGGATCGCTGATGCCGCACGCGGTCGAGCTCAGGAAGCTCGGATGCGTTTCAGCCGATGGCGTCGAGCCGATGTAGAACGCCGTGCCGTCGCCGCTGCCGTCGTCGGTGGAAACTTCGACGACGAGATCGTTGGCCGTGGTGTCGGTCACCGTGCCGGTCACTGGCACATTGAGCGTGGTCATCGCCGCATTGGCAGGCGACGCGACGACGGCTTGTCCGATCTGGGTCAACTGGCTGAGGTCGATCGTGTCGACCGCAGCGCTGTGCGGAATCGTGTACAGCGTGACGGTGACGTTCGGTGCGCCGGCGGTCTGTTCCACCGACACGTCGACACTGGCCACGCTCGCCGGCGTCGGCAACGCATACTCGCTGAAGTAGTAACGGCGCCAGTACTGGTTGTCAGCGGTCGTGCCGGCCGTGTTGTCGCCGCACGCTGCCGAATTCTGCGCGACCGGCGTGGTGTCGGTGGTCTGCGCGATCGCGGTGGTTCCGCCGGTGCCGCCACCGCTGCCGTCGAAGCCGTCCTGGAAGATCTCGTCGACCGGGCCGGCCGGGTTGACGGTCAGGCTGACCGGAATCGCGATGCGGCTGTGCGACAGATCGTTGCCGTACACGCACAGGTTCGCCGTGTAGCTGCCGGGCGCGAGGTCCGTCGCGTCGAAGCTCACGTTGACCGTGGCGGGGTGCGCCAGATCCGGATCCGGCGTGACCGTGCCGCTGCTGATGTCGTAGCTCAGCCACGGCGTGTCGCTCGACGTCGAGCAGACGACGCCGGATTTGGCGATCGCCATGCTGTCGACTTCGCCGCCCATTACACCGATCGGCGTCGTCGCACCCGTGAGCGGATCGACGGTGTACATCGTCGACTCGTCTTCACTAGCGCTGGCGAAATACAAGACGCCGGTCTCGGCGTCGAAGTCCAGACCCTGCCCGAAGACCGCATCGAAGCCGATCGCGCCGATCGTCTGCGTGGCGCCATTCGTCTTGTCGATCGCGACCAGCACATCGTTGGCGGAATCGATGCCGTACATCAGGCCGCTGCGGTCGATCGCAATGTCCCGGATCATCCCGGTCAATTGACCGACGAGGGTCGTCGCGGCGGTCGTGAGGTCGATCGTATAGAGCGTGCTGACTTGGGCGTTGAAGTCGTCGATGACGAGATATGTCGTCCCCGTCGTCGCATCCCAACGCATACCGCCCGGCGATACGATGCAGCAGCTGACCAGACCGGTGTCGCCGATCGATGTCGAACTGCCGTCGAGCGTGCTGACCGCGTAGAGAGTGCCGTCGAAGTAGCTGACGCCATACAGCGTGCTGAAGTCGTTGTTGACGAAACTGACACCGAACAGTGCGTGGTCATCGAGCAGGATCGTCGTGAATGCTCCGGGGTCGGCCGCGTCGAAGGTGACGAAGTCGGCGCCGCCCGCTTTCACTTTCGATGCATAGACCGGCACCGTGTTCGTGCCGAAAGGGGCACGCGCGTTCGACTTGCCGGGCTTGCGCAGGTTGTCGGGAGACAAGCCGATGGCGTCCCACGCGCTGTGGAACGGTACGGCCGTGCGCAGCGTCGCTGGAAAATGCGCGTCTGCCGCCGGCGGCGTCAAGCTCCAGATCAGATCGCGGTTGCCGATGTTGTCGATCAGCAGTGGCGCACTGGCGATGCTGCCTGCCGTGACCGTGGGTGCGAAGCCGCTCGTCGCGTCGGGCGTCGTGATCATCGTCGGCGAGCCGACGTCCAGCGTCGCTGCGACGGTCGCCGTGTAGCTGATCGGAGTCGCCGGCGTCCAGGTGATTGCGAGACCGTCGTGAAGGCTGGCCGTGCCGTACGAATACTGGTTCGCGAACGAGCTGTTGGACTGCAGGCCGACCGTCGCCGACACGCCGTTGTCGTAGTTGGCGCCGGCGCCGCCGAAGCTGGTCGTCTGATATTGGAAATCGACCGTGCCGTCGGCTTCGTTGAGAAGTATTTCCCAGGTCGCGCCGGTCTGGCCGGTCGGATCGCCGCCGTCACCGTAGACGAATTTGTTCTGGTACTCGACGATGAATTGTCGGCTCGGCGCGGTTCCGACCGTGGCGTAGTACACGGTGCCGTTGGGCAGCATATCGTCCCAGTACGGCAGGATGGCCGGACCGTTGAGATTCGTCGACGGCAGCGCTGCGTTGTTGTACGAGGAAGACGAGCAGCTCGACGCGCCGAGGCGGAGCTCGCCGTTGTTGCCGATGCACAGATCCGTCGAGCCGGTGCCGTAGAACGGGAAGGCGAACGGCAAAGTGATCGCTTGCGCGCCGTCGTCGCTGAGGCTGAGACCCGTTCCCGTCGCACTGATGTCGACGAAGGCGTAGGCGGCCGTGTCGTCGGCGCTGTAGCCCGGCAGTCCGTCGGTCGCGGTCCAGGTCGAGGTGAACGTGCCGGTATCGCTGCTCGGATTGGTGCTGGCGGTGATCGTGCGGTTGTATTGGTAGCTCGCTCCGGGCGCCAGCGCGACATTGCTGTTGGTCAGGAGCTGGCCGACGTGATCGTCGCCGAGCGACTGGTAGTTCAGCGTCGTGCTGGAGTTGTTGGTAACGGTGTAGCAGATGTTGACCTGATCGCCGATATCGACCGCGAGGTCGGTCGCGCTGCCGCACAGGGTCGGATTGCTCGAATCGGCCAGGGCCAGCGTCACCGCCAGGCAGAGGCCATCCGCCGCGCAACCGCCGTCGGTGGCGGCCGGACGTTTCACTGGCGCGGTACCGAAAATGAAGGAATGGCCGGGACCGGCTTTGTTGAGACTGGTACGCGGAAATGGCTGCGACGCCGCGCCGGCGCTCAGCACGGTCAATAGCGCGGCTGGTATCGCGCGGCTGAGAAAGGTGGAAGCTTTCATCTTCTATACCCCGAAAGTCTGCGGCGCGCCGTCTACTCCTGACCGCGGAAACCGCGTTTTCGCCCGGCGCTCCTGGCCGGGCTCGAGCAACTGTCCGCACGACGGCGGCGAATCAGGGTGGCCCAAGCGTGGGGTGTGCGTTTGTAGTGGCCTTGAGCGGCGCTTGTGGTGCACTTGTAGAAGCCGTTAATGCGTCATGCTTTTGCCGTAAAAGCAAAGGTTTACGCGAACACTTAGGCGGCGACGCCGCGGCGGGGCATCGGCCGCGGGGCGGGTCAGTGCGGTGGCAACGAAGCCTGCGGAAGCTCGGGCAGCCGACGTTCTCCGGCCAGCTGGCGCGCCCGCTCGAGCGCCTGTCGTGACGCATCGGGCTTGCGCAACGCCTGGTAGACCGCCGCCTGAATCCAGGCGGCGCGCATATCCTTGCCGGCCCACGCGGCAACGCGGCCCGCGATCGCACTCGCCTGGTCGACCTGACCTGCATCGAGCAGGCACACGGCGTACGACTCGGCGACGATGACGATGTCTTCCGGAATGCCAAGGCGTTCGGCGCTCGACATCGCGTCGACGTAGTGCTGCAGCGCCAGCGCTTTGTTGCCTTCGGCATCGGCCTGGTCGGCTTGCACGAGCAGGGCGTACATCTGCTGGCGGCCGTTCGTGGTCGAGGCAGCCCACCGGACAAAACCGCCGACCTGCTGCGCGGCGGCCTCGAGCTGGCGACCACGCTGCAAGCCACGGATGCGCGTCAGCCAGGCCCCTGCGTAATCCTGCCAGTTGGTGCTCTGCAAGGCCGGCGTCATCGCGGTGGCGGCCAGCTTCGCGGCCTGGTCGTTGTCGCCGCGCAGCAAAGCGAGATTGGCCGAAAGCGCGTCGGTTTCGACGCGCACGACGGCGTCCTTCGCAGGGTCGCTGGACGTGCGGATCAGCGTGACCAAGGCGTCGGCATCGTGCAGACGGCCGTTGGCCCCGAGGATCACCGCCCGACTCAGCGTCAGCCACCAGCCCTCGCGCGGGTTGCGGCTGTGCGTCTCGACCGGCCAAAAGCGATCGGTCGTTGCCAGCGCCTGGGCGTGTTCGAGCAGCGTCGACTGCGCGTCGGCCAGCGATCGCAGGGCCGAATTCAGCGCTTCGGGCGTGGCCAGATTCTCGAATCGCGCGGCGGCGTCCTCGAAGATCGGCACGGCGGCGGCCGGCAGCCCGCGATCCATGGCGACCGCACCGAGGTTGAGATCAACGCGGGCGACGCCGAACGCATCGTTGCTCATCTCGTGCAGCGTGCGTGCGCGGCCGAAGTAGGCCGCCGCATCCTCCAGCCGCTGCGCTTGCCCGGCGACGACGCCGCGCCCGGTATAGGCGGCCGCCAGGCGATCGGGTTCGTTTTGCAGCTCGAGCAGTTGGATCGCTTCGGCGAAGGCCTTGTCGGCCTCTTCGTCGCGATCCATGCGGACATACGCCGTTCCGAGCCGGACGAGCGCGAGCGCGCGCATCGCCGGATTCTTGTCGGCGGGCAGTTGATCGAGCACCGCTTCGGCATGCGCGCTGCTGGCCTCGTACTCGCCGGTGAAGAACTCGACTGCGGCGGCGGCGAGCCTGACGTCCGGGCTGTTGCGCAGCGCCTCGGGCGCGTCGCGAATGAGCGCGGACGCGACCTCCAACTGCCCGGTCAGCGCAGCCGTGTTCACGTGCTGGGCGAGCTCGGCCGATGCGGTGGAAGGATCGGCCTCCGCGCTGCGCGGCGGCGTGCGCCCGAGCTTGAGCAGGAGATCGTCCGCCACAGCGCGCCCGGCCGTCACGATGTCCTTGGCCTGTGCCGAGGCGATCAGCTCGTGACCTTCGCTGCGCGCCTCCAGGCGCACGTTCCACAGGCCGTTGACGATGGCGGCATACGGCCGGATCAGCATCGTCGGCGCTCCGCTCAATGGCGGCTGGCCGTGGAATTGCCCGGTCGCGTCGAGCTGGTGTGCGTTGACCAGGCCGACGACGGTTTCGCTCGGCGTCGTGGCGAGGTTGCCGCTGCGCAGGCGATTGGCGATCAGGTCCATGAAGCCGAAACGCAGCCAGCTCCATTCGTCACCGGCCTCCACTTGCGCCGGCAGCACCATGGCCGGCATGCGACGCGCGCCGGTGTCGGGGCCCGGCCACTGCGGCTGCCGCCGGTTCGAAAGCAGCGCGAGCGCGACCACAGAAGCGAGCCCGAGCAGGAGCAGGACCACGCCGATGGACCGCGCGCCGCGCAGACGGCGGCGCGGTTCGACAGTCGGCGACGACCGTTCGGCGACAGGTCCTGTGTCCCGTATGGCTGCCATCGGCTCGGAAACCACCGGCGGCTCGCGCTGGACGACCGGCTGGGCCACCTCTTCGATCGTCGGTTCCACGATCCAGCGATAGCCGAGCCGGGGCAGCGTGCGGATGCTGTTCTGCTCGTTGCCGGTATCGCCGAACAGCCGCCGCAGACGCATGATCGCGTGGCTCAGCGAGACCTCGCTGATCTCGACGCGCCCCCATACGGCTGCCGTCAGCTCGTCCCGGCCGACCGTTCGGTGACGGTGGTGGACCAGATAGATGAGGCAGTCGAGCGTGCTGACCGGCAGCGCCACGAGAGCGCCATCCAGATGCAGCTCGCGAGCCTGGGTGTCGAGCTTGAAATTTCGGAACCGGTAGAGAGTCGCCGCCATGCGCTAGCTTAACGTCTCGCAGCAGGGCGGCAGGGCTGAACGTTTCCGGCAGATCACACCGGCCCGCGTGCGCCATGACGCGCGTCGCATTCAGGTCTTCGCGTGCCACGAGAGCTGCAAAGCGCAGGAACAAGCGCCTGCAGCTGCCGGCGGTCTTGAATCTGGCCGAGTGGGATGCGAACCCGCCCGCTCGAGTCGGCATCTTTCTGCACCGCTCGCTGACGAGTTCCTGGCGTCGTATCGGCAGACGGCGCACGATGAACTCGCGGCGCTCCGCAGGCTCACCCTGTGGTCGCTGCAACGATACTTGAGGCAGTGAGTCTGGTTGGATCGCCGCGATCTTTTGGAGTGATGGAGTCGGTGGATCACGACAGGAATGGGATTTCCGGCGATTCCTCGACGGTGTCGACGGGCTTGTTGGCAAGATCGGATGTGTCGACGGTACCGAGAGGCCGGCCGCTCTGAAGGGGGAACAAATGCCGACCGTGTTGGTTGCTCATCCATGACCATCGAACGCGACACGATCGATCTCAATAGCCCCCTTGCTGCCGTCGGCATCGACGATCAGGAAGAGCGCGCGTGGCGGATTCTTCTCTCGCTGCGCACCGCCACGGTCGACGATGTCGCGGCGGCGCTCGGTTTGCCGCCGCGCAAGGCTCAGCGCCTGCTCGATGCCGTCGAGGCCAAGGGCTTGGCGTCACATTCGCCGGAGCGCCCGCGACGTTATATTCCAACATCGCCGGATATCGCGATCGAATCGCTGGTCAAGCAGCGCCGGCAGGATCTCGAGCGCGCGCTGTCGACGATTCCGGAGTTGAACGAGCACGCGGCTGCCGCGCCTGGTGCCAGTGGTCGCGAGCAGACGATCGAGATCATCACGAATCGCGATGCGATCGGTCAGGTCTATGCGCAACTGCAGCGCACGATGGAGACCGAGGTGGTGTGCCTGCAGCGCGCGCCGGTGATCTTTTCGTCGCTCGACGAGGTCGACGAGGCGCAAAAGAACGCATACGCGCGAGGTGTGCGCAGTCGCAGCATTTCCGATGCGGAATTCCTTGCGTTGCCGGGCGCGGTAAAGCGGATGCGGCTGGATATCGAAGCCGGCGAGGAGGTACGCGTGTTTCCACAGCTGCCGTTCAAGATGCTGATCATCGATCGGCGCATCGGCCTGCTGGCCTTGCATGTGCACAAGCCCGATGGCCCGTCGCTGCTGGTGCGCTCCTCGGCATTGCTCGATGCGCTTTATGCATTGTTCGAGAATCTGTGGGAGCGCGCGACGCCGGTCGTGTTCACGCGCAGCGGCGTGCTGAAGAGTGGCGGGCAGGCATCGCGACTGCCGCCGAGTGCCGACGATCTGATCGCGCTGCTGGCCGTCGGCCTCAACGACAAGGCGATCGCACATGAGCTCGGAATCTCGGCGAGCACACTGAACCGGCGTATCGCCGAGCTCCTGAAAGGTGCCGATGCGAGCTCGCGGTTTCAACTCGGTTGGCTGCTCCGTGGCCTTGTGGGCGAAGCCTGACCGAAGCGGCGGGCAACGCGCTGTGTTCTGCGTGACAGAAATCTGTCATGCACCAAATCGGGCACGAAATTCGCTTGAACTGCCAGGGACGTGGTGAAGATACTCGCGTGTAGCGCATCGCTGCGATCGTGCGCTGGTCCGACGGTGTATCCAATCGATCGATCGCCGAAGCAACTCGTCGAGCAGGAAATCTCCGATGAACATGTCCTCCCCCTTACACCTGAAACCGCTGGCGGCGTGTCTTGCCGCTGCCCTGGCCATCGTTCCCGCCGGCGCACTGCTTGCAGACCCCGCGCACCCGCTCGCGAGTCCGCGTCCGGCGCATGCGATCAAGCGCTCGCACGTCGCGCAACTGCTGGCGACATCGTCGGGACTGACGCGCAAGGGTCTCTCGCTGCGACAGGTGATGGAAGAAGCGGCGGCGAGCGCACGCGCCGCGCGGCCGGCGCCAGCGGATCGACCGGCCGGCGTCGTTGCCGTCACGAGCTGCGACGACGCTGGTCCGGGTACGCTGCGCGACGCGGTCGCCAACGCGGTCAGCGGCGACGTCGTCGACCTGTCGGGACTTTCGTGCAGTTCGATCTCTCTGACGACCGGCGCGATCAATGTGACCGTCGACAGCCTCTCCATCCAGGGACCTGGCGCATCCACGCTGGCCATCGACGCCGGCGGCCTCTCGGGCGTCATCAACCATTACGGCACCGACTTGCTCGCGATCGACGGGCTGACGATTGCCAACGGCTACACCGTGGGCTACGCCTACCACGGCGGCGCGTGCGTGCTTTCGAGCGCCAACATCGACATCAGCAATTCGACGCTCACCCACTGCTATGCGTACACGGCGCATGCATACGGCGGCGCGGTCTGCGCGGTCGGCAACATCACGCTGAGCAACACCACGCTCAGCGGCAACACGACCAAGGGCCACTTCTACTATTACTACCTTCCCGGCAACCCGACTCCGTACCTGATCAACGGCACGTCATTTGGCGGGGGCGCGTATGCCGGCGGCCATGTCACGATCTCCGACAGCACGATCACGCACAACACGGCCGTGCAGAACAATCGCGGTTCGGTTGGTGGCGGTGTCGCGAGCCGACTCGGCGGCAACCTCATCTCGGGATCGACATTCGACAACAACACCGCCTGGATTGGCGGCGGTATCGCCGCGCTCGGACCTTACAGCGGCGATACCGGTGGGGTCAGCGTCGTCAACAGCACGATCTCGGGCAACAGCACGACGAACACCAGCGGCGGGATACTCACCTACCGCATGACCTATACGACGCTGCACAACAGCACCATCACGAACAACTTTGCGCCGTACTGCGGGGGTGCCTACGTCTACTACGGCGAGACAGACATCAAGAGCTCGATCATTTCCGGCAACCGATCGACGTACGCGTCCAATCAGTTCGGTTACTACACGGCGGCTGACTTCGATATCTTCAGCAGCGATGCGACCGTCAGCGGCGATCACAACCTGGTCATGACGACGAATACCCCGCTGCCGGCGGACACGCTCACCGCCGACCCGCTGCTGCTGCCTCTCGCCGACAACGGCGGGCCGACGCTGACGCATGCGTTCGACATGACCAGCGTCGCGCTCGACGCGGGATCGAATCCGGACAACCTCGACAACGACCAGCGCGGCGCAGGCTTCCCTCGCGTCACCAGCGCCGCCGCGGACATCGGCGCCTACGAAGCGCCCGGCGCGGCGTCGGACGTTATCTTCAGCGACGGCTTCGATTAGCGCTGCGCAACGCGCCTCCTGCGAGCTCGCGGACGGTCACGCGGAACTCCCGCTGCCGCTCGTCTTGATGTCGTCGACGATATGGCAGCGGATGGATACGTCAACCAACCGCTCGTGCAGCGCGATGCCACTTGCACACTGATTCGGGTCGAAGGCGAACGCTGGCCAGGTCCTGAGCCTTGAAGCAATCCCACAATCATCATGGTGATCGCTGCGGACATGACGCTCTGCGCTTGATGCGACGAGCTTTTACCGCCCGCTTCCCGGCTCAGGATTCGATGAAGAACGCTCAGTTTCCATCGACGCCATCGATGAAAATCGTTTCCTCGTAGGCGCCAAGGTCGATCCTGCCCGATAGCGTCGGCGGATTGTTGTCGAGGTCACTGGAGTGACTGATGTAAGGGCAGGTTCCGAGCAGGGTCGAGTTGCCGGCGAGATGGAAATCGCCGTTGTCGGCGTCGACAAACTGGGGGTTCACGCTGACGTTGCCTTCGCTGGTGCCGGGCGCTTGCCCGCCGAGCGTGCCGATATCGTTGTAGTGGAGCACGCCAAGTCCATCGTCCAGATAAAGCCCGACACCGGTGTTGTTCCAGAAGATGCTGCCCTCGATCTGGCACGGCGTGGAGCCGCCGCAAAACAGGCCACCCACCGCGCCGCTGGCCGCGGCGGCGGTGTTGCGTGCAACGGTGTTGTTGTTGATCCCGTTCGTGTCGCCGCTGCCGACGATCAAGGCGCCACCGTAGTTGCCATCGGTACTGTTGCCGATGATCAGGTTGTCGAAAAGCCGCGTGCCGCTGCCGCTGCCGGCGACGTACATCCCGCCCCCATCGACGCTCGAGTGGTTGTTGCGGACGATGACGTCGTAGACATCCACCGAGTTGTTGACGGTCACGAGGTAGTTGATCTGCAGGCCGGCCCCTGGCTGGTTGCCGTTGCCGTTCTGCAGTGTGAGGCCGCGCACGAAGACAGCACCATGGGTGCTGCGTAGCACGAGTACGCCGGTTTGGCCGTTGCCGTCGAGCCGAGTGGCTGGCGTCTGCCGCGTGGGCGCGCTGCAACCGTCGGCGTAGCCGCCGAGGAGGTCGAACTCGTGCGTCGAGGTCGGCGCGTAGTAGAAGAAGGGTTGATTGCCGGTGACCGTACCCGTCTTGTAGAGCCCGTGGACCAGGAACAGGCTGTTGTCTTCGTCGTCGTACAGGCCTCCGTCGGAGGATTGCGTCAGCGCGTCCTGCAGTTCCGCTGCGGTGGTGATGCAGAAATAGTGCGCGTGTGCCACGCCGCAAGTCGCGAGCAGGCCGATCGCGCAGGCGCGCAGCAGCGCACGCGTGGACCGACTCGGCAGGCGTGGCACGGAGCGGGTGTCGTTTGGGTACATGGACAGGTTTCCTTCTCGGGGTTTCCTCCATCAGTACGTCAGCTGCGTCGCAATCCGGGTGCTCAGTCTTCATCGACCCCGTCGACGAAGATCGTTTCCTCGTAGGCGCCGAGGTCGATCCTGCCGGATTCCGTCGGTGGATTGCCGTCGAGGTCGATGGCGTAACTGTAGTAGGGAGAGGTTCCGAGCAAGGGCGAATTGCCGGCGAGATGGAAATCGCCGTTGTCGGCATCAACGAACTGGGGGTTCACACTGACGTTGCCTTCGCTGGTACCCGGCGCCTGCCCGCCGAGTACACCGTAGTCGTTGTACCGGAGCGTGCCATCGCCCCCCAGATAGAGTCCGGCGCCGGTGTTGTTCCAGAAAATGCCGCCATGGACGTTGCAGGACGCCGTCCCTCCACAATACAGGCCACCCACCGCACCGCTGACCGCGACCGTGGTGTTGCGCGCGACGGTATTGTTGTAGACCTCGCTATCAGTGCCGTTGCCGGTGATGAGGCCGCCGCCATAGTTGCCATCGGCGCTGTTGCCGGTGATCTGGTTGTTGACGAACCACAAGGTGCCGCCCCCGGCGGTGACGAATACTCCACCCGCGTTGCCACTCGAATGGTTGTTGCGCACGACGACGTCCTGGATCGCCACCGCGGCGTTGGCGCTCACGAGATAGTTGACCTGCAAACCGGTGCCCGGCTGGGCGCCGTCGCCGTTTTGCAGCGTGAGGCCGCGTACGTCGACCGCGCCCTGCGCGCTGCGCAGCGCGAGCACGCCGGTGTGGCCGCCGCCATCGAGCCGTGTGCGCGGCGTCTGCCGCGTCGGCGCGTTGCAGCCGTCGGCGTAGCCACCCGCGATGCCGAAAAAATGCATCGAGTTCGGCGAGGTGTAGAAGAACGGTGCATTGCCGGTGGCGGCGCCCGTCTGGTAGAGCCCATGGACCAGGTGCAAGGTGTTGTCTTCCGCGTCGTACAGGCCGCCGGCGGAGGATTGCGTCAACGCGTCCTGCAATTGCGCTGCGTTCGTGATGCAGAACGTGTGGGCGTGTGTCGAGCAGTAGGCGGTCAGCAGGCCGATCGCACAGGCAAGCTTCGGCACGCACGGCGCCTGGCGCCGCGGGCGCGTTCCACAATGGAAGTCGCCGTTCGGGCAATTCATGGGCAGTCTCGCTTGGGTCTCCTCCACCCATACGTCGGTTGGGCCTGAAAGCGGGCGCCGAAGATTCAAGCCGCCGACCCGGCCGCGGTTGGCGTCAATCCGCACTGGTATGCTCGGCCAGGGGCAGCGGCCGAACACGAAGATGGCGACAGGGTCGAAAATCACCGAATTGCTGAACGCGGCGAATTCCGGCGATGCGGCCGCACACGATGCCGCGTACGCGCTCATGTACGACGAACTCAAGCGCTGTGCGCGGCGGCAAAGCGCGCTCGTGCAGGGATCGTCGTTGTCGCCCACGGCCCTGGTCAACGAACTCTATCTGAGACTGCGCGCGGGTCGGGTCGATCACATCGAGAACCGACGCCACTTCTTTGCACTCGCCGCGCGCGCAATGCGCCAGATCATCATCGATCATGCGCGCCGTCGCACGCGCGCGAAGCGCGGCGGCGGCGCCGAACACCTCGAAATCGATACACGCGACCTCGGCGCTGCGACCGCCGAGCAGGCTCTCGAGCTCGACGCAGCGTTGTGCGCGCTCAGTCAGCGCGATCCTGATCTCGCGCAATTGGTGGAATGGCATTTCTTCGCAGGCCTCACCTTCCAGGACATCGCCGACGAACTCGGTCGCCACGAACGCACGGTGCGGCACGATTGGGAACTGGCGCGCGCGTATCTGCGCCAGGCGATGGATGTGGGGCATGCGATGTGAACGACAACGCGCATTGGTTGCGCATCAAGGATTTGTTCCGCGAGTGCCAACCGCTGCCGGAAGCCGAACGCGACGCGTGGCTGCTCGGCCAATGCGGCGACGATGCCGTCTTGCTGGATGAGGTGCAGCGGCTGCTGTCCGCGCAGCGCGCTTCACCCGGAATCCTCGACGACAGCGCGATGGACGTGCTCAAGCGCATGCCTATCGACGAGTCGGCGCGCGACCTGATCGGACGGAGAATCGGCGCCTATCGCGTCGTGCGCCTGCTCGGCGAAGGCGGCATGGGCAGCGTCTACCTTGCCGAGCGCGAGGACGGCGATTTCGTCCAGCGCGTTGCGCTCAAACGCGTCCGGGCCGATTTTGTCAGCGCCGAAACGCGCGAGCGCTTCCTGCGCGAACGCAATTTCCTCGCCCGCCTGACCCATCCGCACATCGCGCAGTTGCACGACGGGGGCGTGGCGACCGACGGCACGCCGTACTTCACCCTCGAATACGTCGAAGGCACACCGATCACGCGCTATTGCGACGCGCAAACGCTCGATGTGTGCGCGCGTCTCCGCCTTGCCTTGCAAATCTGCGGAGCGGTGACATATGCGCATCGCAATCTGATCGTGCATCGCGACCTCAAGCCTTCCAATATCCTGGTTACTGCCGACGGCGAAACCAAGCTGCTCGATTTCGGCATTGCCAAACTGATCGATGCGGAGCAGGGCGACGGCCGCACCGCTACACAGGCACGCATGATGACGCCTGAGTACGCAGCGCCGGAGCAGGTACTCGGTGAACCGATCACCACCGCGACCGATGTCTACGCGATTGGCGTATTGCTGTACGAATTGCTCAGCGGGCGCTTGCCCTACGCACGCGCGGATGCCGGCTCTATCAGCTGGGCCAAGGCGGTGGTGGAGGACGAGCCGGAAAACCTCGGCCGCGCACTAGGCCGCACCACCGGCTCCGCAAAGGCCGCGACAGCGGAAGCTGCCGCCGCGACACGCGGCATGAATGTGTCGACCTTGCGCCGCAGCCTGCGTGGTGATCTCGATCGCATCGTGCAGCGTGCGCTGCGGAAAGAGCCCGAGTCGCGTTATCCGTCGGTTGCCGAACTCGCCGATGACGTGCGCGCGGTCGTCGAAGGTCGTGCGATCAGCGGCGGTAACCGGCGTTATCGGCTGCGCAAATTCGTTCGCCGGCACTGGCTTCCGTTGGCGGGATCCGCAGCGATCCTGCTGATCCTGGTCGCGAGCGGCGCAGCCGTCATCTGGCAGGCGCGCCAGACCGCACACGAGGCGAGGACGTCGCTTGCGGTAAAGGAATTCCTGTTCGGCCTGTTCACTGCCGTCGATCCACACGAGGCCAAGGGGCGGGAAGTCAGTGCACATGAATTGCTCGATCGCGGCGCGCAGCGCATCGAACGCGATAGCGCGCTCGACAGCGGGCAGAAAGCCGAGATCGAAAGCGCGCTGGGGCGTATCTACTATCAGCTGGGTTTGTTCGATCAGGCGAATACGTTGCAGGACCATGCGATCCGCGCCTTGTCGGCGAATCCCGAACACATATTGCTGCTGCTGCAAACAGAAGCCGAACGTGCCAACACGCTGGCTGAACTCGGCGATCTGAAGACCGCGGCCGCGCTTGCTGCCGACGCAGCCGGCAAAGCCGGCACCCTCCCTCGCGTCGCGGCGGACAAACGGGCGCAAATTCTGCACGCGCAAGCGCGCGTTGCGATTGCCCAGCGCGATTTCGTCGCAGCGAAACAATTCAGCGATGCCGAACTGACGCTGGTGCGAGAGGCCAAGGTGGATTCCATTGTCCTGTTCGACGCGTTGTCGACGGCAGGCGGCGCCCGCTGGGGTTTGTCCGATTACGACGGCGCCGAAACTCAATTTCGGGAAAGCCTCGAGGTCGCGTCGCGCAATGCAATCCCTGATGACATGAACGTCGCACGCGCGCGCGCCAACATCGGTCTGGTCCTGCAAGCCAGATCGCGCCCCGCCGAAGCGCAGACGATGTACGAGCAGGTGCTGGCGACGTATCAGAAAGTGCTCGGCCCCAATCATCCGTCCACGATGGCGATGCGACGCGATCTGGGGCTCAGCTACTACCATCAAGGTCTGTATGCGCAGGCGCGCACCATGCTGGAACAGGTGCTCGGCGCGCAGCGCGCCAAGCTCGGCGACGAGCATCCTGCGCTTGCGGGAACCGATATCAATCTCGGACTGGTGCTAACCGACAGCGGCGACCTGCCCGCGGCGGAGCGCATCCTGGACGAGGCGCTCCGCATTTTCGAGAAGAAGTACGGGCGCGATTACCAGGGCGCAACCATTGCGCTCGGCGATATCGCGGTCGTGCACATGCTGCGCGGCGACCTCGATCGTGCCAGCGCCGAGCTGACCGAAGTCACGAGTCGGGAGAGCAAGGCGGGCGCGAGCAACCCGGACAGTTTCGTGACCTTCTATCGTCTCGGCGAAGTGAAACGGCGACAGGCGCAAATCGCAACTGCGGTGGAACTCGAACGAAAGGCACTCGCCGGCGCGCAGAAAGTTCGCGGCGAAAGCAGCCGATACACGGCGATGGCGCACCATCTGCTCGCGTTGTCGTTGAGGGATTCTGGTGACGCCGCAGGCGCAGAGCGCGAATTGCGTGCGGCGCTCGCTTCGTACGCTTCCTACATTCCGCAGGCCGAACATCCCCTTGCCGCGACCGTGCGCTACGACCTCGCGCTGCTGCTGATCCAGCGTAACGCCGATCGCGCGGAAGGCCTGCGCCTGCTCACCGAAGCGATCGCCTTGCGCGAGAAGTTTCTCGGTGGCGACGAACCGCGCACGCAAGCCGCGCGCGAGGCGCTGAACGAGGCGCGCCGCGCGGCCAAGACGTGACTACAGAACGGGGCCCGAGAATCTGCCCAACCGAATAGCTGGAATCCCTGCAGCCCGGGGCGATGATCACCTCGTGTTTCGAGGGGCAGAGCACGACGAGACGAACCGGCTGGAAAAGGTCGGCAGTCCGAATTCAGCACGGATCTGGCTCAACACTGAGAGCGCCCACACGCTCGTATCGATGCCCGCAATCGCGAGGAAGCTTGTCCCGCTCACCGACTGCTTCGGCTCGCAAGCGGACTACGCAGATGCGGTCGGGCTAGCGCGTGGAAACCGCGACTCGATGAACCTTTGGCCTTCGACCAAACTATGCTTTCACTCACACTTGCATCTACGGACGCCGAAGTCCCCTCTATGTCCCACCAACAACCACATATTCGTCCTATCACATTGATTCTAAGAATTTTTATTGGATCAGTCGTGACGTCGTACTCACATTTGTACTCACTTTTCTGCGCCGTCTGAGGCACGCCTCTGACCGGCTGGCACGACGCATCGAGTGCTGACTACTAAGGGGCGCTTCGGACAATCCGCGATTGACTCGGCCCTCAAGCTCGGAATTCTTTTGACATCGCATACCCAAAGCGCGCGACCGCGGACTCCTCGCCTTTTTTGACTTTATGACCACGGCGCAACTGCGCTGCTAGGCGTCCAAGCAGGTCCAATGTACGTCTGACGTCGCCGACGTCATAAGAGCGCCTCAAGGCGGCGCTACGCACATACTCTCCCGGGTCGGACGTGGCACGACTTTGGCATGCTTCCACATGCTTTGTTGGCACACGCGCCAACCGGTCGACAAGCGGAGAGACTCAAGATGACAACGCTGATCATACATCTGACGGATATTCACATTGAGCGCGCCAACGACCCAATTCTTGGTCGCGCCAAACTTCTAGCCGCCGCCGCAACGTCAGACCTGTCAGTGAAAGCGGATCATTGTCACCTCGTCCTGTCTGGGGACATCGCTCAAAGTGGCCGCCCTGAGCAGTATGAGTTTGCAAGTGGTTTCATCTCGCAGGTCGCCTCGGAACTAAGAGCTCGGACATCCGTTGAGCCGAAGGTCTTCATTGTTCCTGGCAACCACGACTGCCTGCTTCCCGCAGACATGAGCGCAAGGCTCGATCTGATTGACAGCATCAAGACAAAAGGCTCCACAACGGCGCGCGAGTCTCAACTCTTGGATGCTCAATCAGCATTCTGGGATTTCGTTGGAAAATTGAACCCTCAGCAGCAGCGAACTAACGCTTGGGAAACGACTCTTACTGACGATGCCGCGGCGCTTTCATATGTTGGAATTAATAGTGCCCTTCTAGCGTCTGGCGCAAATGACCAGGGTAAACTTAGCGTTCCCGTCAGCGCATTAAGCCACGATCGTGGAAAATGCCTCGTCGCCTACGTTATGCACCACCCCTTGAGTTGGATGGAGTCCAATAACTCCAACAAGCTGCTCGAGCACATGCGCGAAAGAGCCGATCTGATGTTCTTCGGGCACGAACACCGGGACGACTTGACGCGGATAGACGTCCTCTACAACGATGCAACGTATGAGGCTTATTTCGGCGATGTGCTTCAGGATCGTTCTAACTTACTCATGAGGAGTGGATTTCGAACCATTGCGTTGGATCAAGAGGGCGACCTCATCAAGGCAGCGGCATACAAGTGGAGCTTCACAAACTACGAACGCGACGACGCAAGAACGGATGCCGACTGGCGCCCATTCAAGAGAAACAATGGCAGAGGCAATGTGCTGAGCTTCACCAACAGGCATCTCGAATGGATCGATGATGCCGGCGCCGCCTATACCCATCGCCGCAAAGAAAACCTGCAACTCGCCGATATTTTTGTATGGCCTTCGTTGCGACAGAATATAAGGGACGCTGAGCAAACAGTCCTCATAGAATCTTCGAAATGCACGGCCGATAAGTTATTTAACGAAACTCCGATCGGCTCTGTCGTTTTCATATTAGGCGATGAGCAATCCGGAAAGACGACGTTAGCGAAGCAGTTCTGTCTCTTATTTAGAAAGTTGAATCACTTCCCGCTTTACCTTTCAGCCAAGGACTCAAGCTCGCCAATTCAGCTAGGCAGCGCTACCGGAATGGAGAGAGCCGTCTCTAAGCAATATGGGGAACACTCCATTAATGAGTATATTCAGCTTTCCGCCGAGAAGCGCGTTCTAATCATAGATGACTTCGAACTCGTCAAAGGAAACTCTGAGGCAAAAAAAGCACTCTTCGAAAATTTGTCAAACAAATTTGCACGCATTTTTGTGTTCGTTAATTCATCGCCTGGATTCGAAATATCTATTGATTCGATGACCATAACTGCCGCGGGAGTCAAAACGCTCGTCTATGACTTCCTGCCGCTCAGTTACAAAGTTCGCGCAGAACTAATTGAGAAGTGGCTTTCTATCGGGCAGCAAACTGAGGTCGAACGCGAGGAAATCGAATCTCTCGCGATTCGATGCGCACGAGTAGTCGATGACACACTTGGTCGGAATCTTATACCTTCAGTCCCGATCTTCGTTTTGATCATACTCCAGCAGGCCGAAGCAGAGCGCGATCTGTCTACCGTAATAAAGAACGGATCGCAGGGATTTCTTTACCAGGCCCTGATTACACAGACATTGCAGAAGAAGGTACCGCTTTTCTCGGTTGATACAGCGACAACTTACCTAACAATGTTCGCAGGTAAGCTATTCGTAGGCAAGGCTGACGGACTCGACGACAAGGCGCTCCTCGCTTTTCATCTTGGGCATTCCACTGATTATGACCTCGATTACAAATTCGATCGGGTCAGGTCCCAATTCATGGGAGCAGACATCTGGGAGGAAAAGAGCGATTTGATAGCGTTTAGGTACACATACCTTTACTACTTCTTCGTCGCAAACTACCTTTGCAGCGCAGAAGCGGAGTTTAGGTATGCTGCCGTAGACATCCTGCTAGATACCATCCATACGGAACGCTCGGCAAACATTCTTCTTTTCCTGGCACACCTCTCTCTTGACCACAAAATAATTATGAGTTTGATGGCGAGAGCGCACTCGTGCTTCGAAGGCGTTGCGCAATACGATCTTTTTGCGAGCGCCAACCTTCTCAACAAGGTCGGATCAAACCAAGTTAGACAGGTATATATCGAATATGCGAATGCACGTGATAGGTTAGAAGAATTCGAGAACTCGTTTCCTCAAGACGAGTCCGTGGTTGACGAAGCTGAAAAATTCGATGCCTTAAAAGACCAAGACCTTGTCATCGGAATCAATCGTTCATTCAAGACTTTACAGGTATTGGGACAAGTCTTACGCAACCATTCAGGCTCCCTCAAAGGCCCTGTGAAAAAGGACATAATGGAGTCTTGCGTTGGACTTGGACTTAGGACGCTTGGTGCTCTTTTCAAAACAATCGACATTACGGCTCAGTCTATGATTCGCCATCGCCTCGATCAGGAGTTCGCAAATATCAGTGAGTATAAGCTGAAATCTAAGGAGCTTCAGGCTGAAGCGGAAGAAGTTCTGAAGGGAATGGTTATAAATATCGCGGTCGGTACCCTGGTAAAGATTTCTTCGGCTATTGGGTCTGAAGAACTTGGACCTACGATCGAGAAAGTTCTAATGCCGACCGTCACCGGTACGCGGTCGGTCGTTGACCTAGCCGTTCGCCTCGAACACTTCGCGAAATTTCCCGCTGAATCTCTATCTGAATTCCGTTTGCGCAAGGTCTCTGCAAACGAAGTGATGCCTGCTGCTGTGATACGACGCTTCATTTGTCGTCGCTTCTATCTTTTTCCCGACAGGCACGAGCTAAAAGCTCGCGTTTGTGACGCATGGAGCATCAGTAGGAAGGCGTTTCATCTCGGCGTTGCGAAAAAACAGCAGCGGGCGATAGCGCTAAGAAAATGATTATCCTGAGCAGAATAGAGTGCTTGAACCTATGTTTGCCGTCATAGCGACCAGACGGCTGCGAAGGTGTTCCCCGCACGGTCGATCCGCGCCGCCTTTTTTGCTCGGCCGTCCGCTACGGGCGAAATTCCTGCGTTAAGCGTGGCTCGCGCTTGGTCGCGCAGCCTGCGCGCCTCCGAGAGGAAAACTCCCGGGCATTCCCCCAAAGTAGCCATGCTTGCTCGTCCGTTGAATCTGTATCGATAGCGCCAGAGCCTTCCTCCTGCGGGGCGAACTTCGATCGCTAACCCATGGGAGTCTGCAATTCGATAAACGGCTTCCCGCGGCTACAGCGAGCGCAATTTCGCATTGGTCAGCATCAGTGCGTCTTCTGTGAGTAATGGCAGCCGGAACGGCGACGTCACTCACAACCATACTCACATTGTGTGTGGATGTCTTCGGACGAGTCGCGACCACGTCGGTCTATTTTTCTTGTTTTTTGCGGGCGAAACACTGGACCGCGCTCCTCATCGGACCAGCTCGGACTTGTTTGTGGTGGGCCCACCAGGATTCGAACCTGGAACCAAGGGATTCGCGGTTTCCGATTGTTTCCAACCGGCGCGGACTATCTCTTCGCCCGCAGCGGAGTGCTGGGTGGGCGCGGGACGCTCTAGCCTGTGATCAAGGGCGCTGCAGCCCTCAGGTAGTCTCTGCACCTTCCGACGGTGCACCGTCGGCTTGGCTCAGGATTGCCGCCGGCCAGCATCTTTTCGAAGGCTGCCGCTGCGGTTTCCCTGAATTCATCCCGTTCTCGTCCGCGACTTTCATCGCGGCGACACCTTTCGATGAGTCCCCTGCTCTAACCGTTGAGCTATAGGCCCGAGCGGCGATCATAGGCGAGGCGCCCGCGAGCCGCCAGCCTGCGAGGCTGCTGCCATGATGCTGTCAGCAGGGTCCACTTACAGTCGCGTTCCCGATCGGAAGGAGAAACGCATGAACACCGAAGCCATCGCCCACCGTCTCATCGAACTGTGCCGCCAGGGCCAGGGCGACCAGGCGCAGAACGAGCTGTATGCCGATGACGCGGTCAGCGTCGAGATGGAAGGCATGCCGGCGGGCATGCCGGTCATCGTGAAAGGCATCGAGGCGATTCGCGAGAAGGGACGCCTCTTCAACGCGGACATCGAGGAAATGCACGGCGGCAGCGTCAGCGAGCCGCTCGTCAGCGGCAACTGGTTTTCGGTCGTGATGACGATGGACGCGACGTTCAAGCATCGCGGTCGCGTGAACATGCAGGAGATCTGCGTCTATCGCGTCAAGGACGGCAAGATCGTGCACGAGCAGTTCTTTTACGATATGGGCTGATATCGCCGGATCGCGTGCAACGAAAAAAGGGTGGGCTTGCGCCCACCCTTTCGTTGTTCACGGCCTGCGCGGCGCCGTTATTCGAGATCGAGGAACGACCTCAGCTGCTCCGAGCGACTCGGATGACGCAGCTTGCGCAGCGCCTTGGCTTCGATCTGGCGGATGCGCTC